>JBAUDS010000068.1:0-1615 GCA_049678185.1 Thermoanaerobaculia bacterium
ACCATCGAGGGGCGGGAGCGGATCATGCTCGGCTCCAACAACTACCTGGGCCTCACCCATCACCCGAAGGTCCTGGAGGCCGCCGAAAAGGCACTGAATCTCTACGGCTCCGGGTGCACGGGAAGCCGCTTTCTCAACGGCACCCTCGATCTGCACACCCGGTTGGAGGCCGACCTGGCCGAGTTCATGGAGAAAGAGGCCTGCATGGTCTTCTCCACCGGCTACAGTGCCAATCTCGGCCTGATTACGGGTCTGGTCGCCCGTAACGAAAAGGTCTACCTGGACAAGCTCGACCACGCCTCGATCGTCGATGGCGCCCAACTCTCCTTTGGTGAGGCCGTGCGGTTCAAGCATACCGACCTCGACGATCTCGAGCACAAGCTGGAGCGGCACCCTCCCGACCACGGCGCCCTCATAATCGTCGACGGGGTCTACTCGATGGACGGCTTCATCGCGGATGTTCCCGGACTCGTACGCGTCGCCGACAAATTTGGCGCCGTCCTGGCCATCGACGACGCTCACTCCATTGGAGTTCTCGGACCCAACGGCGACGGCACCGCGGCTCACTTCGGGCTCAAGAACGAAGTGGATATCGTGGTGGGCACATTCTCCAAGTCGTTCGCCTCGGTGGGAGGATTTGTCGCCGCTTCCGAGCAGATCATCCACTATCTGCGCCATCACAGCCGGACTTTTATCTTTTCGGCCGCCTTGCCGCCAGCCAGCACCGCCAGTGTGCATGCGGCCCTCGAGGTCATGCAGGAGGAGCCCGAGCGACGCGAGCATCTTTGGAAGAACACCGAACGGTGGCTGATAGGACTCAAGAGTCTCGGCTTCGATACCGGTGAGACCCAGACCCCTGTGGTCCCGGTCATCGTCGGCGAGCTCGAAGACACCTTCCTCTTCTGGTGCAAGCTGTTCGACGCCGGTGTCTTCACCAACCCGGTCATCCCGCCGGCCGTTCCAGAGTCAAAATGCCGCCTACGCACCAGCCTCATGGCCACCCACAGCTTCGAGCAGATCGATTTCTGTCTCGAGGCTATCGAGCGGGTCGGGCGGGAGCTCGACGTCATCTAGATGCAGGTTCGGCCGGTTCAAAGCTCGCAAGATCTAAAAGCCTTCATCGATCTCCCCTATCGGCTCCACCGGGACGACCCGGTCTGGGTCCCACCCTTTCGACACGACGTCCGCACCCTCCTGTCGAAGAAGAAGAACCCCTTCTTCGATCATGGCGACGCGGCCTACTTCGTCGCCGAGCAGGAAGGACGGGTTACTGGCCGGATTGCCGCCATCACCAACCGGCTTCACAACGAAACCCACGCCGACCGGGTCGGTTTCTTCGGCTTCTTCGAGTGCGAGAACGACCAGCCCACGGCCAGCGCGCTGATCGACCAGGCGGCTGCCTGGGTGGCCGAGCGGGGTCACGACACTCTGCGTGGGCCGATGTCCTTCTCGGTCAACGACGAGTGTGGGTTGCTGATCGAGGGCTTTGATACTCCGCCCTATCTGATGATGCCCCACAACCCGCCCTACTACCCGGAGCTCCTCGAGTCCGCCGGGTTATCCAAGATCAAGGACCTGTGGGCGTTTCTGGGAGGGCCAAAGGATAGCGGCATAC
>JBAUDS010000069.1:0-82746 GCA_049678185.1 Thermoanaerobaculia bacterium
GACGTTGGTCAGCGTCATGTTGCCGGTGTTCGTCACCAGGTAGCTGTAAGGCACCACCTGGCCGGCTGCCGTGATCGCAGTCGTCGTCGAGCTCTTGTCGATCGACAGCGCCGGACTCTGGGTGGCAGTGACCGTCTCGTCGTCCGGGTTGGAGACGACGTCCTGACCGTCGGGATCCTTGCCCGTGGCCGTCGCCGTGTTGGTCACCGAGCCGGTATCCAGATCCGCCTGGGTGATCGTGTGCGACGCCGTGCAGGTGATCGAATCACCCGGAGCCAGCGATGTCGGGGTCGCCGGACACAGCTCGTCGGTGGCGATGTCGTCGTCGATCGTGATCGGCTGACTGATCGTCACATTACCCGTGTTCGTCACCAAGTAGCTGTAGCTGATGACGTCGTCCGCCGCGTCGTAGGTCGTCGGATCCGCCGTCTTGACCAGCGACAGCGCCGGGTTCTGCGTGAAATTAACCGTCGACGGGTCGCTCGCGGTAGACGAACCGGACTCGTTCACTGCCGTGACACTCATGATGTTGGTAACTGAGCCCAGATCGGCGTTGTCGAAAGTCACCCTAAAGGTGCAAGTGATGGTCTCCCCGCCTCCGATGGGCTCCGGAAGATCAGAGAAGACAAAAGTCGACGCGTCGTCGCGGGTACACACCAGTGTGTCGGCAAGCTCTGTCTGGTGGGTGTCGTCGAAGATTCCAGGGTTGCCGGTGTCACTCGAGATGGCCGGGATGGTCGCGGCGCCGCCGCCGTTGGTGATCGAAAACTGGTACGGAACCGTAACCGGATAAGTGGCTTCTACCGGGACCGTTTCGGTGTCACTGAAAATCAGGTCTCCGTCCGCATCGTTGTCCTTCACCACTCCATTGGTGAGATTCGGCGCAAGGATGGTGTTGGTGTAGGTGCAGGTGATCTCTTCAGCCTCTACGATCTCGATCGTGGCCAGGCCGGCGGTGACATCGGTGGTGAAGGATCCGTTTTGGGGTGGGTCGGCATGGACATCGAAGACACAGGCAATGTCGTCCAGATCCCAGCCATCCACCGGCAGCAGCTCGGTCGCCTTGTAGGTACCCGGCAGAACCGCAAAGGCCTCGCTGTTTGGAACCGTCGGGTCACCGTCGTCATTGAGGAAGAAGTTCTCGATGAGCAGGCCATCGACATCCGTGACCGGCAAGTCGTCGCCGTCGGTCATGCTGAACTCGAAATCCTGTGAGTCGTCTGGGACCGAGTCCTTTACGATGCGGATTGTGGCCGGGAAGATGACGGCAGAAGCTTTGAGCGAGCGGTCGGTGTTGCCGACGCTGCAGACTTCGTCGTTGGTCACATCGTCGTAGGCGATCAGCCGCATGTGGTAGGGCGAGCCCGAGATAAAGGCCGCCGAGTTGTCGACTCCCCAATCCATTCTGGTCGCGATATGACCGCCCCAGCTCAGCACGATCTCGTCGTCGCTCGCAGTGAAGGTAACCGTGATGTTGGTGGAGGTGTCGCCGACGTAGCAGTTCGGCTCGCACGCCAGGGGATCGAAGGAGTAGCCGTAGGTGGACGAGACTCCCCAAATGTCCCCTTGCCACATGGTGAACACACCCGCATCTTGGATCGCACCCGCATCCCAATTCACATCGTTCGTCATGACCGAATCGCCTGGAATGGAGTAGGTGTCCGGTGGTGTCGCGCAGTCGCCGAGACCAGCCTCGCCACAGGGATCGAACGGCGGGTAGCTGCGATCGAAGGTCGTCAGGTAGTCGAGCGCGTGCTTGCTCGCTTTGGTGGTGTCCCACTCGATGGTCAGGCTGTAGTCGTTACCTGGTGTCAACCCCGTGAGATGGGTGTAGTACGGGACGGAGTCGCCCTCGAAGTAGGTCGAGTTGTTCTCGTTCAGGTTGCCAAACTGCCAGTCTTCGGCTTTGGTTTCAGTGCCGGTGGCCCACTGGTAGAGTTGCTCGACCTTGCCGCACTCGTCTCCACCACCGCCGCCGTTCGGCGCCCGGGTCTGGTAGGAAAAGAAAGTGGCGCCGTCACCACCTTCGAACAGGTAGGCGTCCCCCTGGCCGCAGCCGGCGCCCCAGGCCGGGTCGTTGTCGCTGGCGTAATCGGTCCAGAGGGTAAAGATGCAGCCGGCCGGGTTGCTGGCTTCGGTTCCGGGGGCGAGGTTACCGATGTCGTCGATGTCGAAGTACTCGTTGGCGGCATCGATGGTCAGCGTGTTGGCTCCCGGTCGAACGAGATCCCCCACGAGCCACCCTTCGACCGTCTCCCAGCCCGTTGTGCTCACACAGGCCTCGCGCAGATCGCTGTCCTGCCAAGTGGTGGCGTTACAAGTTCCTGCGCCGGCCTCGGCGCTCCCCGGGACCTGTGCCATACCGACAAACTGGTCGTTGACGTACACCTCGTAGGCGTTGCGGCAGGTCAGATAGAGGTCGCCCGTTTGCGCGTGACCGGGAACGTCGAAGGCTCGCTCGAAGCGGACAACGGTGCCTGTGACCGGATCACTCGCCAGATAGTCCTCCCAGACCCAGTCCGCACCGGCCAGAGCCGCAGCGGGATTCTCGGGTCGACGACCGATTTCGCTATCCCAGTGGGAGGGGTCGAGTGTCTGCGTGGAGGGACAGTCGGGATAGGTGTCGCACGGCTCCCAGGCCAGCACCGCCGGTTGGGGAGGCTCTATTTGCGCTACCGGATCCTCGAACCCTTCCGACAACAGCTCCTGGCCTCGGCGACGTCGGGTCACCTTGGTGGCTACCTCGATGTGATCTGGATCCGAGACCGCAGCCTCGATCAGACCACTGGCGATCTGTGCGGTTGCCAGATTGACCATGTCGTAGACCACGCCGTGAGCGGCCACGTAGACGACGTTGCTCTGCCCGCAGTCGGGCAACGGCACGGTGTAGAGATAGTCCTGAACCAGGGGGTCGTGGACCGCCTGGAACGGGAATCCGTCGAGGTCGGGACTGCCGCTCTGGCTCAAGCGGGGAATCTGGCTTGCATCGCACTCGATGGCGAGGTGGGTCTCGGCGAGATTCCAGCCATCGTTGGCGACAAAGTTCACAAAAATGCTCTCTTGGTCACTCGCGATCGCTATCTGACCGGCCTCGTACGACCCGGCCGCGCACAGCGAGACCTCGCTCACCAGCGGCGGCTCGGGCTCGGGTGGTGCGCAGCCCCTGGGCGCTGCCAAGTCGTTGGCGGCTACGGCCAGCAAAACGGGGGCACCCGTGACCCCGGTGACGGGGTCGATGACATGGAAGCCGCCGGTAACCCCGTCGTGGCCATAGAGAGCTCCATCGTCGCCAAAGGTGAGCTCACCCCAGCCGCTGCCAAACTCGGTGAGGGTTCCGGTCATCGGATCGTAGGTGCCGTGGAGCGAGCCTTTGGCATTTCCCTTATGGTCGGTGATCGAAGCGCTGACATAGATCAGACCGGCACAATCTGCAGCGATATCGTCGACGACGAGATAGTTCTGACCGGTCAACAGGTCGTCGACGACGACGTCCGACGCCAGCGTGCCATCGGAGCTCAGGGTGACTTCCCTCAGGAAGTCGCTGCCGTGGTCGATGTAAAGAAACTTGCCCTCGAAGATAGTGCCGTTGGAGGCGTGGCCCGCCAGCGTGCCCGCCCAATGCACCACGGTCGGCTCGAGCAGGTCGATGAAGTAGAGCTCGCTGGGCGGCACACTTGGATCCGCGGGGCTCCCCGGGTCGAGAAAAGTAGCAAAGTAGAGACGCTGCGCGGCGGGATCGAGAGCGATCCCGTTGGGACTGAGCTCAGAGACGAGACCTATTGGTGGGTCGACACTCACTCCAGACAGATCGAGGACGATTCCCGTGCTCGGTGCCACCGTGTCGATCTCGTAGACCAAGCCCGGGTTGTCCCGGGCCGTGCCGTAAAGGATCGCCCCGTCTGAGGAGCTACCCCCCAACAAACAGAGACCGACAACTACCAGCGCAATCCCAGGAGTCCGTTTCCAGGTAGCGAGCGTCTTCATGGCCTACTCCTTTTTGGAACGGTGCCAACGCGTGTGGCACCATCGCCTGTGCGGTTCCGAAGAACCTCGTTCATGGTTCGACCTATGCTTGAGCCGTTCGTCTTTCGATGCACAGCCGAAGCCCGAGCGGCCCGACCTCAGATCCGATGGTGGGATCAGCGTTCCACGTTCGGGCGTTGGTGCGATCGCCCTCGCCTCTCCTCGGTCGCCGATCTTCCGTCTCGACCCCTGCCGCCAGATCACCTTCCGGCGCGGCAGCGGGCCGAGCCGACTCATGCTTTCGAGTCCAGTTATCAATACCATTCACACCGTTAAGAATGCGTCAGGACATATAGTTCTGTGGCTATGGAACTCTCGTCGCCTGCATCGATATCGGTTCCCCCGGTTGTTCACCCGTCCCTCCCGGAATCCGATTCCGTGGCAGAATCTGCGGCATCCGCCATGAGACGGCCGCGACCCCGGCCGGATGCTCATGGACTACCAGGACTCGAGGAAGGACCCGCTATGTATCTGTGCAGACTCTTCGCCCTGGGCACCGCGTTGGCGCTGACCTTCTCATCGCTCGTCACCGCCGCTGACACCCGTCTGGATGCGGCCGAGGCGACCCGCTTTGCCCAGTTGGCCCTCGACTGCGTGCACAAGGAGTACCCCAACAAGATCGCCCACGTACTTGCGGGCGACGAGGACGTGCGACCACCCCGCGAGCTCACTCCGGCCTTCTTCGGCTGCTACGACTGGCACTCGGCCGTCCATGGCCATTGGCTGCTGGCGCGGTTGGCCCGCACCTTTCCCCGCGACGAATTCGCCGCGCCGGCACGGGCGGCCCTGGAGCAGAGTCTCCAGCCCGACAAGATCGAGCGCGAGACCGCCTATCTCATGGGTGAGGGGCGGGTCTCCTTCGAGCGGCCCTACGGCCTGGCCTGGCTGCTCCAGCTGGCGACCGAGCTCAGGGAGTGGAAGGACGATCCCAGAGCCCAGTACTGGGCTTTCAGCCTCGGGCCCGTCGAACGGGCGGCCGCCGATCGACTGACCGATTGGCTGCCAAAGCTCTCGCATCCGATCCGCGTCGGCGAGCACTCGCAGACCGCCTTTGCCTTTGGTCTGATCCTCGACTGGGCGCGAGCCGCCGAGGATCAGGCGATGATCGAGCTGCTCTCCTCTCGCATCCGCGACTTCTACCTGCGTGACCGCGATTGTCCCCTCGAGTACGAGCCATCGGGACAGGATTTTCTCTCGCCCTGTCTGGCCGAGGCCGATCTGATGCGGCGGATTCTCGAGCCCACCGCCTACGCCGCCTGGCTCGGTGGGTTTCTGCCGCAGATCCCGCTCGATGGCTCGGCCATCTGGCTCAAGCCGGCGGTGGTCACCGATCCGGAGGACCCCAAGCTCGCCCACCTAGACGGTCTCAACCTGAGCCGTGCCTGGATGTTGGACGGGATGGCCGCCGGACTGCCGCCAGAGGATCCACGGCTGACGCCTATTCTGGCCGCGGCGGCGGCGCACCGGCAGGACGGGCTCCGCTCGGTCACCGGTGAGCACTACGAAGGAGGGCACTGGCTTGGCAGCTTTGCCACCTACCTGGTCACCGGGCGAGGGCTCGCGGCCGAGGAATAGCACGAGAGCTGATCTTTGAGGTCCCCGGTGCGGCTTGCCTCCACATCTCCGCTGTTTGGACCCACCTATCGACTCGTGGGGTACTGCGTGGTCGTGGGTCTCCTGGGGGCGCTGGCCGCTCTCGCCTTCGACTTCATGGTGGACATCGCCCAGGGCAATCTGCTCGAAAGGATAGGTGGCTTCTACCCACCACAGACCGGGGTGCTGGAGCCGGAAGCCACTGTGCCGTCGGGGCTCGCGCGGCTGTGGCTTCCCCTGGTGACGACACTCGGGGGGCTGTTGAGCGGCTGGGTCGTCTACCGCTGGGCGCCCGAGGCGGAGGGACACGGAACCGACGCCGCCATCGGCGCCTATCACCGGCGAGGAGGCGAGATTCGGCCGCGGATACCGCTGGTAAAGGCGATCGCTTCGGCGCTCACCATCGGCTCTGGTGGTGTGGCGGGACGCGAGGGGCCGACGGCCCAGATCTCCGTGGGCCTCGGCACCCTGCTCGCCGACCGGGCCGGCCTCAGAGGACAGGAGCGGCGGTCGCTGCTGCTGGCCGGGATGGCGGCCGGTCTTTCGGCCATGTTCCGCGCCCCGTTGGGGATGGCGATCTTCGCCGTCGAGATCCTCTACTCGGGCATGGTGTTCGAGTCGGAGGCGTTGATCTACACGGTGATCGCCGCCGTTACCTCCTACGCCTTCTACGGCATGTTCGCCGGCTGGTCGCGACTGTTCGAGATTCCCGCCGGGTTGTCGGTACACGCTCCGGGTGCGCTGCTGAGCTTTGCGCTGCTGGGGGTGTTGGCCGGCCTCCTGGGTGCGGTGCTGCCCTCGCTGCTCTACCGCGTGCGCGATCTTTTTCGGCGGCTACCCGGTCCCCCCCACATCCGCCCCGCCGTGGGAGGGCTCGCGGTCGGGCTGATCGCGCTGGCCGCACCCGAAGTATTGGGCACCGGCTACGGTTGGGTGGAGCTGGCGATGGCCGAGAAGCTGACGTTGGCCACGGTGATGTTGATCTTGTTGCTCAAGGGCCCGGCGATGGCACTCACCATCGGCTCCGGGGGCTCGGGCGGTGTCTTTGCTCCCACGGTGACCATCGGCGCGATGTTGGGGGCGGCCGTGGGGATGAGTCTCAACACTCTCATTCCAGGGATCGATATTCCGGTGGCCGCTTTTGTGCTGGTGGGTATGGCCGCGGTCTTCTCTGGTGCCGCGCGGACCCCCATCTCGACCCTCATCATGGTGGCCGAGATGACCGGTGGCTACGATCTGATCGTCCCGGCCATGCTCGCCAACATTCTGGCCTTTCTCGTGCAGCGCTCGCTCACCGCTAACAGCCCCTACCCGACGCTCTACGAGTCCCAGGTCGAGAGCCGGGAAGACTCACCGCTTCATCGTGGTGTCTTTGTCCGTCGCGCGATGGAGATCCTGGAGGGTGGTGGTCTCGATCCGTCGGAGGTCAGACTCCCACGATTGATCAACCTGCTGCGCTTTGGTGAGACGATTCCGGTAGCAGAGGGGGAAGGGATGCTGGTAGCGGTGAACATCCGGCCGGGCTCTCATCTTGCCGGCCGCACGGTGGCTCGAACGATCGGTACGATGGAGGGCGCCACGGCCGTGGCCGTGCTGCGCGAGGAGCAGCTGCTCATCCCACGCGGCGATACGCTCTTTCACGAGGGGGATCAGCTGCTACTGGTCACCACACCCGACACCCATCGCCTCATCGTGCGTCAAGCCGAGGCGCCACTCGAGCAATAATCTGGGCTCTGTTTCACTCTTGGAGGGAACGTCATGCATGTGGAGATGAGCTTCCCCGGCAGTCTGGAGGTCAACGCCGAGGTCAAGGGCTTCACCGTCCGTACCGATCAACCTGAAAAGGTGGGTGGAGGGGGAACGGCCCCCGCGCCGTTCGACCTTTTTGTTGCTTCCATCGGCACCTGTGCAGGTCTTTATGTCCTCCAGTTCTGCCAGAAGCGGGGCATCGATACCAGCCAACTGGGTGTTTCTCTGGAGACGACAAAAGATCCCGAGTCCCACCGCATCAGCACCATGCGCATCGACGTGCGGCTACCCGCGGGCTTCCCCGAGAAGTACATCCCGGCGGTGCGCCGAGCCGTCGACCAATGCACCGTCAAACGCCACATCCTCGAGCCACCGGAGTTTGTGGTCGAGGCCAAGATCGCCTGACACGCGTCGCGAAAGCTGGATATTCTCAGCGGCGAGCCCGAGTCGCCCGAGAAGCGGCAAAGTAGCTTTGGGTCGCAAGGGTCTGAAACCCTATCCAACCTTCCGCTACCGGAACGACTTCCCGGTATTCGAGGTCGGTGACGAGTCCCCGGTGTTTGGCCCAGACGAGGTCAAGGATGCCCTCGAGGAGGCCTGATGACCTGTCTTCTAGATGTGAACGCCCTGGTGGCTCTGGTCTTGTAGGAGCCGGTAATCAGTCTTCGGCCCAGAGGGTCTCTAGTCCAGCCAGGATGAGGGAGAGCACGACGCCTGTGCCGAGGGCCAGCCACAGGGCTGACGCCATGCTCAGAGTGACGCCCGCGGTGGTCGTCTGGGTAGGTGCCAGACGCCCGAGCCAACTCAGGAGCGTGGGGGCCGACCAGGCCAGGCCGACCCCAGCCGCTGCCACCCCGCCCAGTTGCGCAACCTTCTCCAGCACCCGGATGGGGAGCTGTGCCCGTCGGGCCATCTCACGACGGTGGCGCAAGTCGGCCCGCCACCAGACCTGATCTGCGGTCGGCAGACGGGGGTCGGAAAGCGCCTCTAGATTCTCGATTGCCAGGAACCGTTCTACCGTCAGGGCATCGGTGCAGTCGGGACAGCTCTCGAGGTGGCGACGAAGGTCGTCGCTCCAATTCCGTGTTCGCTCGGCCGTCAGCACGGCCGGCTCTAGATCGCAATTCTTTTCACTCATGTCGTTACCTCCGACACATAACCCTGCTCCCGCAGGAGCTCGGCGAGACGCTTGCGGGCGCGGAAAACCATCAACCGTACACTCGCCGCCTTGACACCGAGAACCTCGGCCACCTCGTTGTGACTCAAACCCTCCACATGGGCCAGCCAGAGGAGCTGACGGTCCCGGAGCTTGAGCTTCTCCATCGCCTGCCCGAGATCCTTCTGCACCTCCACCTGGTGCTGAGCCACCTTCTCGGTCGCTGGCTCGACGGTCAGCGGCTTCTCGGAGCTCTTGGGACTGCGAAAGTGATCGCGGAGCAGATTGGTCGCCACCCTGAACAGGTAGTTCTTCCGATGGGCCTCGCTGTCGCCACGGAAGCCGATCCGGAGGATGCGGTAGTAGGACTCCTGCAGCAGGTCGTCGGCAAGATCCTCGCTCCGCCCGGCCCGCACCAGGTATCTCCACAGCGGGCCCGAGGTCTGCTCATAGAAGCTACGAAACTCCTCCTGGGTCATGCAAAGGACATTCTCCACCTCCGCGGGGGGTTTCCGCAAAGGGGCCCGGAGGGCCAGGGCGCTGCCGGCCACCGCGAACAAGCTCTCAACCTTCGTCGCCGGACCCGCCGTTGACCAAGCCCCAGCTCTTGGACAGGACAAAGGTGGCCACCGCGGAGAGGAGAAAGCCGATCCCCAGGGCCAGGCCGAGGGCACCGAGGAAGACAAACGCGTCATCCGCTTCGGTCAATTGACCGCGAAGAAAGAGGAACGCCACCCCTGCGAGCGTAAGGATCAGCCCGGTCTGGATCGAGCTCAGGATCCGCCTGTAGGGGTTGGTGGGCTCGAAGGTGGCGGTGTCGAGAAACTGCCGACCCGCGTCGCTCTCCAGGTAACTGATGACCTCTTCGGAGCTGCCAAACTTGTCGAGCAGCTTTTCCTGCATTTCGGCCTGTAGGGCGGCCATCTTGGTCTGGCGTCGGCTGGTGGTCACAATTCGCACGATCCAGGCGATGACCACCATCATTCCGACGACTCCTATCATTGGTCCAAGGGCTTCCATGTCTCGACTCCTCTTCTGCGGTTCTCATTTCTGGGTCGATCCCTTCGATCGACCTCTGTTCACCCCTTATAACGAGTCGGGTCGAGTTCGGTTAACAGGCCCATTAATACCGTCGACGGAGCCGGATCGCCTTCTGCTCGCGGGTGGTCTGAAAGCCTCGGGTCAGAATCTCGGCATACGGGCTGCCGACCGCCGGCTCGCCGTTGATGGTCTCCACGGTGAGCGACCGTCGCGGCTCGAACTGGCGTGTCAGGAGCACCTTCAAAAAACCTAGGTACTCGCCTAGCGAGGGGTGATCGGGCCCGACCCGGATCTCCAGCTCACCGCCGTGGCGGCGGGAGGTGACCACCAGCCGCGGGCCGTGGAAGACCAGGTGGGTCGACGGATGGCGGGCGGGGTAGTCGCCCCTGATGGCCTCCAACCCGAGACCACTGGGCGAAGCCGGGTCGAGAGCATTCACCCAGAAGATGGTGTCTTGGGCGAGTCCCTGGCGCAGGGCTCTGAGGGCGTGAGGCGAGACGAATTGGAGCCCGGGGATGCCGGCGAAGAAGTGTCCTGCCAGAATCTCACCCGAGAGCTCCATCAGACGCAGTGAGCGAAAGAGTCGCGACCACTTGAGCGCCGGCAGCTCGCGCTCGAGCAGCTCGCGGAAGAGGACTCCATAGCGGTCGAGCAGCAACCGGACCCGCTCCTTGTTGAGCTCCTCCCGGTCGAGGGCGTCGAGCGGTACCTCGCCCTCCGCCGTCGAGTCGGGCAGGCGGAACCAGTCTCCGGCAAGCGGCCGGCTCGACCGCCACCGCTCGAGCCGACCCCGGCGCGAGAACCGCCGCCGACTGCTTGCAGCCCCGGTCGCCCGGTGGGTCTCGGCGGCGTCTCTGGCGATCTCCTGCGCCTCAAAACGGCCGCTGATTCCCTTGCGGACCGCGAGAAAGGTCGTGTTCGAGATCTTTCCCTCCCACGCCCACTGCCAGAGCCGGCGGCTCAGCTCGGCCGCATCCCACTCCGTGTGCCGGGCGAGCCCGTCGAATCCAACGCGGCCCCCCGGATCGGGAAAGGCCCTCTCGAAGTTGTCGTCGGCATCGGACTCACCGGCCGCGGCCGCTTCATCCACAGCGAAGAGCACGAGATCGGTGTCGAGACCAAAGCTCAGCTTCTGCTGGCCACATCCAATCCAGACCAGATCGCTCTCCTGCATCAGCCCATCGAGCCAGGAGGTGTAGTAGGGATCCAAGCGCGCAGGCAGGAGATCGGTCTCCCACAAGGAGACCGGTGCCGGGTAGCCAAACAGACGCTCCAGGGCGGTGCGGAGCGCCTCGGGCTCCCCCTGAGCCCGATTCAGACCCTGGTGCTCGGCCAGAAAGAGGGGGAGAGACTCGATGGGAAGCGCTTCGAAGGCGGGTCGCGCCGCGGTCCGCAGCAACCGTAGCAGGCTCTCGAGATTCTCGCTGTCACAAATCTCCAACTCACCCTGGTCTTCATCCGTCTCCCGAAAACGGTCGATGACGACCCGCTGGGTCGCCACCAGGGTCTCCAGGGCATCACGCAAGCCATCTTCGCCCAGACCGAATGTCGTGGCGAGAAACTCGCGACTAACCGGGCCAAAGTAACGGAGCCACTCTCCCAGCAGCTCCGCCAGGGGATCGGTCTCCTCGCCATCCCCCTGGGTCTCGGCCTCTGCCTCCAACTGCTCGAGGGCGGCGAGGGCAGCCGCTGGCGGGGCGTCCTCCGCCGTCAGGGACGCCAGATCGATCTCGGATGGGTCGAGTCCCAGGGCCCGACGCAGACGGGGGAGCGTCTCGACCGCACAGACCAACCTCGGTCCCGAGGCCGGAAGTCTCAACCGCACGACCCTGTCCGCCACCTCGCCGAGTACGCTCTCTATGTCTTGCCCTTCGCTTTCGCCATCGCGCTCGATGGTTGCCAGCAGCTCGCGCCACTCGTCCTCCGGCAGGACTATGCGTTCGATCGTCCAGTCAACCAGCTCGCGAGCTCCTCGCGGGGCATAGCCGGGATGGACACGCTGCAGCTTGCGCTCGAAGCCGTCGACGAGGTGCGCCGGTATCCGTGGCCGGAGCTGGGAGGAGAAGACCAGCTCCTGCAGCAGATCCTGGGAGAGTTGCGATCCACCGGCCCCTGCGGGCGTGTCGTCCTCGTACATGAGACGATTGGTCTGCTTCCAGACCACCTGGTCGGCAAAGGGGGAGGGGGAGGCCGTCGCGGTGACGCTGACCCCGATCTCACCCCCCTCCAGCTCGTCCAGGAGCCGCTTGAGGCTGTCGAGATCGAAGCTGTCCTGGAGACAGGTCCGCCAGGTCTCGACGACCACCGGGAAATCCTCGTAGCTCGAGACCCTCTCCAGCAGTTTCTTGGACCGCTGGCGGTTGAGCCACAGCGGGGTCCGGCGACGGAAGCTGGCCCGCGGCAGCAGCAGGGCCCGACCCGCACTTTCGCGAAACCGGGCGCCAAAAAAGCCGGTGCGCTCGAGCCGCAAACGGAGCAGCTGCTCCAGGCGCTCCGGTCGCACCAGCTCCAGCAACCGCCGAGCGTCGACACCTTGCGGGAGCGAGATCATCAGAGAGTCGTTGTCGTGCTCGATGGTGACCGGAAACCCAAGCTCCTCTTCGCCGGCGACCGCCAACGCCAGCGCCAACGGCCGATTGACCTCTCCTCCCCAGAAGGTGTGGAGGATCACCTGTTGCCGTTGCTCGGGCGAGGTGGTCCCGGCCGCCTCCTCCAGAACCAGATGGTGGCGGTGGGGAAGGGGACACCCGGTGGCCGAGCGCTGCCGCTCCAGCAGCCCCACCAGCTCGGCCGCCGCCGCCTGATCGAGACAGTGGTGCTCTTCAAGGTGCCGAGCCAGCTTCTCGCCGCCGCCGGGAGCAGCGAGATAGGCCTCGGCCTGCTCCAGAAACCCGCCCATCTTCGCCGACAGGTGGAAGCTGCGATCACGCTCCTCCGCCCGCCAGAAGGGAGCCATTGCCGAGCTGCGATGTGCCGGTGAGACCAGCACATCGTTGTGGGTGATCGATCGGATACGCCAGCTCTGCGCACCGAGCGTAAAGGTGTCCCCCACCGAGCGCTCCCAGACGAACTCCTCATCCAGCTCGCCGAGCTTGGCCATCGACCCCTCGAGCCGCAAATGGTAGTAACCGCGATCGGGGATGGTGCCCCCGGACAGATAGACCAGCCGCGCGGCGCCGCGGCGACCCACGACGGTCCCGGCGACCCGATCGATCGAGATCCGGGGTTTGAGCTCGCGGATGCGGCTGTCGGCGTAGCGCCCGGCGAGCATCTCCAACACCAGGTCGAACTGTCGTCGGGTGAGCTCGCGGTAGGGATAGGAAGTACGGATGAAATCGAACAGATCGTCTATCCCCCAGCTCTCGGTGGCCACCATCGACAGGACGATCTGGGCCAGCACATCCAGGGCCCCGGTGATCGGTCGAACCTCCTCGATATCCTGATCCAAGACGCCGCGCGCCACCACGGCTGCCGACAGGTAATCGCGCTCGAACAGTGGATAGATCCGACCGTGACTCACTTCACCCACGCCGTGTCCGGCTCGCCCGATCCGCTGCACCGCCGAGGCCACGGTTGGGGGTGTCTGCACCAGGACCACCTCGTCGAGCGACCCGATGTCGATTCCCAGCTCGAGCGAGTTGGTAGCGACGATGGCCGCGAGGCGTCCCTCTTTGAGTCTCTCCTCGACCACAGCGCGGATCTCTCGCGCCAGGGAGCCGTGATGGGAGTAGGCGAGATCATGGGCTTGATCTTCGTTGAGGAGCCGGGTGAGCTTCTCGGTCACCCGTCGCGAGTTGGCGAAGACCAGGGTCGAGCGTCGCTTCTTGATCCGCGCGCGCAGATCCTCCACCAGGGGCTCCCAGACGCTCCCGCCCACCGGTCCGGGTGGCGGGGTCACGGAGGATGGCTTGTCGGCAGGCGGTGCCGGGTGGAGGACTCGCAGATCGTAGCTTTTTGGGGTCGTGGCCTCGACGATCGACACCTGCCGCGCCTCGTAGCCGGGCTCCGCCCCGGCGGCTCGCGGCTGGTGGCGGTAGCCCCCGACGAAACGGGCCACCCGCTCCAGCGGTTTGACCGTCGCCGACAGAGCGATGCGCTGGAGCTCGCCGGAGAGAAGGGTCAAGCGCTCGACCGCAGTTGCGAGATGGGTGCCGCGCTTGCTCGAGGCCACGGCATCAATCTCGTCGAGCACGACCGAGGCGAGATCACCCAAGAGCGCCCTTCCCCCCTGGGAGGTGAGCAGAATATTCAGCGACTCCGGTGTCGTGATCAGCACCTCGGGTGGGTGCCGGGCCATTCGTTGCCGCTCTCCGGGTGGGGTGTCGCCGCTTCTGGTGAGCACGCGGACCGGCGGGGCTGTCTGCCCGGCGTCCGCGAAGACCTGCTCGAGCTCGCCCAGCGGGCCCAGGAGATTGCGTTGGATGTCGTTGTTGAGAGCCCTGAGAGGCGAGACGTAGAGGACCCGCACCCGGCCGCCCGACCAGGCGCCGGTCAAGAGCTGGTTGAGAGCCCAGAGAAAGGCCGTCAGCGTCTTGCCGCTGCCGGTGGGGGCGGTGATCAGAACATGGCCGCCGGCCGCGATCCGCGGCCACGAGCCGCTCTGCACCTCGGTGGGTGTGCCGAGACGCTCCCGGAACCACTGCGCCACCAGCGGATGGAAGACCGCGAGGGCCTCGTCCGAGCCCGCCGCCGACTTCATGACGGCTCGAGCCAGATATACCGAGGCGAGCCGTCGACTTCCACTTCGGCCTGGGAAGAGAAGTCGAGCTCTTCGCCGTCCCGACCGACCAGCCGGCGCACGGCGCTTGGCAGGGCAGTGCTCGCCCGGCCACCGGTGGTCCAACCCACCACCAGCTCGGCCCCATCGGGCTGTCGGAACAGATAGAGACGAACCGGCTCCGCCGTCGGCAGCGGTCCCAGAAAGGTGCTTCCCTCGAGGTGACGGGTGAGCGTCTGCAAGGCTCTAAAGCTCGGGCGGCGACGGAGCTCGCCGCTCTCGTCCGGCTCCATCAGGCCGTAGCCACGGGCTGCCAGCTGCCACCAATAGACCCGCTCGACCAGCCCCGTGCCAAGGGCCAGAAGATAGTAACGGGTCAGATAGTCCGCCTGTTGCTCCTCGTCGAC
This sequence comes from Thermoanaerobaculia bacterium, assembly GCA_049678185.1. Taxonomy (GTDB): domain Bacteria; phylum Acidobacteriota; class Thermoanaerobaculia; order Multivoradales; family JAHEKO01; genus M0029. The sequence continues at coordinate 14,687 of JBAUDS010000069.1, forward strand.
CGACACGGCGCGCCCGGCCGGTGAGTGTGGACCCTCCCGGAGCGGCCAGTTGACCTCGGTGATCCAGCTCCGACCGCTGCAGTTGCGACCCGTCTCGGCGATCGCTTTGAGCTGCACGACCTTGTCGACCGTATCGAACCCGAGCTGACGATTCTCCGGCGCACCGCGGCGGTCGACGTAGAGAAGACTCGAAACGATGTCGAAATGGACTCCCTCGGATCTCAAGTTGAGAACCGCAACGGTGACGTGAAACTCGTAGTCGATCACCGCGGGTCCCAAAAGCTCCACCTCGCCTCGCTGGCGCAGAATCTCGCTCGCCGAGGCCACCAAAGGCAGGTACTCGCGCAGGTTCCAGACGCCCCACTTGCTCCGGTTTATCGCCTGGCCCACCTGAAAGCGGCGTCCATAGGGCAGAAAGCGCTCCGCGAGCTCGCCGACCGACGCCTGCCAGCGCTCCGGATCCCGTACCAGGTCCCGGTTCTGTGGCAGCGCATAGGTCAGATCACAACCGCGCTTGGCAAGATCTCGCGCCAGGTCCTCCTCGGCGGTGTGATCCTCCTGCCAGGGATGGAGCCGTAGGAGGACGTTCTGCACCCCCAGCTCCTCGACGGCGGCTATCAGACCTTCGGGGTCTCGCTCCCAGGGTCGCACGGCGACACCCACTCCGCCGCAGCGTAGAGGTTGATGATAGAGCCCCTCTTTGAGCTCGAGATAGCGGCGGCGGATCCGCGGCAGGTGGCTGGCCACCACCAATGCCAAGCCGCCATGACCCTTGAGATCTCCCAGACGGACCGAGAGTCTTTCGAGGCGACCCGCATGCTGATGTGGTTGATCCGAGAGCGGATCCCAGACGACCTTGTCCCTCTTGGCTGTATCCGTAGCGACCGGCGCCAGGTGGACGTGGCCGTGCCGCGGTTTGACCACCGCCAGCAGTGACCGGAAGGGGGCGCGAAACGCCTCCTTGATCCACACCTTGGTCAAGAAGCCGCGGAAGAAGATCCGGTAGAGGAGCCGCTTGCGTGCGAACCCGCTTTCGTCTCGACTCCAGTAGGAACGGAGAAAGACCTCCTGGTGAGCAGGGTCGAAGATCCGTAGCCGGCAGAGATCGCGGGTTCGCCGACCGGTGGTCATCCGACAGCCGACTCGAGCACGATTCAAGTCGACCAGGTAGATCGTCGGCTCGACCTGCTCTGGATCTTCGTAGCGTACGAGCAGGTTGCCGACCGATACATCGCGGTGCCATACGCCGCCGTCGTGAAGCCGACGCAGCGTCTTTCCCGCCGCCTCGAGAAATCCCCGCACATCGACCTGCGGGAAGAGCTCGGCCTCGCGCCCGGCGTTCAGGGCGCGGAAGAAGTACCGCGCCTCGAAGAAGTCCGGCAGGCGGCGTGAGACATAAGCCGATGGTCCGTCCGGTGCAACCGACTCCACCAGCATGAGTGGCTCGGGGGTGGCCACCCCGGCTTCCAGCAGCGCCAGGGCACCACGCCAGCTTTTGAGTGCCTTGCTACCGCCGAGTCTGCGGCGCAGTCGCGCCCACATCCCCTGATTGCGAAACTGCTTGACGACCACTTCGGCCGGTCCAGAGGGGGTCTCGATCTCGACACTGTAGAGATAGTTGCGGCCCCAGTGGAGGGTCTCCTTGGCGTTTGCGGGGTCCACCAGGCGGTTTACGGTCCCCGCCAGGTCGGGGAGCTCGACGGCACTCGTCACCTCGCCCCAGTAGCCCTCGACGGTGAGCTTCCTCACCGCTGGATAGCCTGTCGATGTCCCTCCCCCGGACATTTCTGGCTCAGCCCTTCTCGATCTCGAATACTTCGTGGTGGAGGTGGGCGTCTTGTTCGACCACAATCTTGGTGTTCAGTGTCTCTTGGATCTCCTCCAGGACCCCGCTCTCGGCGCCTTCCAGGGCCTGCCCGATCTCCGGGTGGACTCGCACCACCAATGGTGCCCCCTCGAAGCCGGAACGGCCGCGGAGAAGATCCCGCCGCAGATCCAGACAGATCGCCGACAGCGATTTGATCCGTCCACGACTCCGGCAGTAGGGGCAGCCCTGGGTCATCAGGCGCTCCAGATTCTGCCGCCCTCGCTTGCGGGTGATCTGCACCAGCCCGAACTCGGAGATCCCGAGCACCTGGCTCTTGGCCCGGTCCCGCTCCAGCTCCCGCTCGAAAGCGGAGAGGACGGCTGCCCGGTTCTCCGGCTCCTCCATGTCGATGAAGTCCACCACCAGGATGCCGCTGAGGTCGCGCAGGCGGATCTGGTGGGCGACCTCGCGGGCCGCCTCCAGATTGGTCTGGAGCACGGTGGCTTCGAGGTCCTGCTCGCCGACAAAGCGGCCGGTGTTGACGTCGATGGCAACCAGGGCCTCGGTCGGATGGATAGAGATGTGCCCCCCCGACTTGAGCCAGACCTTGTGGCGAAGCGTCGCTTCGATCTCGTCTTCGACACCAAAGCGCTCGAACAGACCCACCGGCTCATCGAATACCCGCACCTTCTCGACCAGGTCCGGCTCCCAGGCTGAAAGAAAGCCCACGACCCTTTCCGCAGTTCCGGCGCCGCTCACCCAGATGGCCTCGAAATGGGTCTCCAGCAGGTCACGCACCACCCTGATCGCCAGATCCTCTTCCCGATGGACAAGAGCCGGGGGCGACATCGACCGCGATTTCTCGGTCAGATCTTGCCACTCGGCACACAGCCGCTCCAGTTCTCGGGTGAAGTCTTCGGCCTCACGACCGGCACCCGCCGTCCGTACGATGACCCCGCACGATGCCGGCAGATGCTGGGTCAGCAGCTCCTCCAGCCGTTGCCGTTCGGCTTCATCGTCGATTCGGCGCGAGATGCCGACCTTGCTCACCGTCGGCAGCAGCACCAGCAGTCGCCCTGGCAGCGTTATGTGCGTGGTGACACGGGTCCCCTTGTTGGGCAGCGGATCTTTGACCGCCTGGACAAAAAGCTCTTGCCCGGCACTCAGCAACTCCTCGATCGGCTTCTGCTCGGCTGCCTGCGGACCGCTCGGCGGGGTGCCCTGGAGACCCAACGACTCGAGCTCCTCGTGCACGTCACCGGCGTAGAGGAAGGCATTGCGCTCGAGACCTATGTCGACGAAGGCTGCCTGGATTCCCGGCACCACCCGGGCAACACGCCCTTTGAAGATGTTGCCGACGACCCCGGCCTGGTGCACCCGGGGCTCGATCAGGATCTCCACTACCCGGCCGTCCTCGAGCAGCGCCGCTCGCTCTCGATGGGGGTCGCTTTCGATCAGCAAGACGCTGGACAACGGGCGCTCCGAGCCTGAATCTGGCAATGGCGGCGAGCTGCTATCTGTTGACAAATCTTCTGAAGTCTATTCCCAGGATCAGCCCGGCGATGATGAAGTTGGCCAGCGTGAACGAACCGCCGTAGGAAAGGAATGGCAGGGGGATCCCCGTAATCGGCACCAGACCGACAACCATCGACGTGTTGTAGATGACGTGAAAGGTGAATCCGGACAGCAAGCCCGCGACGAGCAGCACCCCTTCGCGATCGCGCGCTCTACCGGCTACGCGAGCCCCATTGAAGATGTAGACCGCATAGAGGCCAAGCACTGTCACCACGCCCAGAAAACCCCACTCCTCGGCCAGCACCGCAAAGATGAAGTCGGTGTGCCGGGCAGGCAGGAATCTGAGTTGGCTCTGGGTGCCCTGTTGGTATCCCCTGCCGGCCACCTGACCCGATCCGACCGCAATCTTGCTCTGCTGCAGGTGGTAGCCTGCCCCCAGGGGATCGCGGTCCGGTGACACAAAGGTCATGACCCGATCCTTCTGATAGTCGAGCATGACGAAGTGCCACAGACCTGCCCCGAGCAGCACAATGGTGATGGCTCCGGCCACCACGAACCGCCAACGAATCCCCGCCACCACCAGCATTCCCCCCATCACCGGTAGAAACATCGCGGCACCACCCAGATCCGGCGAGAGCGCCACCAAGGCCATCGGCACACCGACGAGCAGGACGACGATGGCGATCTGGGGCAGCCGCAGATAGCGCCGATTCGCCCCCGCCAGGTAGCGGGCAAGCATCAATGCAGTGGAAATCTTGGCGAACTCGGAGGGTTGGATGCGGTAGGAGCCGATGCCCAGCCAACTCCGTGACCCGCCCGCCTCCTGCCCAAAGAGCAGCACCAGTACCAAAAGGGCCACGCCGGTGAGATAGATCGGCCAGGCGAACTTGGTCAGAGTCTGGTGGTCGACGCTGAAGGCCACCAGAAAGACCACCATCCCCAGCGCCACCCACAGAGCCTGTCGGGGGAGGTAGTCGATCCCCATCTCCGAGCTCGCGCTGTGGACCGTCGCCAGCCCCACAAGCGACAACAGGAGTGCCGCCACCAGCAGCCCCCAGCGCACTCTCGCCAGATGGCGCAGTGCCGCCGACTCTTCAGGCAGGCCGGCGAAGCTCGAGAGAGTCCCTGAAGTAGATCTCATAGAGTTGCTTGGCCAGCGGCGCCGCCGACGCCGAGCCCTTGCCTCCGTGTTCGACAAAAACCACTACCACCAGTCTGGGATCGTCGACCGGGGCAAACGACGCAAACCACGCGTGGTCGCGCTGCTCGCTGGGCAGATCCTCACTCTCGATCCGGGTCGCCTGGGCAACGACCTGCGCGGTTCCGGTCTTACCCGCGACATCGAGGCCGGCCACCCGAGCCCTGGCTCCGGTACCCCTCTCATTGACCACCGCCCAGAGGGCCTCGCGAACAAAGTCGAGCACGGCGGGGTCGAGCGGCAGCGACTCCGGCTCCGGTGCGGCTTGCGAGTCGACCAGGTGGGGGGTAACGCGAAAACCACCATTGGCGACCGTCGCCATGGCCGATGCCATCTGCATCGGGGTCACCAGTACCGGGCCCTGGCCGATGGCGACCGAGATGGTCTCCCCCGGATACCACGGGGTGCCACGCCGCTCGAGGCTCCATTCCGGGTCGGGAACCAATCCACCCTTCTCGCCCGGAATGTCGAGCCCGGTCGGTCGACCGAAGCCGAGAAGGCGGGAGTAGCGGGCTATGGAGTCGATACCCAGACTTTTTCCCAGGTGGTAGAAGTAGACGTCGCAGGATTCAATGAGGGCCGAGCGCAGATCCATCCATCCGTGTCCGCCCCGCTTCCAGCAGCGAAACCGGCGATTGTAGATCTTGGTGGATCCGGGGCAGAACACCCGATGGTGGGGAGCCACGACCTTTTCACTCAGCCCGGCAACCGCCATCACGATCTTGAACACCGAGCCTGGTGGATAGGCGTTCTGGATGGATCGATTCTGCAACGGGTGCCTCGGGTCGTCGACCAGTTGACGCCACGCATCCCGGTCCAATCGCCGAGAAAAGAGGTTGGGATCGAAGGAGGGGGATGAGAGCAGAGCGACAACTTCCCCCGTGCGGGGATCGAGAGCCACGACTGCTCCGGTCTTGCCTTCGAAAAAGCGGGCCGCTTCTTGTTGAAGCTCCACGCTCAGCGCCAGAGAAAGGTCGTTGCCGACTACCGCCGGCTCCTGGTCGTGCTCCTCGAGGAGCCGCCCGCGACTGTCCACGATTACCACCCGCTCCCCATCCCGGCCCTTTAGATCGATGTCATACGAGTGTTCCACACCACTTTTGCCCACCAGGTCTCCGACCCGATAGGGGCTCTCGGAGCGCTTGAGATCGGCTTCCGAGACCTGGCCGAGGTGCCCCAGGGCATGGGCGGCGATTCGACCGAACCGGTAGAGACGCAGATGAGTCACATCGATCTCGAACTCCGGGTGCTCGAGCGCCGAGGCCGAGAATTTGGCCACGTCTGAAAGGGTCAGGTCTTCGGCCACGAGAATCGGGCGGAAGGGGACAGCTGCACGGTGACGCTCGAGAACGTCCTCGAGCTCGCTCTCCGGCCGGCCGAGGATCCCGGCAGCAAACTCCAGACTCATCGCTACGTCCCTGCTTCTGCTTACTTCGAGTAACAGGTTGTAGCTCGGGACATTCTCCACCAGTAAGCGGCTCTCACGATCGAAAATTAGACCGCGGGCTGCCTCGACGGGAAGCTCCCGCAGACGATTGTTCTCGGCCAGCTCACGATAGTAGTCACCCTGGACCACCTGGACGAACCAGTAACTGCCCACCACTACCACCATTGCCGCTGCCACGGCGATCTGGAGCGCCGGCAGCCGTCGCAGTAGCGCATCGCGATGTTCTCGGACCCTTTTCACGTTCCAATGCCTATTTGTCGAACCGGATTTTCGACGACCGCGCCGTCTGCCATCCCTCCGCCGTGGTTCGCAACCGCTTGTCGGCCAGATAGAGGATGCTGCCCAAGAGACCACTGCTGACGATTCTCACCATCAACCACAGGACTCGCGGCGCCTCCGGGCTCGGCAGCAGCAGCAACGCCACCCCCATCAGCAGCGCCTGCTGCGTCGCCGCGGCCAGTGCAAACAGCTGGAAGACTCCGGTGACGCGCTGGATCACCAACCGCTGGACCGCGTAGGCGGTGCCGTAGCCAATGATCGTATCAGCGAGGCCGTGTATCCCGAACGGACCGCCGGTGAGTGCGTCGGTGACCAGACCGGCCGCCAGGCCACCCAACATGCCTGCCACAGTGTTCCCATCGAGGGCGTTGAAGACCACGATCAGCAAGAACAGGTCGATGGCGGATGAGAAATCGGGAAACAGCCGTGCTCCGGCGACGTGGAGCAGCGTCGCCACCACCAATGCTGCTGTAAACCTAAGGCTCCGCATCCGGCAGCGCCTCTTTCACCGTCTCGGGTACCGGTTCACGCTCGATCAGATAGACCGCATCGAGCACGCCGAAGTCCACACTCGGACTCAACCTGATGGTGTGGAACAACTCGCTTCCCGGCTCCACGGCGACCACCGTGCCGACAGAGATCCCGCGGGGATAGATGCCGTCGATACCGGCGGTAAGCACATGGTCTCCCACCCGCACGTCCGCCTGCAAGGGCACGAAATCCAGCTCCAGTGAGCCGCGTCCCGCTCCGCGCACCACTCCCTGTCGATGGGTGCGCTCGATCATCCCGCCGACGCTGGCGGAGCGGTCGGTGATCAGTTGGACCTTGGCGTAGGGTCCGGACGCCACCACCACGCGCCCCACCAGACCCTCGCTCACCACCGCCGGCTGGTTGACCGCCACGGCTCCCTCCTTGACCAACAGCACCAGAGTCTGAAGCCAAGAGGTGTGATCGATAAAGACTATGTCGGCCAGCACCACCGGGTAGTTTGCGCCCGCTGCATACTCCACCGCCGCGGCCAGATGCAGAACCGAGTCCTCCATGCCCTCGACGTGGATCGTGCGTTGCCGAAGCTCTTCCACCTCTGAGCGCAGGCGGCGGTTCTCCGCCACCAGAGTGCGCCGCAGCGCCAAATCTTGCACCACGGCCTCGCCGACGCGGGCGCCCGAGGCAATGACGTTGGCAAATGGCGCCACCGCTCGCAGCGCCGCGGTCTCCAGGAAGCTTGTTTGGCTGCCTCGTTCGGGCAGTTGGGCGGCCAGAAGAAAGAGTTGTCCCAGGACGAGCAGGATCAGGAGCCAGCGGGTTCGGGTCTCGGTCACGGGTCAGAGGAAGGGTCGGCGACCCGGGTCGGTGTTCGAGATGGTCTTCGATCTCAGCGGATAGACACCTTACGCAACAAATCGATGTCCTCGAGGACCCGTCCGGTCCCCAAGACCACCGACGACAGCGGATCTTCGGCGAGCACAACCGGTAGCCCGGTCTCGGTGCGTAGCCTTTGATCGAGCCCCCGGAGAAGCGATCCTCCGCCGGAGAGCACGATCCCTTTGTCCATGATGTCGGCCGACAGCTCGGGTGGCGTCCTTTCCAGTGCCATTCGAACCGCCTCGACAATGGTGTTGACCGGCTCGGTCAAGGCCTCGCGGATTTCTTCGTCGGTGACCGCGAGGACCCTGGGCACCCCCTCGATGAGGTCCCGACCCTTGATCTCGAGCTTGATCTCTTCTTTTAGATGAAAGGCGGAGCCGACATCCATCTTCACCAGCTCGGCCGTCCGCTCACCGATCAGCAGGTTGTACTTGCGTTTGAGGTACTGGATGATGGCGTCATCCATTTCGTTGCCGGCGATGCGTACCGACCGGCTGTATACCGTCCCGGCCAGGGAGATCACCGCCACGTCGGTGGTGCCGCCGCCGACATCGACGATCATGTTGCCCGACGGCTCGGTAATGGGCAGTCCGGCCCCGATGGCGGCCATCATCGCCTGCTCCACGAGGAAGACCTCGGAGGCTCCGGCACGGGTGGCCGAGTCTCTGACCGCCCGCTTCTCGACCTGGGTAATCTCCGAGGGGACACCGATGACGATCCGCGGGTGGACATACATCTTCCGCCCGTGCGCCTTCTTGATGAAGTACTCGAGCATCCGCTCGGTGACCTCGAAGTCGGCAATGACACCGTCTTTCATGGGGCGGATCGACTGGATGTTGCCGGGCGTCCGGCCCAACATGGCCTTGGCCTCGCTACCCACCGCCTCGATCCGATTGGTCATCTTGTTGATCACCACGACCGACGGCTCCCGCACCACGATGCCCTTGTTGCGGGCGTAGACCAGGGTGTTGGCGGTACCCAGATCTATGGCCAGATCGTTCGAGAAGTAGCGGAGAAACGATGCGAATGCCATGAATCGATTGTCTCTGAGAAGGCGTCCTACCCGCAGGGTCTACGAGCAGGCGAATATAGCACAAAGCCTTCATAAAACTGGGGTTGTCGACCCCCGGATGATGGCGCGATCGCTTGTTCGGGCACCCGCCTGTTGCTAGACTGTCGCTCTTTCTCGCGCCCCCGCGCTCACGGAGATTTCCATGCTCAAGGTCTTTCGCGACAACCTCAAATATCTAAGCTGGGTCCTCTGGCTGGTCATAGCAGTCTTCATCCTCTTCGTCTTCCAGAGCTTTGGCAGCGCCAAGATAGGGGGCAGTACCGCCTCCGATGCCGCGGCCACGGTCGGCAGCTACAAGGTGACCTACGGTGACTTCGAGCGCACCTACCGTCAGGCCGAAGAGAATCTGAGAAGAGCCTACGGCCAGCAATTCACGCCCGAGATGGCGCGCCAGACCGGCCTTCCGCTGCAGGTTCTCGATAGCCTCGTCAACGACAAGATTATGCTCGCAGAAGCCGACCGGATGGGAATTCGGGTGGCCGACGAGGAGATCCGCCGCTACATCCTCGCGCTTCCGGTCTTCCTCGACTCCGAGGGGGGCTTTGTGGGAGAGGAGACCTATCGGCAGATCCTCCGGTCGAACGGGTTCACGGTCGATGACTTCGAAGCCAGCATCCGCCAGGACCTGGTCAACAGAAGGGTCGAGAGCGTCTTGTCCCAGAACCTCTTCGTCGCCGACGAGGAGGTGGAGGAGGCCTACCGCGAGCGCGTCGAGAGGGCCAAGATCCGTTTCCTCAGACTTCCCGCCGAGCACTTTGCCTCGGCGGTCTCCCTGACACCGGACGAGGTCGAGGCGTTTTTCGACACCCACTCCGAGGACTATCGCATCCCCGAAAAAAGGGTCGTGGAGTACCTGCTGATCGATCCCAATCTGCTCCAGGAATCCCTGGAGATCGCCGAAGAGGAGATCCGCGCCTACTACGACCAGCGCCCCGACGAGTTTACCCAGGACGAGCAGGTCCAAGCTCGGCACATCCTGCTCCGCGTCGGTGCCGATCGCTCGGCCGAAGAGGCTGAAAGCGAGCTCACCGGGGTCCGCCAGCAGATCGAAGCCGGGGCGGACTTCGCCGCTCTCGCCGGCGAGATCTCGGACGATACCGGGAGCAAATCGCGCGGCGGCGATCTTGGTTTCTTTGGCCGCGGTCAGATGGTGCCCGAGTTCGAAGAGGCTGCCTTCTCCGCCCAACCGGGGGACCTTGTCGGTCCGATCCGCAGCGACTTCGGCTACCACCTCATCCAGGTCCTGGATCGCCAGGAAGCGGGGTTGCTGCCCTTCGACCAGGCCGAAGAGCGTGTTCGCTCGCAGATGCTCGGCGACCGCTCGCGCACCCTCGCAGAGAACAAGGCGAGCGAGCTCGCAGACAGGATCCGCGCCGAGGATCTGAGCGACCCGGAGGCCCTCAGGGCCCTGGCCGACGGCGAGAGCGGTGTCACCTTCCACACCTCTGATCCCTTTGGCAGGGATGACAACGTCTCTGGCATCGGCAGAGCGACCGCTTTCTCGGTAAACGCATTCGAGCTCGAGACCGGCAACGTCTCGGACCCGGTTCGAGTCGCCAGGGGCTGGGCCGTGATCGCTTTGCGCGACGTGCAGGAGCCCCGGATTCCCGAGCTCGAAGAAGTGAGGGGCGAGGTCGAGACCGCGCTGGGCACCGAGCGGCAGCTCGAGCTGGCCCGTGAGCGGCTGGCGGCAGCCCGCGAGGCGCTGGCCGGCGACAAGACCTTCGAGGACCTCGCCACCGAGTTGAGCCTGGAGATCGAGGAGAGCGCTCCCTTTGGCAGCACTGGACCGATAGGCAGCCTTGGTGAGGCACCCGCGGTCGCTGCCGCGGCCCTCGAGTTGGAGACCGGTGAGCTCGGTGGTCCACTGGTGCACGAACGGAACGCCGTTCTCTTCGAGGTCACCGAGCGCCAGCGCTTCGATCCGGTCGAGTTCGAGACGGCGAAAGAACAGACTCGGACAGCGGTTCGTGAGCAGAAACTCGATCTCATGATCCGCTCACTCGTCAGCCAGCGACGAGAGGAGCTGGGTGTCGGCTACGACCGTCAGCTCTTGGAGTCGCTACAACCGGCCGGCGACCCGGCGACCGGCACCTGAGGACGATTACCGCCCTTCAATGATCGGCTATCTCGAAGGGATACCCCGCCGCTCGACACCGGAGCGAGTCCTTCTCGATCTCCAAGGGGTCGGCTACGACGTCAACATCCCGCTCTCCACCTACTACGAGATCGAAAAGGTCGGGGACCAGCGGCCGATCGGGCTTTTCATCCATACCCACATGCGAGAGGGCGCGATCGAGCTCTTTGGTTTCTGGACCGAGCGCGAAAAGCTGTTGTTCGAAAAGCTCATCGGCGTCGGCGGCGTCGGCCCCCGTCTAGCCCGTGTCATTCTCTCGGGGTTGCCACCCGACGTGCTCCTCGGCGCTCTTGCCGCCGGTGACACGGCGCGGCTTTCCACGATCCCGGGTATCGGCAAACGTACCGCCGACCGACTGGTCCTCGAGCTCAAAGACCGCGTCCAGGAGCTGGCTGCCGGGGTGCCGACAACGGCGAGGACGGCCGAGGGGGAGGATCTGGTCCAAGCCCTGGTCAACCTCGGCTACAAGAGGACCGAGGCCGAGCCGGCGTTGGCCAGGGCACAGCAGGACAACCCGGATGCGGCCTTCCACGAGCTCCTCCGCGCCGCCCTCCAGAGCCTCGCCAGGATCTAGCAACCCACTGCCTGCGGTTAGAATGACATCGTGACCGAAGACCGCTCTCTCCTTTCGGGCAGCCCCGACCCCGAAGATCTCACCATCGAGCAGTCGCTACGCCCGAGGACTCTCGAGGAGTACATCGGTCAGACCCGGGTCGTCGACAAGCTCCGGGTGTTCATCCAGGCTGCGCGTGAGCGGGGTGAGGCCCTGGATCACGTTCTCCTGTTCGGCCCACCCGGTCTGGGAAAGACAACGCTGGCGAACATCATCGCCGAGGAGATGGGAACCTCGCTGCGTGCCACCTCGGGACCGGTTCTCGAGCGGGCAGGAGATCTGGCCGCCATCCTCACCAATCTCGAGGCGGGTCAGGTGCTCTTTATCGACGAGATACATCGCCTCGGTCCGACCGTCGAAGAGATCCTCTATCCAGCGCTCGAGGACTATGCGCTCGACCTGGTCATTGGCCAGGGACCTGCAGCGCGCACGATGAAGATCGAGCTCCCCCGGTTCACCCTGGTCGGCGCCACCACCCGCGCCGGCCTCATCACCGCACCGCTGAGGGGCCGCTTCGGTATCGTCCACCGGCTCGACTTCTACCAACCGGAGCACCTCGCCGAGATCGTCACCCGTTCGGCCAGACTGCTGCATGTCGACATGGATGAGGACGGAGCCCGGGAGATTTCCCGGCGCAGCCGCGGCACCCCGCGTATCGTCAACCGTCTTCTGCGCCGAGTGCGGGATTTCGCCCAGGTCGAAGGGGAGGGGAAGATCGACATGGAAACCGCTCGCCGGGCGCTCGAGTTGCTCGAGGTCGACGAGCTCGGATTCGACGAGGTCGATCGCAAGATCCTGACCACCCTCATCGAGCATTACGGCGGTGGTCCGGCGGGTATCAAAGCCATCGCGGCGGCGGTGGGCGAAGACCACGGCACACTGGAAGACCTCTATGAGCCCTTCCTCATCCAGGAAGGCTTCCTCCAGCGCACCAACCGGGGGCGGGTGGCGACACCCAAGGCCTACCAACATCTGGGCTTGACCCCGCCGTCCCCAGACGCCAATCGGTCCTTGTTCTAGGCCTGCCCTCCGTTGGCGAAGCAGGAAACGGCAGCTTTATGCGTCGATCGGTCCTGATCTACAACCCCAAGGCCGGGCGCTGGCGGACGGCAGTTCTTGCCAGGGATCTATTGGCCGCGCTTACTCAGCGTGACTTCCAGGTCGATGCGCGTCCGACCGACGAGCCCGGTCACGCCACACACCTCGCCCGCCAGGCCGCCGACGACGGCGTGGAAGTTGTCTTTGCGTTTGGCGGCGACGGCACCCTGCGCGAGACGGCGGCGGGGCTTCTCGGCACCCCCGCCGCCCTCGGGCTGCTCCCCGGGGGCACCACCAATGTGATCGCCCACTCTCTCGGCGTGCCCGCCGACCCCTTGCGGGCCGCGGCGGCGCTCCACCACACCAGCATCCGCGAGATCGATGTCGGTCTGTGCGCCGACGACGTCTTCCTGATGCAGGCCTCGGCCGGTCTCGACGCCCGCATCATGAGCCGTCTCCAGCCCCGGCTCAAGCGGCATTTTGGGCGGACGGGGGTCCTCGCCACCGGATTGCTCCAATGGTCGACCTACGAGTATCCCGAGATGGAGTTGGTGGCCGACGGCCGACGCCTCACGGCCACCTTTGCGGCCGTCTGTAACCTCCCGCACTACGGCGGAAAGTTCGCCCTGGCGCCGAAGGCCACTCCCGACGACCGCCGTCTCGATCTGGTGCTCTTCCGGGGGCGTGGGCGGACTGCCACCCTCGGCTTCTCGGTCGCTTTCCTCCGTGGCCGGCATCTCGACCGGGCCGACGTCGAGTGTGTCGAGGTGGAAGAGGTCGAGATCCGCGGACCCAATGCAATCAACATCCAAGTCGACGGCGACGGGACTCCGCTCCAACTACCGGTAACCATCCGACTGGCGCCTCAGCGTCTAAAGGTTTTGGTGCCCGCCGCCGCCGTCCCGACGGTATGATGCGCGGAGCCGCGAGGAGTCGAATCTAGATGACCGAGCCGTTGCCCGATCAGCCGTCACAGTCCCTCGACCCCATATTCTCGCCCCGCAACGTGGCGGTCATCGGGGCCTCGCGCAATCGGTCCTCGTTGGGCTTTGCCCTGCTTCACAACCTGGTGATGAGCCAGTTCACCGGTGCCATTTTCCCGGTGAACCCGAAGGCGACGGTCATCCACTCGCTCAAGGCCTATCCGTCGGTGGGTGAAGTTCCCGACCCCGTGGACCTGGCGGTGGTCATGGTGCCGCAGCCCGCGGTCCAGGGGGTGGTCGAGGAGTGCATCGCTGCCGGGGTGAAGGGGCTCGTGGTCATCACCGCCGGTTTCGCCGAGACCGGGGAAGCAGGGGCGGTGCTCGAGCAAAAACTCCTGGAGACGGTGCGCCGCGCCGGGGTGAGGATGATCGGACCCAACTGCATGGGTGTCATCAACACCGAGCCGGCAGTGAGCCTCGATGCCACTTTCTCGCCCACTCCTGCCCAGCGGGGCTCGATCGGGTTTGTCAGCCAGTCGGGAGCTCTCGGGGTGGCGATTTTGAATGCCGCCTCCGATCTGGGCATCGGTCTGACGCAGTTCGCTTCGATGGGCAACAAGGCCGATGTCTCGGGCAACGATCTCGTCGAGTACTGGGAGAACGATCCGGCAACCCGGGTGATCTGCATGTATCTCGAATCCTTTGGCAACCCCCGTCGCTTCACCGGCATCGCCAAACGGGTGGGCCGCAAGAAACCCATTCTGATCGTCAAATCGGGTCGGACCGAGGAGGGGGCACGGGCTGCATCGAGTCACACCGGTGCCATTGCCGGAGCCGACGTACCCGTTTCGGCGTTCCTCGAACAGTGCGGTGTCATTCGCGCCAATACCATCGACGAGCTCTTCGACATCGCTACGGCGCTCGATCGCTGCCCTCTGCCCTTCGGCCGTCGGATCGCCATTGTCACCAACGCCGGCGGTCCCGCCATCATGGCGACCGATGCTTGCGTCGATCTCGGTTTGGAAATCGCCGAGCTCAGCCCGCTGACCCGCCAGCGTCTCCAGGCCTTTCTGCCACCCGCGGCGAGCGTCGGCAATCCGGTCGACATGATCGCCTCGGCCACCGCCGAGAACTACGCTCGCGCTCTGGGGATTGTGCAGGCAGACGACAACGTGGACATGGTGATGGTGATCAACGTCACGCCGCTGCTGACCAATCCCATCGATGTCCTGGATCAGGTCGCCGCAGCCATCGAGATCCAGGAAAAACCGGTTGTCGCGGTGATGATGGCTACCGAGGACTTCTACGACGAGGTCAAAGCCCGTCCCGATCTGCCACCGGTCTACCGTTTCCCCGAATCGGCTGCCCGTGCCCTCGCCAAGCTCTACCGCTACTCGGCCTGGCGCCGCAAGCCCGAAGACACCTCTTCCCCAGAATTCTCGGTGGATGACGCCCGGGTGTCCAAGCTCTTGAAAGAGGCGGGCGCCGGCTATCTAGCCGACGACAAGGCCTTCGAAATTCTCGAGCTCTACGGCATCCCGGTGGCCCCCTGGCGGATAGCGGCGGGTCGCGAGGCCGTCGCTCGAGCCGCCAAGGAGATCGGCTACCCTGTCGTGCTCAAGGCCATGGCGCCCGATCTGGTGCACAAAAGCGATGTGGGGGCGGTCAAGGTCGACCTGAGAACCGAGGACGAGGTGGTGCGCGCCGTCGACGAGATCCACGACTCGCTGTCAGCGGCCGGTCATGCCAGCGAGGGATTCCTCCTCCAGAACATGGTCCGCGGCGGTCACGAGGTGATCTTTGGCATCTCCACCGCCCCCCGCTTCGGGCCCTTGCTGATGTTTGGGCTCGGGGGTCGCTATGTCGAGGTCTTCCGCGACGTGCGCTTCGGGGTCACACCGCTCACCGCTTCCGAAGCACTCGAGATGATCCGGGGCATTCGCGGGTTCGAGCTGCTGGAGGGTGTGCGCGGTGAGGCGCCGGCAGATCTCGACGTGCTGACCGACGTTCTGCTGCGTCTGGCCCAGCTCGCCGTGCGCCACCCGCAGATCCAGGAGCTCGACATCAACCCCTTTCTCGCCGCCGCCGGCCGGGATGAGAGCTGCGCTCTCGATGCCCGCATCCGGGTCGACCCCAGCACCGTGGCGCCGCCAGCGGAGTCCTGAGGAGGGCGGCGAGCCCGCCGCCACGAGCCAATGTCCGAGCTGCCCGACATCGAGGTCTATCTCGATGCCCTGCGGCCGCGAATCGTCGGCGAGACGCTCCTTGGTGTGCGGTTGTCGAGCCCCTTTCTGCTGCGCTCGGTGGAGCCACCCCTCGCTGCTGCAGATGGCCGTCGGGTGCTGGAGCTGCGTCGTCTCGGCAAGCGCATCGTCATCGGCTTGGACGAGGGGCTCTTTCTGGTGCTGCACCTGATGATCGCCGGCCGGCTTCGGTGGCGGCCTGCGGACGCGGCCATCCCCAAGCGCTTGGGGTTGGCTGCTTTCGACTTCACCAGCGGCTGTCTGCTGCTGACCGAAGCCGGCAGCAAGAAGCGGGCGTCGCTCCATCTCGTTCGTGGGGAAGAGGCCCTCGCTGCGCACGACCCCGGCGGCATCGATGTGCTGGACGCCGATCTCGCCCGCTTCTCGGCGGTGCTCGAGCGGGAAAATCACACCTTGAAAAGGACCCTGACCGATCCGCGACTGTTCTCGGGGATCGGCAATGCGTACTCGGACGAGATCCTCCATCGGGCGAGTCTGTCGCCGTTCAAACAGACTCACCAGCTGTCGGGGGGTGAGAAAGAGCGGCTTTACGCGGCCTCCCGCGAGGTGCTCACCTCCTGGACCGAGCGCCTGCTTGCCGAAACCGGAGACGGTTTTCCCCAAAAGGTCACCGCCTTCCGTCCCGAAATGGCGGTCCACGGCAAGTACGGACAGTCCTGCCCTGTTTGTGAGGCACCGATCCAACGCATCGTCTATGCCCAGAACGAAGCCAACTACTGTCCCGGCTGTCAGACCGGTGGCAAGATCCTCGCGGACAGGGCCCTGTCTCGGCTGCTCAACGCCGACTGGCCCCGGACGCTCGAGGAGCTCGAGCGCCGGCTCCCCGGCCGGGGCGGATGAGAAATCCGCGTTAAGATTCGGACAAGCCCATGTCCACACCGACAAAGAGTCTACTCACCCAACTTGTCGATCGCTTTGCGCCCCGCCTGCGGTTTCCCCAGCTCTTTGCCCTCACCGCCACTCTGTTCCTCCTCGACCTGGTGATTCCCGACCTGATCCCTTTTGTCGACGAGATTCTCCTCGGGCTGGCAACGCTGCTCTTGGGCAGCATGAAAGCAAGCCCGCAACCGCCGGTCAAGGCCGCGGACAAGCCGCCGACCAAAGACGTCACCCCACCCACCCAATAGCGGGTTTGGGGGGATCATCCCGCCCGCATGAACTGCCAGGGCAGGTGCCCTTCGGCGCGCTCGAAGACCAGGGGCTCGATCTGGTGGGCGTACTTGCGCAGCAGGGCCGAGAGAGCTTCGCCCGCGGCCGCCCGCTCCAGTACCTCCGCCGCCTCCGCGCCGGCCTTGGTGATGTAGCTCTGCCAGATTGCCTGGCGGATGGACATGGCGCCCAGAGAGACGTTGGGTAGACGGGCGGCGCCCTTTCTGAGCCGAGTGATCTTCTGGCGCAGCGTCTTGGGGTCCGCCATCGCCTCCCGCTGCCAACCGGTGTAGGGCTTGGGGACGAAGATGTTGGTCCCCAGGTCGATGTGGCCGATGATGCCCCGGGGCGCGAGCTCTTCCAGCATGATCTCCCGGCATCTGGCGGCCACCTCGAGAATCGCCTCCACGTCGTCCATGGTCTCCTCGGGGAGCCCGATGATGAAGTAGAGCTTTAGCTGGGTGAAGCCCTGCCGGAAAATCATCCGCACCTTTTCGAAGAGGAGCGCGTTGGGTATCGGCTTGTTGAGCTTGACGCGCAGCTCGTCGCTGCCGGTCTCCGGCGCCAGGGTGATGGAGCGGTCGCCCGAGGCGTGGAGCGCGGCCAGCACACCCTCGCTCACCGCCGGGATGCGGATGGAGGAGACGGCACTGCGAAAGCCCTGCCGGTTGGCCTCCTGGAGTATGCGCTCGATCTCGGGATGATCACCCACCGCGGTCGCCACAAACCCGACCTGGTCGGTCACCGCGCGCGCCCGCTCGAGCGACTCCAAAATGAGCTCCGTCGGATGCCAGCGGAATCGACCCATACCAAAGGTGGCCCAGCAGTAACGGCATTTCTCGGGGCAACCCCGGGACATTTCCACCAGGAACTTCTTCGCGAACTCGGTCCGTGGCGTGACGATGGCTGTCGTGGGAAGGTAGCCCGGCACACGCATCTGTTCAGCCGTCAGGTCGAGCTTTCGCAGCTTGTCCAGAACGCCGGTCTCCTCCGGCCGGTGGTGGGCCGGAACAAAGTACCCCGGGGTGGCAGCCAAGCGTTCCATTACCGCCTCGCGGGAGCTCTCCTCTGCAAGCGCCGTCAGCAGACTGGGCAACAGGTTCTCGGCGGCACCGAGGGTGAAGACGTCCACAAACTCCGCCAGGGTCAGCGGGTTGATGGCCGCACAGGATCCACCGAGGAGGATCAGCGGATCGTCTGCGCGGCGCTCTCGGCGGCGGGGCGGGATCCCAGCGCGCTGGAGAAGCTGCAAAAGATTGACGTAGTCCTCCTCGAACGAGACCGAGAAGGCCACCGCCCCAAAGGCACTCAGGGGGGTGCCGGTCTCCACCGATCGGGGGCTCCCCGTGCCGTCGGTGAAGAACCGCTCACACGACCAGTCGGGTGTGCGGTTGACCAGATCGTAGACCCGCTGGAAGCCGAGGCTCGACATTCCGATGTGGTAGGTGTTGGCGTAGGCCAGCGCCAGCGAGAAGCGGGACGGACCCCGAGGCGAATCCAAGGATCGCTCGTCGGCGCGCACATCGCGCCAGCTGAATTGTGATCTGGCCATGGCTTTCGCTACTCGGGGCGCTACAAAAAGTCTACCTCAGCAGCCCCCTCAGCAACCGACCGGCGTTGACCGCTCCCAGCTCCCGTAGCGGTCGCTCCCTGGCGTGGATAGCAAGAAGCCGCGCAAAGAGCTCCGGCTCATCGGCAAGGGTGCGGATCAGCCGCCGGCGAAGCCAGGGCCGCCGCTCGGCGACCAGCAGCGCCCGGATAAAGGCAAAGGGCACGGCGCTCAATCGTCGCCACTGCCTGGCGTAGGCACCAAGATCCTCGCACCGGATCGCCGCCGCCAGTGCCGTTGCCTGATGGAAGGCCAGTGACAGACCCTCGCCGGTGATGGCATCGAGATAGCCGGCGGCATCACCCACCAGCGCCACCCGCCCGCGGCAGACCACACGGGCTCCTTGTGCCAATGGTCCGGCGCCCCGATCCCTGGTGGTCGGGGTCGCAGCCGCAAGCTGCTCCCGCAGTTTTGGGAAGTTCTCGAGATGCCGGTCGAAGCCCGCCTTCTCCCCGCTCCACAGCAGCGCCACACCCACCTCCTGTCCAGAGACCGGGGTCACATAAGCCTCACAACCCGACGCCCAGTAGACCTCGACCAGATCCGTCCATGGCGTGACAGCGAAGTGTCGCCGCACACCAAAGCGCCCGACCCGCCCTCTCTTCTCCCCGAGCCCAGCCCACTGTCGCACCTGCGAGCTCAGACCGTCGGCCCCCACGATCCAACGGGCGGCAAACAGGCCTTCGTCGGTCTCCACCCCCTCGCTCGTCAGCCCCCGGGCCGTCACTCCCCAGAAGACATCGACCCCCGACTTCGCCGCCCGTTCGACCATCGCCCGATGGAGTTCCAGTCGGCGGATGCCGAGACCGGGCTCGGCGGGAAAGCGAGCTTCGGCAACCAGGTCGGCGTCGAGATAACGGATGCCGCGGAAGGGCCGGGCGCGCTCCGGCTCGAGTCGCACCCCGAGGGCCGCCAGACGACGGACTCCGTCGGGCATGAGACCCTCGCCGCAAGCCTTGTCGATGGGTGGTTGCCGCCGCTCCAAAACCGTCACCGCGAGACCCAGGTCGCGGGCCGCGATGGCGGTCGCCAGACCCGCCGGGCCTCCCCCCACCACGACCACGTCAGAGGCTCGAGGCTGCTTTACTTGCGCCATCGGGTAGCGGTGAGATACGAGCAGACCACGGCGTGCATCACCGCAGACCCCCCTCTTCCACTCGTATTCTCACCCTCAGCACCCACGCATTGGCGAGACTGAAGACCAGGGCCGTAAGCCACGCCGTGTGCACTAGGGGCAGCGCCAAGATCTCGGCTACCACGGCCAGATAGTTGGGGTGGCGAAGAGCACGGTACGGCCCCGCCGTGATCAGCGGCTCGCCGGGAAGACAGATCACCCGCGTCGTCCATCTGCGGCCCAGGGTGCCGATCACCCAGTAGCGCAACGACATGGCGGCGACCAGAACCAGAAGCATCGACGCTGCGAGTGGCGGCACCAGCGGCCGGCCGAGAAGCCACACCTCGGCAACACAGGCCACCAGAAAACCGCTGTGGAGCAGGACCATCCACCGATAGTGACCGGCGCCCAGCTCGACGCCGCCATGGGCAGCGAGCCACCGGTTGTTGCGACGGGCTATCAGCAGCTCGAGCGCTCGCTCCGCGGCCACCAACCCCACCAACCCGGTGTAGATCCAGCGGCTGTCGATATCTAGAATCTCCGCCATGGTCGGTCTTCCGGCGCTGCTCTCTCTACCACTCCAGGAGCACCAGCTCCGAGCAGAATCCGGGACCCATCGCCAGCAGCATCCCCGGGCTCCCCGGGGCCGGCCGCCGGCTCGCCATGGTCTCGGCCAGCACCAGCAGCACCGAAGTCGAGGACAGATTCCCCACCTCCCGTAGGCTCTTCCAGGTGACGTCCAGGGCGCCCTTCTCGAGCTCGAGCGTCTCCTCCATCGCCTCGAGCACCTTGGGTCCACCCGGGTGGGTGACCCATGAGTCGATGTCTCTCAAGGTGAGGTCCTGGTCGGCGAGAAAGTGTTCAACGTCCTCGCGCAGGTGGTCCCGCACGACCTGCGGCACCCCGCTCGAGAGAACGATCTGAAAGCCTCGTTCCGAGATGTCCCAACCCATGACCCGCTCGGTATCCGGATAGAAGATCGAGCGTGTGGCCACCACCCGTGGACCCGCGGCGGGGCGCTCGGCGCCGACCACGACCACCGCCGCCGCGCCATCGCCGAACAGACCCGACGAGATGAGATTGGGGATCGACAGGTCCTGGAGCTGGAGGGTCAGCGAGCAGAGCTCTACCGACAGCAGCACGACCACCTGGTCGGGGAAGGCCTTGACATAGTCCGCGGCCCGCGCGATGCCGGCGGCCCCGGCCACACAACCCAGACCAAAGATCGGCAGCCGCTTCACGCGCGGCGGCAGACCCAGGCGGTTCATCAACCGGGCGTCGATCGACGGGGTGGCGATACCGGTGATCGAGACAAAGATGAGGCTGTCCACGTCATCCACGGACAACCCGCTCTGCTCGAGGGCGTCCCTCACCGCCCTCTCCCCTACCTCGACACCTACTCGCAGCCAGGCCTTGTTGGCCTCGCCCCAGCCACCCAGGGTCTCGTAGTCCTCCAGCGGCAACGCCAGGTGACGCCCACCCACCATGACCTTCCGGTGCAGACGCTCGAGCAGCTTCTGGTTGGCTAGCTTGGGCGACCAGACACGACCAAAGGCCTCCAGGAGCTGCTCCTGCGGATA
This sequence comes from Thermoanaerobaculia bacterium, assembly GCA_049678185.1. Classification (GTDB taxonomy): domain Bacteria; phylum Acidobacteriota; class Thermoanaerobaculia; order Multivoradales; family JAHEKO01; genus M0029. The sequence goes on from JBAUDS010000069.1 coordinate 35,800, forward strand.
GTAGTGAGGAGGGAATGCCTTGCCGACGGCAGCGATCTTCATAGCCATCCCGTGATGTGGGTTGCGCTCTCTCCGGGTTTGGCCCGCCATCATAGCTCACACAAGCGGGCGTGACCTTTTGTCAGCCGTCTCCCGCCGCCTTTCGGTCCACGGCCTGGCTACCTCGTCTACGCGCCAGCGGCGCTCATCGGTTGTGTGGGCGATCCGACCGCGCACCGCCAGCGTATACCGCGGTTGAGACCACCATGTGGGACTCGCAATTGACTTCCTCGCGGCTGTTGTCTCGGCCACGGGCGGCGGCGTCCATGTGAACGAAATTGTTGAATAGGAGCTTGAAGGCGATGACGATAGCGAATGTGGATAGGGTGGTTCAGGACCGCTACGGCGAGGGAGCCCAGCAGCGGGTGGCCGACCTCTGTTGCCCGGTCGACTACGACCCCAAGTACCTCGAGGTGATTCCACAGGAGGTCCTGGAGCGGGACTACGGCTGTGGGGACCCGAGCCGCCACCTGCGGCCGGGGGAGACGGTCCTCGATCTGGGCAGCGGTACCGGCAAGATCTGCTTTATCGCCGCCCAGGCCGTTGGGCCGCAGGGGCGCGTCATCGGCGTCGACATGACCCAGGAGATGCTCGCCGTCGCCCGGCGCAACGCTCCGGCCGTCGCCGCCCGGCTCGGTTACTCCAACGTCGAGTTCCACCGCGGCCGCATCCAGGATCTCGGCCTCGATCTCGACGCGCTCGACCGAGTGCTCGCTGCTCAGCCCGTAGACAGCGCCGACGGCCTACTGGCGGTCGAAGCTCGAATCGACGAGCTACGCACCCGTCATCCCATGATTGCCGATGGGTCGGTGGACGTCGTGGTGTCGAACTGTGTGCTCAATCTGGTGGAGACCGACCAGAAGACAGAGCTCTTTCAAGAGATCTACCGTGTCCTCGGGCGCGGCGGTCGCGCCGTCATCTCCGACATCGTCGCCGACGAAGAGGTTCCGCTCACGCTCCAGCAGGACCCCGAGCTGTGGAGTGGCTGTATCTCCGGCGCCTTTACCGAAGAGGGTCTGCTCGCCGCCTTCGAGACTTCCGGCTTCCACGGCATTCGCATTCTCGAGCGGCAGTCGGCGCCCTGGCGCACCGTCGACGGGATCGAGTTTCGCTCGCTGACCATCGAGGCTTTCAAGGGCAAGGAGGGTCCCTGTCTCGAGCGCCAACAGGCGGTCATCTACACCGGACCGTTCAAAGAGGTCGTCGACGACGATGGCCATCGCATCGCACGTGGCGCGCGCTTCGCCGTCTGTGACAAGACCTTCGAGCTTTTCAAGCGCGAGCCCTACCGCGGTCATTTCGAGCTCGTCGTGCCGCGCGAGGAGATCCCGTTGGCCGAGGCCCCACCGTTCGACTGCTCGCGCTCGGGGCTGCGCCATCCCCGGGAGACCAAAGGGGAGGGCTATCGCGACACCAGCGACGGCGCCGGCCAGTGTGGGCCGGGGGACTGTTGCTAGATGAGACCGCCGAGTCCGACTCGTTCGCTCCTTGTCGCCGCCGGCTGCTTGGCTTTTACCCTGACCCCGACCGCCGCGGTCGTGCGGGTCAGCGGCTCGACTACTGTCAATCCGGTGGTAGTCGAGGCCGCAGCCCTGCTGACCGACGAGCTGGGTGTCAGCATTCGGGTCGACACCCTTGGTGGCAGCTCGGGCGGGATCGCCGCCCTGGCTGATGGGCGGGCCGATGTGGCCATGTCCTCGCGACCCCTGCGATCAAGCGACCAGGAGAAGTACCCCGCCGCGCGCTTCGAGCCGCTCCCGATCGGCCTCGACGCCCTGGCCCTGGTGGTCTCTCGGGATGTCTGGGAGGGTGGAATCCGGGCGCTCTCCAAAGACGAGGTGCGAAGCATCTACGAGGGCGAGCTCACCAACTGGCACGAGCTGGGTGGACCCGACCGGCGGATCGTCTTCTTCAACAAGGAACCGGGGCGGGGCACCTGGGAAGTTTTTGCCAGCTGGCTCTATGGCGACTCGGATAGTGCACCCCTGGTAAATCTGCTCGCGGTGGGCTCGAACGAAGAGGCCAGAAGCAAGGTGGCCTCCACGCGGGGTGCCATAAGCCAGCTGTCGGCCGCCTGGGCCGACGGCCAGACCACGTTCGCGCTGGCCATCCGTGGCGATGATGGTCTCGCCGTCGTCGCCAGCGTCGAAAATGTGCAAAGTCGCGCCTACCCGTTGAGTCGAACCCTCCTACTCATCACCAACGGCCGGCCCGGGGGCGAGGTAAGAGTGCTGCTCGACTTCCTTCGCAGCCGGCGTGGACAGCAGATCGTGGCGCGCCATGGGTATCTGCCGCTAGCGGCCGTCGACCCGGGAGACGACGCCCCGTGAGCCGCTTTGGCTCTTCTTGGGTGACGGCCAGTGGCTCTGTCGGCCGCAGACGGCTCGATCTCACCCTCACGGCGAGTCTGGCCTTTAGTCTCCTGGCCGCTCTCTTCTTTCTCGCCATGCTGCTCTCGTTTGCGGCTCAGAGCTGGCCGGTCTGGCGGCACGAGGGGTTCGGCTACCTCACCGGCACCACCTGGTTCTACCGTGCCCAGCTCTTTGGCGTGCTGCCGATGGTCTATGGCACTCTCGTGGTCTCGGCCGTCGCGCTCGCCGTTGCCGCGCCCGTCGCCTTTGGCGCTGCCATCTTCATCGCCGAGTTTCTGCCCGCGCGGTGGCGGTTGGCGTTCAAGCTCCCGGTGGAGCTGCTGGCGGGGGTGCCGTCGGTCGTCTACGGTCTGCTGGGAATTCTCTTCTTGCGTCCCTGGGTCTATCTCCTGCTCCAGCCCTGGGAGCCACTGAGTGGCGACACCCTGTTGACCGGCGGGCTGCTGCTAGGGTTGATGATCCTGCCGACGGTGACCACTCTGGCCGAAGATGCGCTCCGTGGGGTACCGGCAAGCCAGCGGCAAGGCGCTCGCGGGCTGGGTCTGAGCTCTACCGAGACCCTCCTCCACGTCTCCCTTCCGCGGGCCGCGCCAGGAATGGTGGCAGCGCTGCTTCTCGGTCTCGGTCGGGCACTGGGCGAGACCATCGCCGTCTATCTGGTCATCGGGCGTCAGGACAACCAGTGGCCCGAGCGATTACTGTCGGCGACCCCGCTGACACGGGCCGGTCAGACGTTGACCTCGAAGCTGGGCGGCTCGGAGACCCACCTGGCATGGGGGGACCCGCTGCACTGGGGGGCGATCATGGGGCTGGCTCTGGTCCTCTTCGTTCTGGTGGCGGTGCTCACCCTGGTGGGTGCGCACCTTGTCCGCGCGCGAGGGTGTCATGCGTAGGATCGCCGACCGGCTCTTTCGTTTGGTGACGGGGCTTTGTGCCGTCGGCGCCCTGGGACTTCTCACGGCGATTGCACTTACGCTTCTTGCCCGTGGTCTACCGGCGCTCGGCCGGGGCTCTGTCGGGAGCGCCGTTGGGGGGGCTCTGGGCTCCGGCGGGGTCCTCTACCCACTTCTGGGAACGCTGCTGCTGGTGATGACCGCCCTCGTTGTCGCCACCCCGTTGGCGACGGCGTTGGCTCTGCTCGAAACCGTCTATTTGCGCGGCGCGCTACGCAGAGGGCTTCGTACCTGGCTCTATGTCGCCAACGCGGTGCCGTCGATCCTGTTTGGCATCTTTGGCCTGCTCTTTTTTGTCCTGTTTCTGGATTGGGGCAAGTCGTGGCTCGCCGGCGGCATCGTGCTCGGACTGATGATTCTCCCCACGGTCACCGTCTCGCTGGCCGAACGGATCGCGGCCCTACCCACCCGCTACCGGCAGGCGGCGGCCGGCCTCGGCCTCACCCGCTCCCAGATCATCTGGTCGGTGTTGCTCCCCCAGAGCTGGGGTGGCCTGCTCTCCGGAGCGCTGCTGGGTCTGGCTCGGGCGGCGGGTGAGACGGCCCCCATCATGTTCACCGCGGTGGTCTTTGCCGGTGCGACGCTTCCCGACGGAGTCCGCGACAGTCCGGTCTTGGCGCTCCCCTACCACATCTTTGTCCTGGCGCAGGACTCCTTCGATCCCGCCGCCGAGACGCAGTTGTGGGGTGCGGCGGTGGTGCTCCTGGCCCTCGTCTTCGGGCTTAGCCTGGTCACACTTCCCATCCGTCTACGACTATCCGAGGAGGCCCGTCATGGCTGAAGCCCTGCGCGCCAGGGCGCTCCTGTTCTTTCCCCGGCCGGAGATCTTTCGCCCGGCGCTGGTGACACGGGGTCTCTCGGTCCACGCCAAGAATCGGCCGATCCTTCGGCAAGTGGACCTCGAGATCCCGCGTCACCAGGTACTCGGCATCATCGGACCATCGGGTGCGGGCAAGAGCACGCTGCTCAAGGCCCTCAACCGTCTGGTCGACTTGGAGTCACCGGCATTGGCGGTCACCGGCAGGGTCGAGCTCGACGGTCGGAACATCTACGACCGTTCGGTCGACGCCGATCAGATTCGCTCCCGGATCGGCATCCTCTTTCAGCGCCCCGTCGTCTTTCCCTGCAGCGTCTTCCACAACGTCCTTTTCGGTGTCCGTCGTGTAGACCGGCTACCCCGCCGGCTGTGGCGGCAGCAGGCGGAGCGGTCGCTGCGTGAGGCCGCCCTCTGGGACGAGGTCAAAGATCGCCTGGACGACCCCGCGGCGACGCTCTCGGTAGGGCAACAACAGCGGCTCTGTCTGGCGCGCGCTCTGGCATTGGAACCCGAGGTCATCCTCATGGACGAGCCCACAAGCGCCCTCGACCCGCGTGCCACCCGGGCCATCGAGGAGTTGATCGTTCGTCTCAAGAGGCACCACACGGTGGTTCTCGTCACCCATGATCCGGCTCAAGCCCGCCGAGTTACCGACACTCTCGCCTGCCTCTGTGTTTGCGATGGCGCCGGTGAGCTGCTCGAGTCCGGGCCCACCGCTGTCGTCTTCCGGGATTCTCGCTGCTGCCAGGCCATAAGCGAGCTCGAGGGAGAGCCGCACCATGTGCGCTGAGCCGCGCCCGGCTGTCGCGCCGAGCACACCGGCGAATGCTCCGCCGCCGGTCGTCGAGCTCCGCGACCTCGATACCCTCTGGTTTCAGGTCGGCGGCACCGTCTGCAACCTGGCCTGCACCCACTGCTTTGTCTCCTGCTCCCCCACCAACCACACCCACGAGATGATGACTCTGGCCCGGGTTCTCCCCTACCTGGAGGAGGGCGCCGAGCTCGGCGTCCGGGAGCTCTACTTCACCGGCGGCGAGCCCTTTCTAAACCCCGAGATGGAGGCGATCCTGGACCGGGCCCTCGCCTACGGTCCGGCCACCGTTCTGACCAACGGCCTGCTCCTCGACCCGGAGCGCTGCCGTCGCCTGCGGCGCATTGCCGACCGCTCCGACTACTCGCTGGATCTCCGGGTATCGATGGACGGCTGCAACGCCGAGGCCAACGACCCGATACGTGGAGAGGGCACCTTCGGGCGCATTCTCACCGGCATCTCCTGCCTGGTGGCCGCGGGTCTCAATCCGGTCATCACGGTCACCGAGGTCCATGACGAGAATGGCTCCGTGGAAGGCAAGCAACGCTTCTTGGATCTGCTGCGTGAGCTCGGGGTGGTGAAACCCCGGCTCAAGATCCTACCGGTCTTCCACATCGGCGCCGAGGCCGAACGGGGTGGCGCCTACGAATCCTGGCAACGGCTGCGCGACACCGACGCACCCGCGGGCGGCTGGGATCACCTGCAATGCAGCGGCTGTCGGATGGTCACCGACCAGGGTGTGTGGGTCTGTCCCATCCTGGTCAACGAGCCGAGTGCCAAGATGGGCGAGGCGCTGTCCGACTCGCTCGAAGAGTTTCCCTTGACCCATCCGGCTTGCTGGACCTGCCATGTCTATGGCGTCACCTGCAGGACTTGAGAAGAGCCGCGCTTTATGACACCTCGACCGCCAGAAGATTCCGCCGCGCAGCAGCGACAGGCCGAGGCCAAGTTGACTGCCCACCGCGGCATGGCGACTCTGGGCGAGCGGCTGGTCCCTCTCGACCGCTATCGCCAGGCCACCGCGGCGGCCGGCCGCCGGTTGAGCGCCGCGGATCGCCTGACCGCGCGCCAGCGTTTCCTCGCGCCCGCCGACGACCCGACCCCGGTCGAGGGGCCCTTTGGCCGGATCGCCATCTTTGGTGGGGTCTACAGCAACCACCTGGCGCTGGCGGCGCTGCTCGCCGATGCCCAACGCCGTGGGGCCGAGGCGATCTATTGTCTGGGTGACCTTGGCGGCTTTGGTCCCAACCCCGACAAGGTCTGGCCGCTCCTCGAGCGTGGTGGCGTCCTCGGGGTGCAAGGCAACTACGAGGAATCACTCGCCGGTGGTCGCGATGACTGCAACTGCGGCTACACCGATCCGCGTGACAATCACTTCGCCGAGATCTCTTATCGCTACACCGCCGAGCGCACTTCGGCCCAGCTCAAGGGCTGGATGGGCTCGCTGCCCCGGCGCCGTCGGGTCCGAGTGGGCGCGCGCGAGCTGCTTCTGGTCCATGGCTCGCCCCGCCGCAACAACGAGTTCCTCTTTCACTCCACCTCGCCGATCCCTTTCCTCGAGCATCTGCTCGATCAGGAGCGCTCGGCCGGCGTGCTCTGCAGCCATACCGGGCTCCACTGGCATCGCCGCCTGCCCTCGGGTCGGGACGTGGTGAATGTCGGTGTCATCGGTCGCCCGGCCAACGACGGCGATACCGCCGTCTGGTACGCCATGCTCGAAGACCGCAACCAGACTCTGGGTGTCGAATTGCTCCGTTTGCCCTACGACCACCGGTCGCTGGCCGACGAGATGCGGCGCGAGCTGCTACCGCAGGAGTTTGTCGACAGCATTCTGACCGGCTGGTGGACCACCTGTCTCGAGATTCTGCCGGCCCGCGAGCGGGCATCCTCCCGCTACTGATTCACTCGAATCAGGCGGCCTCGTCGCCGCCGGATGAATTCGGGAACTGAGTCCGTAGGAGGTCCGCGAAACCACGGTAGGCGTCTGTCATGGTGAAGATCCCGGCCAGTCGACCGTGCTTCACTACCACCGCCACATCGATGTGTCGTTGGGCCATCTGGCTGAGGACCACATCGGCCGGCGCCGAGAGATCCACGATGTGGGGCTCGAGCTGCGCCACGTCCCGGACCAGCAATCCCTCCCTGGGTGACTCTCCTGTCCTCGGTTCGAGAGCCCTGGTGATGGCCGGCTCGCTGACCACGCCCACCAGATCGCCCTTGGACATCACCGGCAGATGCCGGATCTGCTGTGGACCCATCATCTCCTGGGCGCTCTCGAGCGGAGCATCGAGGTCGATGAAATAGGGGAACGGTGTCATCAGCGCCTTGATGGGTGGAATCGCTCTCGGCCGGCGGCTCATGGTCGTTCCTCCGAGCGCTGCGGCCGGCTCCCACTGGACCTCCTCTCCAGCCACGCGGGGAGCTCGGCAACGCTGTCGAGACAGCCAAGCGGTGTAGCTCTCTCCAATCGCCCCCGTGGTTGGCTCCCAGAGCAGACACCGAGGGCCGCCACCCCGGCGTTGCGGGCCATCTCCAGATCGTGGGTGGTGTCGCCGATCATCAGGGTCTGGTCCGGGTCGACCTCCAGCGCTTCCACGATGTCGAGGATCATCTTGGGGTGTGGCTTGCTCGGTGCCTCCGAGATCGTCCGGGTGGTGCAAAAGAGCTCCGTCACCCCCAGTCGCTCGGTGTCCCGCCGCAGCCCGAGGCGACTCTTGGCGGTGGCGACGGCCAGCAGATAGCCGTCTGCGCCGAGCTCCTCCAGGGTTGTGCGCGCGCCCGGCACCAGCTCCGCTCGCCGGCCATAGGTTGCCAGCCAGTGACGACGATAGACCGAGGTGAACTCCTCGAGAAACTCCTCGTTGCAGCCCGGCGCCAGTTTCTCCAAGCTCTCACGCAGACCGAGACCGATTGCGTCGCGAATGCCTCTTGTTGTTGGCTCACCCAGGCCCATCTCTCTCACGGTGGCGAGAGTACAGTCGACAATGCTGGCGATGGAGTCGATCAACGTGCCGTCCCAGTCGAAGATCAGCACGCGGAAACCGTTACGTGCACCGCTGGGCGGTTGTTGCTGTAGAAAGGTCACACGCTACCGATTCATACGCGAGAAGACGAGCCCGCTGACGACCGAGTCGTCGTGCCGCGGCTCGGTGGTGGCTGTCGCCGGCGTCACCAGCCGGCTTTCGACCGTGGTCCCCGCCGCCAGTACAACATCAAAGCCGAGGATGCACTTGACCACTCGGCAGCCCTTGGGTACTCGTGCTCCCGGCAGCAGCAACGAGCCTTGGACGTGGGCTCCCGCCTCCACCCGCGCCCCGGCCTCGACGACCGAGCGTGAGATTTCCGCCTTGCCGGATACTCGCGCACTCGATGAGATCCACTTGGAGCGAAAGAGCCGAGTTGGGAACTGCCCGCGCGCCCAGTCTTTCGACGCCCGCAGATAGCGTCGAGGGGTGCCGAGGTCGTGCCACCGCCGTGTCGTCTCGACAGCACCGATTTTCTGACCCTGCTCGAGCTGCCGCTCGTAGAGATCGGTGATGAAGTCGGCCGGCTGCTTGTCGATCCCCTCCAGCACCTCGGGTTGAAAAACATGCGCCCCACAAAAGACCCGCCGCCGCAGCGACCCGTCGGTCTTGCCGAAGGGTCGAAAGGATCGAATTCGGCCCGCGCGATCGACCACAACACCGCCGCCGAATTCCCTCGCGTTGGCTCTCTTCGACAACAGCAGGGTGGCGAAGTTCCCCCGGCGCTGATGCCGCCGCACCAGCCGCCGCAGTGGCCAGCGGCAGACGCTGTCACCGTTGATGACCAGCACGAGATCGGCCGGTCGGAGAAACTCTTGCAGGGGAATCATGGCTCCGAGGGTGCCGAGAAGCTCCGGCTCCAGAGAGTAGGTCAGCGGCAACCCCTCGAACTCGGTGCCCAACTGCTTGCGAATGTCTTCGCCCCGATAGTGCAGATTGATAGCGACGGCTTCGACACCGGCGCTCGCCAACTGGCTCAGGGTGTGGACCATCGCCGCCCTGCCGACAACCGGTAGCAGCGGCTTGGGTACCCATTCGCTTAAGGGGCGCAGGCGCTCACCGCGACCGGCTGCCAGAACCACCGCTCGCAACCGCTGCTTTCTACCCATGGTCGCACCGGCCGCTGCGGCTTCAGCTCGGGAAGATCATGTCGGGTGGTGACTCGGGGTGCTCCCGAAGGTGGTCGTCGTAGAGCTGGAGATAGTTGCGCCGTTCTGCGCGGTTTGCTTCGAAACCACAGCGCCGGGCGACCTTCTCCGCTCCCTCCCCTTCGAACTCCGCGAAATCGCCGATCGGTGTGTGATCGAGGGCGACGGTAACGCCTCCCAGCCGCCACTCCTCCCGCTTCTTCTGATACCGCCGTACCACCCCGTAGCCCAGGCTTTCAAGGACTTGGATCAGCGCCTCGGGGTCTTCCACCCGCGTCTGGTGCTCCGCGCGCACTTTGACCTGTCCATCGAACCGGGCCGGGCCCTTGAACGTCACCCAGGCCCCCAGCCGGTCGGTGCGCACTCGGAGCACACAGCCGCGTCCCTGGAGCTCTTTCTTCCGGTCAAGAATGCGATTCTCCTCCAGGCCCGACTCTCCCAGGCGCTCTGCCTCGAGCTCGGGTAGTCGCTCCCGCAGCCCCGACAGGTCGTCGGTGGCGAATTTGAGCTCCCTCTCCTCGGACGCTCGTTCATTCATGGCACCACTGCCGGGAACCTCAGCTCCCAGCCGCCTCCCCCACGCGGTCGAGAATTCGGACGATGGTGCGGATGCCGTTGTAGAAGTGGCTGATGTTGAACTTCTCATTGGGCGAGTGGAGCCTGTCATCGGGCAGACCAAAGCCCACCAGCAAAATCGGGACTTCCAGCACCTCGGCAAAGCTCGCCACAATCGGAATCGATCCTCCTTCGCGCACCAATACGGGGGCTTTGCCCCAGATCTCCTCCTGGGCGGCCATGGCTGCCTCGGCGATGGGGCCTTTGATGTCGATCAGCACCGGTTGTGCACCATGGAGCTCCGATACCTCGACCCGCACGTCGGCGTGCGCAATCTTCTCCACATACTCCCGGAAGAGCCTGCCGACCTTCCGCGGATCTTGATCGGGCACCAGACGCATCGACACCTTGGCCCCGGCCAGCGCCGGGAGGATCGTCTTGGCTCCGTCTCCCTGGTAACCGCCGTAAAGCCCGTTGACATCGCAGGTCGGCCGCGCCCAGGTGCGCTCGAGCGTGCTGTACCCGTCTTCGCCAAAGAGCGTCTCCAGACCGAGCTCGGCCGCATACTCCTCTTCGTCAAAAGTCAGTTTGCTGAACGCCTCGCGCTCCCACTCCTCCAGCGGTCGCACGTCGTCGTAGAAACCCGGGATCAGAATCTTGCCGCTCTCCGGATCGACCAACCGGGAGACGATCTCGCACAGAGCGTTGGCCGGATTTCTCACGGCCCCCCCAAAAGAGCCCGAGTGAAGATCCCGATTGGGGCCCCGCACCACTACTTCCGTGTAAGCCAGGCCTTTGAGCCCATACAACAGGGAGGGCTGGCCGGGAGCGAACATCGATGTGTCGGAGATGATGACCGCGTCACAGCGCAGTCGGCGCCCCGCGTCCTCGCGGACGAAGCGCTCGATCGACTCACCCCCGACCTCTTCTTCGCCCTCCACAAGGAACTTCACGTTGACCGGGAGCTCTCCTCGTTCCTCGAGGATCGCCTGCACCGCTTTGACGTGGGTAAAGACCTGACCCTTGTCGTCGGTCGTGCCGCGGCCGACGAGAAGATCACCCTCTTCGGTCGGCTCGAAGGGCTCGTGTCGCCATTCTTCGATGGGGTCGACCGGTTGCACATCGTAGTGACCGTAGAAGAGCAGCGTTGGCTTTCCCGCCGCGCCGGTCCACTCGGCGTAGATCAGTGGGTTGCGCTCGGTCTCGAGCCTCTCCACTTCGAGACCCGCCGCCCTCATGTTGTCGGCGAGGAACTCGCTACATCGCAGGACATCGTCCCTGTAGCTGGGATCGGCGGAGACGGAGGGTATGCGGACAAAGTCCTTCAACTCCTCGAGGTAGCCCTCCTTCTCTCTCTCGATGCGTTCCAGAACGTCTTTGCTGTCCCGGGACATCAGCTATCTCCTCCTCAAAGCAGTGCCTGCGATCGCGTCAGTCTAGCAGGTCGTTCTGGCCGGGTTCGCCCGGGTTTGGTGTGTCGTCAACGGTCGAACTGACCCTCTCGCTCTTTACCAGCCGGGCGAGATTGATTCCGTTGAGCAGTCCGTGGGCAACCACCGGCGCGAGGAGATTCCCGCGCCAGATCATCAGTGCGGCGAGAACCATCCCGGCGACCGCCGCAAACAGGGTCCAGAGGCGAAAAGCCGGCCCGGGGCCGGTGTGCAGCAGCGCAAACAGCACCGTCGCCGGTAGCCATCCCCAAGACCCCTGAACCGCGCCGCGGAAGAACAGCTCTTCTGCAAACCCGGACAGCAGGGCCAACGCCACCACCTCCGATAGGTCGATTGGCCCCAACAACTCCGCCAGCCGATGTTCCAATTGCCTCGCCGTCGGGAAAATTCGCCGCCCCGCCTCCCACAGCGCCAGCAGCAGCCCTGCCGCGCCCACCCCTGTGGCCGTATCTACCCACCAGGTCTCCGGGTTGAAGAAATGTCCCAGCCGGACCGATCCGTCGCGCCAACCGATCCAGACCACCCCACTGATAGCCAGAATCAAATAGAAGGCCCAGGCCAAGCGATAGATACGTCCTGCCGGCCTTGCCGTCAGTTCACGGGCTCCGCGTCGCTCTCTTCCTTCGGCTCCTCACCGTCCGCGGCTTCCAAGTCGACCTCCTCCTCCTGCTCGCCCAGTTTGGCCACTGCCACGAGGCGATCTTTGTCTCCGAGATCCATCAACTTGACACCCTGGGTGGAGCGCCCGCTGAGCCGGACTCCTTCCACATTGATGCGGATGATCTTTCCGTCCTGGGTAATCAGCATCAGGCCGTCTTCGGGCCGCACCTGCTTGGCGCCGATGACCCGGCCTGTCCGCTCGGAGACTTTCAGATTGATGATTCCCTTGCCGCCGCGCCTCTGGCGACGGTAGAGGTTGACCGGCGTCCGCTTGCCGACGGCGTTTTCCGCCAGCGACAGGATGTCTCCCCCATCCTCTTCCAGGGCCTCCATCGCCACGACCTTGTCACCTTTGCGCAGACTGATCCCGCGAACGCCGCGCGTGGCGCGGCCCATGGGTCGGGCGTCCCGCTCGTCGAAATGGATGGCAAAGCCGTTGGCGGTAGCCAACAAGATGGTCTGCTGACCGTCGGTCTCGCGCACATCGAGAAGCCGGTCGTCGTCTTCGATGTTGATGGCGATGATGCCCCCCGCCCGCGGATGGGCATAGGCTGAAAGTTGCGTCTTCTTGATCGTTCCCTTCTCGGTGGCAAAAACCAGATAGCGATCCTCCGGGAACTCGCGCACCGCCACCGTGGTGGCGACTTTCTCCTCTTGTTCCAATTGGAGAAGGTTGACGATCGCCTTTCCTCTTGCCGCCGGGCCCAACTGCGGCACTTCGTGAACCTTCAGCCAGTGAACCTGCCCCGACTCTGTAAAGACGAGGATGTAGCTGTGTGCCGAGGCCACATACAGGTGCTCGACGATGTCCCCTTCCTTGGTGACCATGCCCATCCGCCCCTTCCCGCCGCGGTGCTGAGAGCGATAGAGCGACAGCGGTGACCGCTTGACATACCCTGTCCGGGTGACCGTGATCACCATCTCCTCGTCCGCGATCATGTCCTCGATGGTGATGTCGAGTCTCTCGGGAATGATCTCTGTTCGTCTCTTGTCGCCGTAGGCCTGCTTGATGGCCAGCAGCTCCTTCTTGATCTCCTCCAACACCAGCTGGTCCGAGGCCAGGATTGCCCGCAGCCGTTCGATGACTTCCATCAGCCCCCGGTACTCCTCTACGACCTTCTCTCGTTCCAGACCGGTGAGCTTCTGCAGCCGCATCTCGAGGATCGCCTGTGCCTGCACTTGGCTGAGCGCAAACCCGGCCATCAACCGCTCGCGCGCGTCCGCCGGTGTGTGGCTCGACCTGATGGTCGCAATCACCTCGTCCAGGTTGTCGAGCGCCTTGAGGACGCCCTCGAGAATGTGGGCCCGCTCCTCCGCCTTTCTCAGATCGAAGCGTGTCCGCCGGATGACCACCCTTTTGCGGTGGTTGAGAAAGTGCTGCAGCATCTGTTTGAGCGTCAGCACCTGCGGCTGGTTGTCGACAATCGCCAGCAGAATGATGCCAAACGTGCTCTGCATCGGTGTCAGCTTGTAAAGCTGGTTGAGCAGAACCTCTGGGACCTCGCCCCTTTTCACGTCGATGACAATCCTGATCCCGTCCCGATCGGACTCGTCCCGCAGGTCGCTGACACCCTCGATCTTCTTCTCCCGCACCAGGCCGGCGATGCGCTCCAGCAGCTTCGCCTTGTTCACCTGATAGGGGATCTCGTTGACTATGATCGACTGCCGCTCGCTGCGCTTCTGGGTTTCTATCGCCGCCCGCGCCCTCATCTGCACACTGCCGCGCCCGCTGTGGTAGGCGGACCGGATGCCCTCCACGCCATGGATGAATCCCCGCGTCGGGAAGTCGGGCCCGGGAATGACCTTCATAAGCTCCTCGATGGAGGCGTCCGGGTTGTCGATGAGAACCATGAGCCCGTCCACCACCTCGCGGAGGTTGTGTGGCGGGATGTTGGTGGCCATTCCTACGGCGATACCGGAGCCGCCGTTGATGAGCAGGTTCGGCACTCGGGCGGGGAGCACCGTCGGCTCCTTGAGTGATTCGTCGTAGTTCGGCTCCCAGTCGACCGTCTCTTTGTCGATGTCCTCCTTGAGCATCTCCTCGGCGAGCTTGGTCAGTCGAACTTCGGTGTAGCGCATCGCCGCCGCGCTATCGCCATCGATCGATCCGAAGTTGCCCTGCCCATCCACCAGCGGATAGCGCAGCGAGAAATCCTGTGCCATGCGGACCACGGTGTCGTAGATCGCGGAGTCGCCGTGTGGGTGGTACTTGCCCATGACACTACCCACGATGCGGGCCGACTTCTTATAGGGCTTGCTCGCGGTGTTGCCGCTCTCCCACATGCCGTAGAGCACACGGCGGTGGACCGGCTTGAGGCCGTCGCGCACATCGGGCAGGGCCCGCCCGATGATGACGCTCATGGCGTAGTCGATGTAGCTGCGCTTCATCTCCTCTTCGATATCGACCGGTATCGAGTTGTCGAAGGGGAGGACTCGTTCGTGTTCGCTCATTTTTCCTCTGTCGTGCCTCGTTGGCCGGGGTCGTCCTGACGCCGGGGTGTCGTCCCGTTAGACATCGAGATTCTTGACGTTGAGGGCATTCTCCTCGATGAACTCGCGTCGCGGCTCCACCTTGTCGCCCATCAATACTGTGAAGATCGCGTCGGCCCCCACTTCGTCCTCGATGCGGACCTTGAGCAACCGCCGCTTCTCGGGGTCCATCGTTGTTTCCCACAGCTGCCCGGCGTTCATCTCGCCCAGGCCCTTGTAGCGCTGCACCCCGAGGCCCTTGCGGGCGCCGGCATAGAGCATCTCGAGCGTCTCCTCCAGCGAGTCGCAGCTGTTTTTTTCCTCGCCCTCCTTGGCCAGCGAGAACAGAGTGGCCTGCAGGGCCTCGAGGCCTTGTTTGTTTCCGGCCATGGCCCGGTACTCGGCCGTCGACACCAGGTCCCAGTCGAGCTTCACCCGCCTCTCGACGCCGTCCCGCCGACTAATAAAGCTGATAACTCCGGTGCCGTGCTCTTCGTCGTGGCCAAGCTCGACCGAATGAAATCCGGACGCCTCGATGATCTCGGCGATCTCCCGCACCTTTGCTTGGTCGGAAAGCGTCTTCTTGTCCTTGAGACCGTGAATAAGCGCGACACGTAGCGCGTCTTCTGGGTAGCCTCTCGCGGCCAGTCTGTCCAGATTGCGGCGGAAGTCTGCGACCTTGTTGAGGAAGCTCGCCATCCGCGGACCCTTGAGCTTCTTGTGGCCGCCATTGACACCCATCTCGAGCACCCAGGAGTCCTGGATCCTCTGCACCAGAAACTCCTGATACTCGTTGTCGTCCTTGAGATAGGTCTCCCGCTTTCCTTCGCTGATCTTGTAGAGCGGTGGCTGCGCGATATAGAGGTGACCCCGGTGAATGATCTCCTCCATCTGACGGTAGAAGAAGGTGAGGATGAGGGTGCGAATGTGACTGCCGTCCACATCGGCGTCGCACATGATGACGAGCTTGTGATAGCGCAGCTTGGAGACGTCGAAGTCGTCCTTGCCGATCCCCGTGCCGAGCGCGGAGATCATGGTTTTGATCTCCTCCGAGGTCAACATCTTGTCGAAGCGGGCCTTCTCCACGTTGAGGATTTTGCCCTTGAGAGGCAATACCGCCTGGAACCTGCGGTCTCGTCCCTGTTTGGCCGTACCTCCAGCCGACTCCCCCTCGACCAGGAATAGCTCTGCAAACTTGGGGTTGCGCTCGCTGCAGTCCGCCAGTTTCCCCGGCAGATTGGAGGCGTCGAGCGCTCCTTTCCTCCGCGTCAACTCCCTGGCCTTCCGGGCTGCCTCCCGTGCCCTCGCCGCCTCCACCGTCTTCTCGATAATGCGTTTGGCGATCCGTGGGTTCTCCTCCAGGAAGGAGCCCAATCGCTCGTTGACGACCTGCTCGACCCACCCCTTGATCTCCGAGGAGACCAGCTTGTCCTTGGTCTGGCTGGAGAACTTCGGATCCTTGATCCTCACCGAGACCACGGCCGTCAGTCCCTCTCGCACATCGTCACCGGTCAGGTTCTCTTTCAGGTTCTTGGACAGACCACTGGTGTTTGCATAGGCGTTGACCGTCCGTGTCAGAGCCGACTTGAACCCCACCAGGTGGGCGCCGCCGTCGCGGTTGTTGATGGTGTTGGTAAAACAGTAGATCTGCTCCTGGTAGCCGTCGTTCCACTGCAGCGAGATCTCGATCGTCTCTTCTCCGGTGCCGTCGTCTCGCAGGTCTTCTAGATGGATCGGCTTTTTGTGGAGCGCGGTCTTGTTCTTGTTGAGATGCTCCACAAAGCTTTGAATGCCGCCGGCGTAGGAAAACTCGACCTTCTTGTCGCTGCGTTCGTCCAGCAGCTCGATCCTGACCCCGCGGTTGAGAAAGGCCAGCTCCCGCAGCCGTTGCGAAAGGGTCTCGTAGTTGAATTCGAGCAGGCCAAAGGTCTCCGCGTCGGGATAGAAGCGGATCTTGGTACCGGACTTCTTGGTCTTGCCAATGGCCTTGATGGGCTCGTCGGCGAGGCCGCGGTGGAAGTTCTGGTACCAGACCTCGCCATCCCGCTTGATCTCGAGCTCGAGGTTCGCCGACAGGGCGTTGACCACCGAGACGCCGACGCCGTGGAGCCCGCCCGACACCTTGTAGGAGTTGTTGTCGAACTTGCCGCCCGAGTGGAGCTCGGTCATGATGACCTCGGCCGCCGATCTCCCCTCGCCCTTGTGCATGTCGACCGGGATGCCCCGGCCGTCGTCCTCCACGGTGACCGAGTTGTCGCTGTGGATGGTGACGCTGATCTTCGAGCTGTAGCCGGCCTGTGCCTCGTCGATCGAGTTGTCGACGAGCTCGAACACCATGTGGTGGAGCCCCGAGCCGTCATCGGTATCACCGATGTACATCCCGGGGCGCTTGCGAACCGCCTCCAGTCCCTTGAGAACCTTGATGCTGTCGGCGGTGTACTCTCGTTCAGGGGTAGCCAACTTTCTACCTCCCTTTCTCGCTCTGTTTACCGCTGAGAACTCGGCTGCCGCGGCCTCGCGCGGGGCTGCCGCAGGCTGTGATTCTGGTCGTCTCTCCGGAGTCCTGCTCTTGGTCCCCTGGTGAGCTGTTTTGCTGCCCAAACCCTATCATGGGCGGGCTCAAAAATCAAGCTGTAAGTCCTTATTTATGAATCGTTTACGCCAACGTTTCCAGCCCGCGGAGTCATCCCTGCTCGGGACCCACGTCTCCGCCCTCGACCGACCACCGAGTGGCCCCGCTGATGCCCTCCCACGCCACCGGTCGATTGGAGCTGACAAAGACCTGCGGCGCCCCGGCGAGCAGCGGCCAGATCGCCTCTAGCCGCTCCCGATCGAGCTCGGCATCGGCGTCGTCCAGGAGGTAGACGGGTGGTCGCCCCGCCTCTTCCAACAGCCTGCCGCGGGCGATGGTCAGCACCAAGCCGAGCAGCTTCCGCTCTCCCCCAGAAGCCACCCGGCGCGCCGGCCGGTTCCCCCAGAGCACTTCGAGCTCGTCGCGGTGGGGACCGAGAAGCGCTCTCTTCTCCTCTCGCTCGCGCGCGCCCACCTCGGCCAGCCGAGCCAACACCCCCTCGGCCCCGCCCTCGGCGTCGACCGATGGTCGATAGCGCACATCGATCGCCGGCAACGCCACCCCGGTCTCCGCCACCGTCTGGCGCAGCGCCACCTGCAGGAGCTCGATGTATTGCTGCCGCAGGCCCACGAGCTCGGCGGCTGCCCCTGCCAGCACCTCGTTCCAGGGATCCAAGCCCCGGCCGCCAACGCTCAGTAGCTGTCTCTTTTGGCTCAGTGCGCGTCGGTAGCGCGCCAGCACCTCCAGGGCCGCCGGTTTTAGCCCCACGACCCCCTGGTCGAGGAAGCGCCGACGGCGGGCCGGCTGCCCGGACAAGATCTCCTGGTCGGCCGCTGTCCAGCTGACCGTCGGTTGTACCCCGAGATGACTCGCCAGTGGTGCGCTCCCGCCATTGACCGCGCGATAGCGTCCGTTGGGCTCCCACCCCACCTCGAGAAACGCCCGCTCGGCGCCCTCGAACTCCCCCCGCAGATGGAACCGCTCCCCGCCCCAGCGAACACAGTCCTCGAGCTGCGAGGTGCGAAAGCTCCTGGTGGTCGCCAGCAGGTAGATCGCCTCCAACAGGCTGGTCTTGCCGGCACCATTGGCACCCAGGAGGAGATGACACCCCGCCTGGAGATGCCAATCTGTATTGGTCAGGTTGCGAAACGAACGATAGGAGAGCTGTGCCAGCAACGGGCGTTCCTGCGGTAGGAGAACTGGCCCGGTGATGGTCAGATGCGCATCGGCATGATGACGCAGAGGTAGCGCTCGTCCCCTCCGTCTACCGGCAGACCGATGCACTGCGTGTTTTCGTCTTTGAGCGCCAGGTGGACTTTCTCGGTCTCCGTCGCTGACAGAAACTGATGCATGTAGTCCGGATTGAGCCCCAGACGAATCTCGCGACCGGCATACTCACAGCTGACCTCCTCGACCGCCTCTCCCAGGTCCGGATTGGCGGCGGAGATCGTCAGCCGTCCAGTCTCGAACTGGAATCTCACCGCGCGCGCACGATCCCCGGTCAGCAGGGCCACCCGCTGGATGGCTTCACTGAGGTTCTTGCGATCGAAGGCGGCCTTCTTGTCGTTGTCCTTGGCGATGACCCGGTCGTAGTCGGGAAAGGTACCTTCCAGGATGCGGCAGATGAGCTCACGGTGGCCGATCTCGAACGATAGATGGTGTTCGCTGCGGCGAAAACTCACATCTCCATCACCCTCGAACCGGAGCAGCTCCTGGAGTGCTTTCCGAGGTACCAGGACCCCTTCTGCCTCCTTCCCCGATTCGAGCGCGTTCTCGACCAGGGCGAGGCGGTGGCCGTCGGTTGCCACCAACTCCATCGCTCCCTCTTTGAGCTTCATCAGGGCGCCGTTGAGCTGGAAGCGCGACTCCTCTGTCGAGACGGCGAAGATCACCTTGCCGATCATCCGTTTGATCAAAGAAAACGGAATCGCCGTAGCCTCTTCGCCCTTGACATCTGGAAGGGTCGGAAAATCGTCCGGGGACAGTCCATTGATCTTGAAGCGGGACTTACCGGCAACAATGCTCAGTCTCTTCTCGTCCTCGAGGACGAGCTCGACCTCGTCACCCACCACCGCACGGATGATCTCCAGGAACTTTCTTGCCTGGACTGCGATACCCCCGCTCCCTTTTACCTCGGCCCCGCACCAGGACGTCAGCGAGACATCCAGATCGGTGGCCGCCAGATGGACTTTGTCGTCTTCGCCGCGCAGAAGAATGTGTGAGAGGACTGGAATTGTCGTCCGTCGCTCCACGATGCCCTGCATGGGTGCAAGCTCAGTGAGGAATTCCGAGCGTTTAACGCGAATTTCCATACGGGTCTCCTCCGACTAGAAGAATTGAGGATATCTCATAATAGTAGTAGTCGTAGGGGCAGCGGAAAACCCCAAAACATCCGACAAGCGAGTGCCGTTGATGGCAAGTTGCGGTATGTCAACGGTGGAAAAACCCTGTGTGTGGGTTGTGGAACAGATATGGAAAACCTGAGGGATGACGATATTCCACAGGGCTTCCACATTTGTTTCGTGGGGTGGTCGGTCGGTTTTCCACTTTGCAAGGACGGTGGCCCGCGGGATCAGATCCGGGCCGGGCTCAAGAGAAGTTTTGGCCGAGAGTCTCCAGGGTGCGATCGAGATCGGGATCTGAAGAGCGCAGCGTCCCTATCTTCTCGACCGAGTACATGACGGTGGAGTGGTGTTTGTTGTTGAAGAGCTTGCCGATGTCCGGATAGGAGAGATCGGTCAGCTGTTTACAGAGATACATGGCCACCTGGCGGGGAAAGGCTATCTGCTTGGAGTTGTTGCGGCTCTTGATCTCGCTGACCTTGAGGCCGTAGTGGCGGGCGACGAACTTGATGATCTCCGGCGCCAGAGCGCGGCGGTGCTCGGGCAGCAGGACGTCCTTGAGGGTTTCTTTGGCGAGATCGAGAGACAGGGGTCTACCGGTTAGCGAAGAGAAGGCAATGACACGGTTGAGCATCCCTTCGAGCTCGCGAATATTGGACTTGACCTGACGGGCGATAAAAAGAGCCACGTCATCCGGCAGGTCGGTTTTCTCCTGGTCGGATTTCCGCCTGAGAATGGCGACCTTGGTCTCGAGGTCGGGAGAATGAATATCGGCGATGAGTCCCCACTCGAAACGGCTGCGCAGCCGCTCCTCGAGAGCACGAATGTTGCGAGGTGACGAGTCGGAGGTCAGGATAATCTGCTTCTGGGTCGTATAGAGTGTGTTGAAGGTGTGGAAGAACTCTTCCTGCGTCCGTTCTTTGTTGGCAAGAAACTGAATGTCGTCAACCATCAGCACATCGATGTTGCGGTAGCGCTCCCGGAACGCCGGCATGCGATTGAAGCGGAGCGAGCTGATCAACTCGTTGACAAACTGCTCGGCGGGTAGATACATCACCCGCAGGTGCGCATGGCGGCGCACGAGACTATGGCCGATGGCGTGGAGTAGGTGGGTCTTGCCGAGTCCTACACCACCGTAAAGGAAGAGCGGGTTGTAGCTGCGGGAGGGATTCTCTGCCACGGCCCGCGCCGCGGCGTGGGCGAACTGGTTGGAGCTGCCGACGACAAAGCTCTCGAAGACATAGTTCGGGTTGAAAGGGCTCAGCGTCGGCGCCGGCGCCGGAGAAGAGTCCTCCTGTACAGAGATCAGCACCCGGAACTCCGGCCCCCCGAGCCCGGAGATGGCGCGATCGACGGTGGTGCGATAGCTCTCTTCGAGAGTGCGGAGAAACCGCTGGTTGGGTGCGAGCAATTCCAGACAGTCCCCTTGTTCCGACCGTACACGCAAGGGACCGAACCAGGTGGAGAACTCTTCGGGATCCAACTCGCGACGAAGTCGATCCTGCAGCCGATTCCAGAGCGAGGGGTCTATTGATGTCGTCAAGACAAAAACCGGGCCGCAGAAATTTTCCACAATCTGTGGAAAATCTGTTGATAAACGTCAGGGCTGAAACGTTTCGCGAGCTACACAGCGAAGGCCGTGATCATAACACACGCGTCAAGGGGTCAATCCTCTCGTTCGACGACAAATGTGTGCGGGTCGCGACCGACGATCCCTGAGCACGAGGATAGCAGGAAGGACGCCAAAAGTCAGCGCCGGAATCACCGACGGCGACGCCCAAAACTAAAACGGCCGGGTAAGCCGAAGAAGCCCGGGAGGCAGCTCCAAGAGCTGTGGCGTGCGGGGCTCGAGAATCCTTTCGAGGTCCACGCGATGCACCGAGAGCAGCGGCCGGGAGCGTCGATAGAGCAGATCCCAGATGGTCGGCGGCCGCGGGAAGTAATCGATAGCCAGCGCCGACAGGTCGTCGGCGCCCGCCTCTTGACGCGCAGCCGCCAGAGCTTCGTCCAAACCTCCCAGCTCGTCGGCGAGACCCAAATCAACGGCGCGACGACCGGTCCAGACCCGGCCGCCCGCCACCGCGGCCACGTCTTCCAGGGCCATGGCGCGACCGTCCGCCACGTGGCCGATAAAGGTGGCGTAAACGTCGGCCATCAACTCTTCGAAACGGCCAAGCTGCGCTGGGGTAAAACCCTCGAGCGAGGAGTAGAAGTCGGCATTGGCGCCACGCAGCAGGGTGTCGTGAGAGATGCCGAGGAGCTCCTGCTGAAAACGCCGGGTCATCAACTTGCCCCCGGTGACACCGATCGAGCCGGTGAGGGTCGCCGGCTGGGTGACGATCCGTGCTGCCTTGGCGGCAATGTAGTAACCGCCGGACGCGGCGACATCGGACATAGAGACCACAAGCGGCTTGTGCTCGGCGAGAGACTCGATCTCTCGCAGCATGAGATCGGAAGCCAGGGCCGAGCCACCGGGACTGTCGATGCGCAGGACGACGGCCACGATCTCGGGTCGCCCGGCGAGATCGCGGAGCACCTCTTGGAGGGTCTCGGAGCCGAGGTAGCGTTGCTGGGTCCAGGGGTCGACGCCCCCGCGGCCGCGGATGATCGTGCCCTGTGCAAAGACCACCGCCACGCGACGCGAGCTGCCAAGGGGTGCACCCGGGTCATACTCGCGGAGCGTAACGAGCCGGGACTGGCCACCGGCAAGCTCGTCGATTCGACTCTCGAACTCGTCCGGATAGGCGAGCTCGTCTACCAAGCCGGCGGTGAGCGCCTCCTCGGCGGTGAGTGGCGCCCGATCGATGAGCTCGCGCACCGCCGCGGGCCCAAGGCCACGCCCAACAGCGATAGCGGAGACGATCTGGTCGTAGATGTCGTCCAGGAGCTCGCCCAGAGCCTCCTCGGCCGCCGCCGAGTGCTCGTACTCGGTGTAGGCCTCGGCGGCGCTCTTGTAGGGACCGACGTGCGCGAAGAAGGGCTCTATCTTGAGCTTGTCGAGTGTGCCGCGATAGAAAGCCCTGTCGGTATAGAGGCCCAGCAGGTTGAGATGGCCAGCGGGCGCCAAGGAGAGATGGTCGCAGGCCGCGGCGAGATAGTAGGAGAGCGTGCCGTTGGTTCCCTCGCCGGCGGTCTCCAGATAGCAATCCACAAACTTCTGCTGGTCCTTGAAGGACAGGAGAAGATCGCGCAACTCCTGGGCCTTGCCGAGGCCAAAGCGGGCGTTCTGGATATAGAGGGCCAGGCCCTTGACGTTGTCGTCCTCGCGCGCCGCGATCAGCCCGCGGTAGATCGAGGCCAGGCTGTAATCGCGATCGATGCCCAGAAAGGGAACAACGGGAGCCGGGGCGTAGTCGGGCAGCGGCTCGGTGAGACGAAGGGTGACCACCGAGGCGCCACCGAGCCGCGGCGCACGGCCGGAGAGGAGAATGCCGGCGACGGCGGCCAAGAGGGCCAGGAAGACGAGGACAAGAAAGACAAGCAACAGCTTTTTCATCGGGTGGCTCCCAGGGCTACTGTTCCAGATGTCGTCAGCGGAGTCCAGGGAAAGGCCCACAGCGGGCGAAAAACAACGACGGGGACCGAGCCGGGCATGATGTTTGCTAGAGACAATGCACAGTAGAAGAAGTCGATGGGGAAGGTTCTCCTACACCAAAGAGACCCACCACCCAACGGCGGCCCGCAAGGGACCGCACCTATCACCCAGTCTCACCCCAACCCCCTATACAAAAACAGGGGTTAAACCACAAAAACCCACCCCACCAGAACCTTCCCCCGGGACTTCACTGCCGGCGCGGCGGTGGAAGAGGGGGGCGACGGTGGCGTGCTGTAGGATCCATCACCTGTCACCGTTGGCAGAAATCGGGGCCGGCCGGCCAAAATGACGGGTCGGCGCGGCAGATTCGACCTTAGCCAGATGTCCTCGGACCTCTCTCGACCCCTGTCTGAATGGTTTGTCGAGCACCTGCGGCCGCTGCCATGGCGCCGGAGCCTGGACCCGTACGGTGTCTGGGTCTCGGAGGTGATGCTGCAGCAGACCGGCGTCGAGACCGTCGTCCCCTATTACGAACGGTTTATGCGGCGGTTTCCGACCGTCGGTGAGCTGGCGGCAGCCGGGATCGACGATGTGCTGGTGCTGTGGTCGGGGCTGGGCTACTACCGGCGGGCGCGGCAGATGCACGCTGCCGCAAAGGAGATAGTGGATCGGGGGGGACGATTTCCCCGGCGCCCCGAGGGGCTACAGCAACTGCCGGGGATCGGTCCCTACACGGCGGCGGCGGTGGCCAGCATCGCCTTTGGAGTGCGGGTTCCGGCTATCGACGGGAACGTGGTGCGGGTGGTTTCGAGGCTTCTGGCGCTCGCCACCGATCCAAGGAAAAAGCCGGGCCAAGAGCGGATCTACCAAGCCGCAGCCGCGCTGCTCGACCCGGAGGAGCCCGGTAACAGCAACCAGGCACTGATGGAGTTGGGGGCGATGATCTGTCGCCCACGGCGGCCGCGGTGTGGGGAGTGCCCGCTGGTAGCCGGCTGCCGGGCGGCAGCGAGCGGGGAGCCGGAGAGCTACCCGGCCGCCAGGCGGCGGCGAGCCATGGTCAAGAGCCGGCGTGCGGTGGTCATCGCCCGACGCGGGGAGCGCATCCTGTTTTTCCGTCGGCCCGCGGATAGCGAGCTGCTGGCGGGCCTGTGGGAGCTGCCGTGGGTCGACGAGAGCGACGGACCGGAGCTCGAGGAGCAACTCTCACGACGCTACGGCGGCAGCTGGGCAGTTGGCGAGCCCGAGGGCAGGATCCGCCACGCCATCACCTATCGCTCGATCGAGGTCGGTATTCGACACGGCGCGCCGAGGGATGCCGACGAAATCGGCGAAGGAAGGGAGGCCAGATGGCTGGCGCCCGCGGCGCTGGACCGCAAGCCGCTCTCGGGCCTCGACCGCAAGGTCTTGGGCTGGGCAGGGATAAGAATCGGGAAAGATCAACCGCCGGACTGACCGGCGGCCAGCACGTGCCAACCCACCAACCGGTCGTCGCTCTCACGCAGACGGTGGGCGACGAGCGAGCCGAGCAGGCGCAACAGACGGACGGAGGAGACCTTCTGGATGTTGAGAATTCCCTCCAGCACATCGCGCGGAATGGACAGCACCAGCGCCCCCTCGGAGTGAGCCTTGGCCTCGGCGGAGCGTGGTAGGCGATCGATGAGGGCCATCTCGCCGAAGTAGTCCCCGCGCGCGAGAAAGGCGAGGGCCTCCTCGCCGACCCCGGGGATGAGCTTGCTGATCATGACCTCGCCATCGAGCACGACATACATCTTGTCGCCGGGCTCACCCTCGCGAAAGATGACTTGACCGGGCTTGACACGCTCTTCCTTCGACAGCGACGCCAGAAAGTTGATTTCCATGGGAGAGAGCTTCTGTTCTTGGAAGACGCTCCGCTTGGAGGCCATGTCGACGCGAAATCTGGCGGCCTGGCCACGGTCCGCGGCGGGGGGCTGAGAGGCCTGACGCGATTCGGATTCGCTAAAGAAGGTCGCCATCCGGTCGTTGGCCTTGCGCAGATTGGCCGACAGAGACTTCCACAATGCCCAGTAGAGGGCCAGCTCGAACGGCTGTCGGCGCTCGCACTCGGTCGCCAGCAGACCGGGGTCGAGCATCAGCAGCTCCGAGTCCGCATCGGTGACGGCATCGGCGCCGCGGCCGGCACGATGGATAAAGTCCCGGTCGCCAAAGATCTCGCCCTTTATGAAGCTGCCGAGGTGATAGGGGTTGAACGGTGTGTAGCGCTCGATGCGGACGGCTCCCCGCAAGAGGATGTAGAGTGCGAAGGTGGGGTCGCTCTCCCTATAGACCTTGGAGCCGGAGGTGTGGTGCTCGACAAAGGAGGCAACGACGACCTGGCGCAGCGACTCGTCGTCGAAGTGGGCGAAGAGGGGGAACTGTCGGAGCTGTGAGAATGCGTCCAAAGCGGGGGTATTCTACCCCGCGGCCGAGAGCACGACTGTCACCTTTACAACAGCTGGAGCTGCGCCGGGCGTAACCGTTTCCACACCGTTTCTTCGACCGAATCGAGCCAGGATGAGCGCTGTGACGGGTCGAGGCGGTGGGCGGCGAGCCCCCGCCGATCCAACTCGACGAGCAGCCGCTCATCCACGGCTCGCTGAAAAGTGGGATCGGTCGCGCGGATACCATCGGCCCGCGGCAGCTCGAGGATGGGGACATGAAACAGCAGGTCGTAGGTCTCCATCCAGCAGTCGATCAGCGGCTCCAGCCCCGCCTGACGCCCCGAGGCCAAGAGCAGATAGACGTAGTTGTCCAGGACGCTGCGGTCGCAAAGGATCACTCCATAGCGGGACTGGGCGTTGAGCTCCTCGGCGATCTGGGTATGGAGAATCCAGGATTGGGCGGCAACGGAGGTGTCTTCGTTGATGGGCAGCGGGCAGCGCCGGGCCACTTCGTGCACCACCTCGACCGAGAAGTCGCGAGCCTTGAGACGAGCCCCTAGACCGTAGCAAAGGGTGGTCTTGCCCACGCCGTGGCTGCCGATGAATGCGAGTTTGTAGTGGATGGCCGCCGGCACCTTTGGCTCCTCGGACCTCGATTCTCTCAGAATTCGCCCAGCAGCTCTTCGATGAGCTCGAGTGCAAAGTTCAGCTGCCGCTCGCTGATGGTGAGAGGGGGCAGGATTTGCAGGACCCGCCCCGTGGCACCACCGGCGAGGATGAGCAGGCCCCGGCCGAGAGCAGCACGGGTGACCCCCGAGGCCGCCTCGCGGGAGGCCAGCTCGACACCCCACAGGAGGCCGCGGCCGCGCACCGCGGCGACAGCCGGGAACTTCAGTGGCCAAGCACCGAGTCGTTGCTCGAGCGCCGAGCCGAGCCGGGCGGCGCGTTGCGGGAGCTTGTCGTCGGCGAGAATCTCGAGCACCTCGAGGGCGGCGGCGCAGGCCGCGGGATGGGCGATAAAAGTCGCGGTATGAAGGGCCTCCCCGGATGTCCGCCAGGCGGCGAGGACCTCCCGCCGACCAACGGTGGCGGCGATGGGCATGCCACCGCCGAGCGCCTTGCCACAGCACAGCACATCTGGCCGCACGCGCTCGGCGTCGACGGCAAACCAATCACCGGTGCGGCCAAATCCGGTCAAGATCTCATCGGCGACGAGCAGGGCCCCGTGCTCGGTGCAGAGGTCGGCGACACCCCGAAGCCATCCCGCGGGAGGCGGAATGACACCCTCGCGACCGACAATGGGCTCGAGGATGACAGCGCCGGTGTCGTTACCCTCACCCAAGACCTTGTCGAGCGCCCCCAACAAGCAGCCATACGGCAACCGGTGGACATGGGAGTGGAGATGCCGGGCAAAGGGCAGCTGGAACTCTGGCCGCGAGGTGGCGTGGAGGGCACCGAGGGTGAGGCCGTGGTACGCAGGATCGAAGGCGACAATCCCCGGGCGACCGGTCGCCAGCAGAGCGGTTTTGAGCGCGATCTCGATGGCGTCGGCCCCGGAGACGGCGAAGTAGACTTGAGCGTCGTCCACCGGCACGCGACGGCGAAGACGCGCGGCTAGACGAACGCGTTGGGGATGTGCGTGGACATCGCCCAGACCGTGGAGAAGCTCGCCCGCCTGGCGGCGGACGGCAGCCACCACCCGTGGGTGCCGGTGTCCTACGGCGGCGACGCCAAAGCCCGAGGTCAGATCCAAGAAGCGATTGCCGTCGACATCCAGGACGTTGGCGCCCTTGGCCTCCTGCCACAGGATAGTGGGTGCCCCGGCTTGCAGAGTGTTGACACCAGGAGCTTCCGCGCGCGCCAGGGAACGCGACAGCTGCCGGGCGCGCCGTCCAGGCGGTGGGGTGACGATCTTGGGGAGCAGGTCCCCCCGGGAAAGGCGTGTCACTGCGGCTCGATGTGCCAGCGGCGTCAGATCTCTCGTCTACCAGCAAGCGAGCGGGCGAGGGTCACCTCGTCCGTGTATTCGATGTCCCCGCCCACCGGCATGCCGAAAGCCAGACGCGTGACCCTGACCTCCTTGGGCTTGAGCAGGCGGGCGAGGTAGAGAGCGGTGGCCTCCCCTTCGACACTCGGGTTGGTGGCGAGAATGACCTCCCGTACCCCACCGAGGCGGTCCAGCAGGCCGGCCAGGCGTAGCTGTTCGGGACCGATACCGTGCTGCGGGGACAGCGCGCCCATCAGCACGTGGTACCTGCCGCGAAACTCACCGGTGCGTTCTACCGGAGCAATGTTGAACGGCTCCTCGACGATACAAAGGAGACTCGGATCCCGTTGTGGGTCGGTGCAGATCCGGCAGGGCTCGATGTCGGTGATGGCGTTGCACACCGAACAATAGAAGAGCTTTTCGGTAACTTCGATGATGGCGTCGGCCAGGGCGCGGCAATCGGCAACCGGCACTTTGAGCAGATGATGAGCGAGCCGGGTTGCGGTCTTCGTACCGATACCTGGAAGCCGGGAGAGCTCCCCAACAAGTCGCGCCAGCGGATCACTCAATGTGGATAGCCTCCGGTCAGAAGAGACCGGGCAGACCTGCGGTGAGACCGCCCATCTTTTTCTGCATTTCCTCCTCGACCAGACGGGCGGCTTCGTTGACCGCGGCCAGCACCAGGTCCTGGAGCATCCCGGGGTCTTCGGGATCGAGGACTTCGGGGTCGATCACCACCGACACGAGCTGCTTGTGGCCGTTCATCTTGACTTCCACCATGCCGCCGCCAACGCTGGCATCGACCACGAGCTCGCCGAGCTCTTGTTGCAGCTTCTCCTGCATCTGCTGGGCCTGTTTCATTAGTTTCTGGATGTTCATGGTGAAGCCGTTCTCCTCAGCGTCAGTCCGTTTCAATCGTGCGCGCAGAACCGCCAAAGACCCCGAGCACGTTCTGCACGGTTGGGTGCTGGAGGGCAGGATCACGTCCCGGCTCGGCCTCCGGCGACACTGGAGCCGGACTCTTCTCCAGCAACCGCCAGCGGGTACCGCTGCCCCAGATGGCGGCGAGACAGCGCTCGAGGACTTCTCGGTTGTTTCCCCGGCGCAATGCCGTATGCAGCCACCGGTCCTCCGGCGGGGTGTAGATACGCAGCTCACCGTCGGCGAAGATGAGCTGCTCGGCCTCACCGAGATGGGCGGCCAGCGATTGCTTGACCCGGCTGACTTCGAGCAGCAGGGCCTCGACCCGCTCGTCGGCAAAGCGGCCGCTGTCGAAGCCGGCGGTCTCCGCCGGGGGCGGGGCGGCACCCTCCTCGACGGGCACCGGGTTGCCCTCACCTTCTCGGTCGGGCTCGGGTTGGACCGACCCTTGGCCGAAGAGCGAGGGCTCGGGGGGAGCGGTGTCGGGCGCGGCCCCGGAGCTCTTTTTCGGCGCCCGTTGGCCACCACCACCGCCCAAGATCTCCTCCACCCGGGTCAGCTTGGGCAGCTCGGCGGCACGGAGCCAGGCGATCTCCGCCGCCAGGGATCCAGCTTCGCTTCTGCGCACGGTCGGCTCACTCGAGAGCAGCAGGTGAAGGAGGCGGAGCAGATTCTCGTAGCCGGCCCCCGACGCCAGCTCAGCCAGGATCGCGGCCTCCTCCTGGGGCAGGTCGATCTGATCGCTCGGGACACCTAGGGCGAGGTGGAGAGCATCTCGGCAGAAGGTGAGAAACTCGCTGTAGACATGCCGCGGCTCCCAACCCTCGGTGACCAGCAACTGGACCACCGCGGCCACGCCGGCGCCGTCACCGTTGGTGATGGCGGTCAACAGCCGATGGTGAAAAGCGGCGTCGACGCCACCCAAGATTCGAGCGGCCTCCTCGTCGGGGATCTTCCCCGAGCCGTAGGTCGCCAGCTGATCGAGCAGGGCGACCGAGTCCCGGACGCTTCCTTCGCCGGCGCGCGCCAAGAGCCGCAGGGCCGTCTCGCTGACTTCGATCTCCTCGGCTGCAGCGAGCGTGGCGAGATGGGCAGCTACGGCGGGTGTTGTCACCCGCCGGAAATGAAACTCCTGACAGCGAGAGAGGATGGTTGCCGGAACCGTCTCGACCTCAGTGGTGGCAAAGATAAAAAGCAGGTGCTCGGGCGGCTCTTCGACGATCTTCAACAGGGCGTCGAAGGCCTGTCGTGACAGACGGTGGATCTCGTCGATGATGACCACCTTGTAGCGATCACGCGCGGGGCCGTATTTGAGGCTCTCGGCCAGCTCGCGGACCTGCTCGACCTTGGAGTAGGTGGCGGCATCCACCTCGATGACATCCATGTCGGAGCCACCGGTGATCTCGCGGCAGACAACGCACTCGTTGCAGGGACCGGCGGCGAGACCTTTCTCGCAATTCAAGGCCTTGGCCAGCACGCGGGCCACGCTCGTCTTGCCGACACCACGGATGCCGGAGAAGAGATAGGCCTGGGCGATACGGCCTTCGCTCAAGGCGTTGCGCAGCGCGACGACGATCGGCTCCTGGCCGACCACGCTGGAGAAATCTTGCGGGCGCCACTTGCGGGCGAGAACCTGATAGGCCATCGATGATTCCGGGGGTCAGGGGTCGACGAAGGGCTCCGGCTTGTCTGCGGCACCCGACCAAGATGCCTTATCGCTGCTCCCTTCCGGGCCTGACGAGGTTCGGAACCGATCGGTGCACAGGACCCGAACCCTTCGCCCGCCCCTGCCGGGGATCTGATGGTACGTTCTGCGAAGAAACATGTAAAGCGCGGGGCGTGCCGGCAGGGATCTACTGCTAGACTTCTCGGCCCGCCGCGGCCGCGGCAGAGATTTTGGCGCTATGGACGACGGTACTTGGATGCGGCAGGCCCTCGAGCAGGCGAAGCGCGCCGCCAGCATGGGGGAGATCCCCGTTGGCGCGGTTATCGTCAGACAGGGCGAGGTCATCGGCGAAGGGCACAACCGGAGAGAAACCGATTTTGATCCGCTTGCCCATGCCGAGCTGCTCGCCATCCGCGAGGCGGCGCGAGCCGTGGGCGATTGGCGCCTTGTCGGCTGCACGATGTATGTGACGCTGGAGCCCTGTGCCATGTGCGCCGGCGCGCTGGTGAACAGCCGGGTAGACCGCCTCGTTTTTGGCACCAGGGACCCCAAGGCCGGATTCTGCGGCAGCCTCGGTAACCTCGTCACCGACAAGCGGCTCAACCACCGGCCAGAAGTTACCGAGGGCCTACTGGCCGAGGAGTGCGCTCGTCTCCTGCGCGATTTTTTTGCTACTCTGCGCTCGCAGGAACCGGTTCTTTGACGGCCGCAAGGCCAGACAGCAAGTACGGAGAGGTGACCGAGTGGCCGAAGGTGCACGCCTGGAAAGCGTGTGTAGGGGTAACTCTACCGTGGGTTCGAATCCCACCCTCTCCGCCACGTCCACCCGCCCGAGCAGGGCTGAGGGGCTTAAGGGCCCAAGGACGGCGCATCCTCAAGTTGGGTGGGATTCGAACCCAACGGTCGCGCGCTTGCGCGCGGCCGCCAAAGGCAAAGTTCGCACCGAAGTTCGCGCAGCGGACTTCGAATCCCACCCTCTCCGCCATGTCCACCCCTTCACCCGCAGTGGGCATTGGGGCTCGAGGGACGAAGCAGCCGGCCCGCGAGCAGTTCCGAGTGATCGGTCAGGCCAAAACAGGAGAGGTGCCAGAGTGGTCGAATGGGGCGGTCTCGAAAACCGTTGACCGTGCAAGCGGTCCGTGGGTTCGAATCCCACCCTCTCCGCCATACCTACCCGCCTGACCAGGTCTAGGGGGCTCGAGGTCCGAGGGCCGGAGCAACCAGAGTTAGGTGGGATTCGAACCCAGCGGTCGGCGGGCTTGCGCGCCGCCGCCAAAGGCAAAGTTCGAAACGAAGTTCGCGCAGCGGACTTCGAATCCCACCCTCTCCGCCATACCTACCCGCCCAAGCAGGGCATAGGGGCTCAACGTCCCAGGGACGGTGCATCCTGAGGTGGGTGGGATTCGAAACCAACGGTCGGCGGGCTTGCGCGCCGCCGCCGAAGGCAAAGTTCGAAACGAAGTTCACGCAGCGGACTTCGAATCCCACCCTCTCCGCCACACTTTCCCGCTTGACCGCAAGCGTACTATTCGCTAGATTCAGTCGTTTGCGACGTCGAGACGCATCCGGGGTCGGGCAAAAACAGAGTCTGCGACCCGGTTAAAGGATAAACAGAGATCGGTTTTAGGAACTACGAGCTGTGAAACGGACATTTCAGCCCAATAAACGCCGCAGAAAGCGGAAGCATGGCTTCCGGCAGCGCATGCGGACCCGCCAGGGAAGAGCCATTATCAGCCGGCGGCGCAGAAAAGGGCGCGCCCGCCTCTCCGCCTGATCGATGATTGGCCGGCAGGCTCACCCGGAGACGGGAGAGGCCCTGCTCCCTCACGAGAGGCTGCTGCGGCGTGGAGACTTTCTTCAATGCTACCGCCGGGGGCGCCGGCGTC
This sequence comes from Thermoanaerobaculia bacterium, assembly GCA_049678185.1. Taxonomy (GTDB): domain Bacteria; phylum Acidobacteriota; class Thermoanaerobaculia; order Multivoradales; family JAHEKO01; genus M0029. The sequence continues at coordinate 67,406 of JBAUDS010000069.1, forward strand.
ATGGCTCGTTGGTGACTCTGTATTTTCTATCGGCCGAGCCGGAACGGGGCTATGCCCGGTTCGGCATTAGCGTCAGCCGCAAGGTCGGGGGTGCGGTGGTCCGCAATCGGACCAAGAGACGAATCAGGGAGTGTTATCGCCGATGGAGCGAACGGAGGAGGTTGCCGGCCGTCGATCTTTTGATTCACGTCAAGCCGCCGGCGGCCGAGGCGGACTTTTCGACGCTGCGGACCGAGGTCCTACGGCTGCTCGGACCGCTGGCGAGCCAGCAGGACTGAGCCTTTTGGCACGCGTGGCGGTTGCCGCGTTGACAGCCTACAAGCGCTGGCTCTCGCCGCTGCTGCCACGGGCCTGTCGGTTTACGCCGACCTGTTCCGAGTACGCGCTGGAGGCGGTGGTCAAATACGGTTTCTGGCGAGGCGGTGGTCGCGCCTTGGGTCGTCTCCTGCGCTGTCATCCGTTCCACCCCGGGGGTGTCGATCTGCCATAGCTCGGTCTCGGCAGACGACCCCGGCCGGGGTTGCTGAGAAAGGACACAAACGTCTTGGATACCCGTCGTCTATTTCTGGCCTTCCTGCTCTCGCTGGGAGTGCTGTTGCTGTGGGGGAAGCTGTTTCCACCGCCGGAGCCACCCGCGACCAGCCCGGCCCCGGTGGAGATCGCGGCGCCGGGGGCGGAGCCGGTAAGACCTCCGGTAACACCCAGCGAGCAACCGCTCGTCATCCAGGAGACCGCGCCAGAGGTACCGATGGAACCGGCCGCCGAGTCCGTGCTCGGGACCGAGCCGATCATGGCCGCGGCGGAAGAGCGCACCGTCGTCGAGACCGAGTGGTTCCGCGCCGAGCTCACCAATCGGGGCGCCAAGGTGGTCTCGTTCGAGATTTTGGCTCATCAAAACCAAACGGGTGGACCGGTCGATCTGGTGCGCGCGCGCAGCGGTTTCCCCTACCCGTTCGCTCTGGTGGCAAGCGACGGCGAGTCGCTGGCGGTGAACGACTCGTTGTTTGTGCTCGAACGACGGGTCGGAGAAGGCGGCAGCCAAGTTCTTACCTACACCTTCAACGGTTCCGCCGGGTCGGTCGAGAAACAGTTCACCTTCCGTCCCGATGGCCTGTTCGAAGTGGAGGTGACGCTGGCCGGAGCCCGGCAGGGTTGGGGTCTGCTGATGGGTCCCGGGATACGCAATCCGGGTGCCGACGAGCTGGGTAACCGGTTCGCGCAGCGTTCGGCCGTCTATCGCGTCGGCACGGAGGTCGAAAAAGTCAACTCTCAGAGCCTTGGAGAGCCGACGGCGATTCCAGCGGCCGGGCTGCGGTGGGTCGGTCTCCAGGACACCTACTTTCTGACCGCAGCTATACCCGAGACCGGTCTCGGCCAGGCGATGTTGGGGCCGGCGGTCGTGCTCTCGCAGTCGGCCGAGGAGCCGGCCAACTTTCTGCCATTCCGATCCGAGGACGAGCTGAGTGAGGAGCAGGAGGATCTGAGCCGGGAACTGCTTCTCATCCTCCAGGCCGAAGGTGAGCGTCTGTCGACCGTCGCCTTCTGGGGAGCCAAGGAGTACGACCGCCTGCAAGCGCTGCCATACGGCCTCGAGCAGACAGTCGATCTGGGATGGTTCCGCTTCTTCTCGCTGATTCTGCTCAAGGGGCTACGGTGGATTCACGACAACATCGTCCCCAACTACGGGTGGGCCATCATCCTGCTGACCGTGGTGATCCGAATTGTGCTCTCTCCCTTGACTCACAAGAGCACGGCGTCGATGCAGAAGATGCAGAAGCTCAACCCCAAGATCCAGGCGATCCGCCAAAAATACCGGGGGAAGCTCAAGGACAAGCAGGGGCGGCCGAGCCCAGATGCCCAGAAGAAGATGAACGAGGAGATCATGGCCCTCTACAAGAGCGAGGGGGTCAACCCGGCGGGTGGCTGTCTGCCCATGGTGCTCCAGATCCCGGTGCTGTTCGCCTTCTACAGGTTGTTGTCGGCGGCGATCGAGCTGCGGGGGGCGCCGTGGATGATGTGGATCCAGGATCTGTCTTTGAAGGATCCTTTCTATGTTCTGCCTATCGTCATGGGAGCCAGCCAGTTCCTGCAGCAGAGGATGACTCCCGCCGCCGGTGATCCCATGCAAAGGCGGATGTTTGCGATGATGCCGATATTCTTCACCGTGCTGTTTCTGGGCTTCCCCAGCGGCATGGTTTTGTACTGGTTGACCAACAATCTGCTGGGCATTCTGCAGCAGGTTGTCTATAAGAAGATTCAAGAGCGCCGCGAGGAGACGGATGCCCTGTCATCCTCGGGCGCCCCCAAGTCCAAATCGGGAGCCTGATGATGAGCAGCAAGGAGCGCAGGTTTTTCTCCGCCGACACCCTCGAGGCCGCCCTCCTGCGGGCGGCCAGTCACCATCAACTCGGGGCCGAGGAGCTGGCCTATGAAGTGGTGGAGAAACGCCACGGATTTCTCCGCGCGCGCCGCGGCGTGGTCATCGAGGTGGATCCCGAATCACCCCGCCGCAGGGCGGCGCAGGATGCGCCCGCCGAGGTCACCGAGCAGCAGGAAGAGCACCAAGAGGTGGACGTGGTCGAGGGAGCACCGATCGCCATCGAGGCCGAGCAGCGGGAAGAGCACCCCGAAGAGCTGCAAGAACAGGAAGAACAGGAGGTGGACGAGGAGCCTGGTCTGGTGAGCCTGCCGGAGTATCCACGGCCGGCCATCGAGCGGTATCCACCGGCGACCGGCGAGATGGCAGAGGCCGCAGCAGAGGCTTTGGAGCTGCTCCTGGCGGTGGCCGGTCTCGAGCTGGAGTCGGCCCTCCTGCAGGGGGAAGATCATCTCGCGGTCGAGCTCTGGGGTCGCGACCAGGAGGCTCTTCTCGAGGATCGGGGAAAACTACTGTTGGCGATCCAGCACCTCCTGCCCCGCGCCATCCGGGGAGTCGCCGGCCGCTCGGTGGCGTGCCGGGTGGATTCGGACAACTTCCACGAGATCCGACAGGAACGGCTCCGTGACCTGGCGCAGCAGGCCGCGGCAGAGGTCCGCCGGCGAGGGGAGCCCCGCACCCTCGAGCCGATGGCGCCCGATGAGCGCCGTATCGTCCATCTAACGCTGGCCGATGATCCGGCGGTGATGACCGAGAGCCAGGGGAACGGCTTCTACAAGCGCGTCAGCATCCGCCCCTCGCGACAGCGTCCGCGCGGCTTCGACCGCTACAGCTGATAGCCACCCGCGGTAACCGGGAGGGTGCAACCACCCACCCGCCCACGAGGCCCGGTCGCCGCGAGTCCCCCCGCCGCCAGCAACCGGGCCGCCGGGCCCATGTTTCACGTGAATCATCTGTCTCACGAAGGAGTGTTTTGCCCACGAAACGATGGCGAAATTCGGTAGTTGAGCCCCCAGCAAGGGGGCGGAAACCACGCCGGAGGAGAAGGGTGGCCAGGGGCGCCCAGATAGCAGAGAATGCTTGGGATGGGCGCCGAGTTGCCGATGTTGGAGCGGGAGGAATTCGACACTCGTCTCCAGGAGTGCTCGCCGGTGGCGGTCTCCGCGCGGGTGCGAGCGGATCTCTACCTCCACTATCTGGAGCTTCGCCGCTGGAACCGCTCGCTGTCCCTTGTGGGTCCGAGCGGACGGGACGACATCGTCGAGCGGCACTATGGCGAGTCACTGGCGGCCGCACCCCTGATCGGCGAAAAAGACAAGCAAACATTGGATCTGGGGTCGGGAGCCGGGTTTCCCGGTCTCATCCTGGCCATGGCAAGACCCGACCTGGAGGTCTTTCTGGTAGAGGCCCAGGAGCGAAAATGGGCCTTTCTCACCACCGTCTGCCGCAAAGCCGCGTTGTCTGCAACCTGTCTCAATGCTAGAGTCGGCGCCACACTTCCCGAGGGCGTTCCGGAAACGATCGATGTCGTCACTTCGCGCGCGCTCAAGCTCTCATCCGATGTGCTGGCGGCCGTCACCCAGAGATTGTCGCCGGCCGGACAACTCCTTTTGTGGACCGGTAAAACCGACCCCAGGATGCCCGCGGGGCTGACCGTCGTTAGCAGCCGGCGACTGCCCGGGGCGATCACTCGGCGCCTGGTACAGGTCCGCAGACGAGCTGCGCCGTTGGGACATCAGCGGGACCGGGGAAGGGAGCGGCCAGCATGACGGCCAGAGTATTGGCGATAGCCAACCAGAAGGGCGGCGTCGGCAAGACGACGACGGCGATCAACCTCGGTGCGGCCCTGGCGGCGATGGAGCGGCGTGTCCTGCTCGTCGATTGTGATCCGCAGGGAAATGCAACCCGGGGAGTCGGGGTCGAGCCCGAGACACCTCATCTCTACCAGGTTCTGGTGGGCGAGGCGGCGATGGGGCAGGCAGTGCGCGAGACCGGTTTTCCATTTCTGGATTTGGTGCCCGCCGGTCGGGATCTGGTGGGTATAGAGGTCGAGTTTGTGGACCTCGAGGGGTGGGAAGGGCGTCTGGGCCAAGCACTCGACGAGGTCCGCGACCGCTACGACGCGATCGTGCTCGACTGCCCGCCGTCGCTTGGACATCTGACCGTCTCGGCCCTGGCCGCCGCCGACGGCGTGCTGGTGCCGCTGCAATGCGAGTACTTTGCGCTCGAAGGGATCAGCGCCTTGGTCTCCACCGTGCGCCGAATTCAGACAACCGTCAACCCACGGCTGAGCATTGCCGGTATCCTACTCACCATGTACGACGATCGCACCAACCTGTCGAAGGATGTCGCCCAGGAGATCCGGCGTCATTTTTCACGAGAGGTCTTCGAGACCGTGGTGCCGAGAAATGTGCGGCTGGCCGAGGCGCCGAGCTTTGGCCGGCCGATACTCGCCTACGACATCAAGAGCCGCGGCGCCGAGGCCTATCTGGCGCTGGCCCGCGAAGTTCTGGAGAGGGCAGCATGAGCGTGAAGAGAAGGGGACTCGGTCGTGGGCTGGATGCTCTGCTCAAACCCGAGGAGCCGGGAGTCCGGGCGCTGCCGCTGAGCAGTCTGGAGCCCAACCGCTTACAGCCGCGTGCCGACTTCGACGAGGCGGGCCTTGAAGGGCTGGCCGCCTCCATCCGGGCACAGGGGGTCGTTCAACCCATTGTCGTGACTCCGGGAGCAGAGGGCAAGTTCATCATCGTGGCGGGCGAGAGACGTTGGCGGGCGGCACGCAAGGCAGGCCTGGACGAGGTTCCGGTGGTCGTGCATGAGGTCCAGGGGGACCGCGAGCTGCTCGAGATGGCGCTGGTGGAGAACCTGCAACGAACCGATCTCAATGCGGTCGAGGAGGGGGAGGCCTACCGCTCGCTACAGGGGACGTTTGGTCTCTCGCAGGAGGAGATCGGGCAGCGAGTCGGCAAGAGCCGGACGACGATCACCAACGCCATGCGTCTGCTGCGTCTGCCGGCGGAGGTGCAGGACATGCTGCGGGATGGTCGGCTGACTGCGGGCCAGGCGCGGCCCCTGCTCTCGCTCGCCAGCGAAGAGGAGCAATCTGCGCTGGCCCGGCGCGCGGTAGAGAAAAGAATGAACGCCCGCGAGCTCGAGGAGTTGACCGCGAGCCGAAAGAAGCCGGGGAAACGCCGGGCCGGCCCGCCGCGGGTCGATCCCGACACGGCGACGGCCGCAGAGAAGCTCACTCGCCGGTTTCAGACTCGAGTCGAGATACAGCGGCGCGGTCGGGCGGGTTGGGTGCGGCTCCGATTCGATTCTGAAGAGGAGTTGATGAGGCTCTACGACCTCTTGATCAGGGCGGGAGGCAAGAAATGATCTTCAAGGGCGACGAGGCCAAGGGAGAGCTCAACGGGTTCCTGGACGCCGGCAGTCATATCCAGGGAGAGCTGCATTTCGAAGACACCTTTCGGATCGATGGCAAGGTGACCGGCAAGATCCAATCCGCGGGCGATCTGGTGGTGGGAGAAAACGGAGAGGTCGATGGCGAGATCCACGTCGGCAGACTCTTCGTGTCCGGATCGCTCAAGGGGTCGGCCGAGGCGGCGAACCGTGTGGAACTGACGGCCGGTTGCCGGGTAACAGCCAACATAAAGGCGCCGTCGCTGATCATCGAGGATGGTGCTTTCTTCGAGGGTCGGTGCTCGATGGTGCGGCCGAAAGGCGAAGCAAACAAGCCCCGGCCGGCGCCGGAGGACGCGGTCGCCAAGGCGCCGACAGACAAGCAAGATGGGCCGGGAGGCGGCTAGCTTTCCAGCGGCTTGGGCAACTGGTAGTCCCGCTGGCGCATGGCCACGGTGTCGTAGGAGGGTACAAAGGTCAGCGGCTGGCGGGCGAGAAAAGCGCTGGCGAAGGCCGAAGTCAGCACCCGACCGTCCAGATCGCGAGCAATGGGGAGCCCGAGAGCGTAGAGCAGAGTGGGAAAGACATCGATGAGCTCTGCTTTCTCGAGAAAGGTGCCCGGCTGGATCCCGTCTCCGAGCAGCATCAGCACCCCGTCCGGCGCCCGCCGGGAGAAGCCTTCAAGCGATCGCCCTGTCAGCAGAGCCCCCAGACGTCGCACCCCCGTCGGTGCCTCGTAGCCATAGGGCGACACCACCGCCAGAATGCGGGGTTCCGCAGCCCGCTGCCAAACCGCGGCCAGAAAGCGGTCGAGATGTCGGTAATAGGAGGTTACGATCTGGGCGGCCTCCTGGCGCTCGGGGTCGTGGGTGCCACCAAACTGGACTGCGGCGTAACCCCCAAAGTGGTCTTTCGAGATCGTGCCGAGACCGGGAAGCATGAGAAAGACGGCCTGCACTTGAGGGCCCTGCTCGAGCAGGAAGCCGGCCAGCGATTCCCTCCACAGGTCGCCGGCAAGCGCGTCGATGAGTGAGTAGGGCACCCGGACGCCAAAATCCTCGAGGGTCGAGGAGTCGATGTCCTCGGGTCCGACCCGGAAGAGCTGCCCCCGCTCCGCGACCTCCTCGGGACGAGCGTTGGAAGGGCTGAAGTCTCCGCCAAAGAAGTGATCGGAGAAAGCAAAGACCAGGGACTCGGGCACCGGGTAGGTCATCGGCCAACCGACCGAGCCGCTGTGGACCCCGAGCCGATCGAGTATCTCCCAGAGGGCGGGCGAGCGGTGAAAAGTTGCATCCACGGCCCTGGCCTGACGGCCAAAGGTTCCCCAACGCGAGAAGCCGATGCCCCTGGGCAGGAGCTTGATATTGGCGTCTGGCGCCAGCAGATCGAACGGGAGGATCCGGTCGTCGACGATCCCGTGCTCATACGGCAGCCGCCCGGTGGCCAGGGTGGTCCACAGCGCCGGTGGCCGCGCCGGCGGGAAGCTGTTGAGGCGGGCATAGGCGCCGGTCTCGATCAGCCGGGCAAAAAAGGGCAGGCGACCTTGGCGAGCCAGGGGGAGAATCGCATCGAGGGTGGCCCCATCGAGCCCGACGACAAGCAGGAGCGGACGCTGCTCGAGCTCGATCACCGAGGGCAGCGGCGGCGGCGGTGTTCGCGGACGGAACGCCTCGCGCCGCTCGGCCACGAAATAGACTGAGGCGAGGACCAGAAGGGCCAAGCCGATTCGAGTTTTCAGGCTGTAAGGTCGGCGGTTGACGGTGTGAAGCAGCGCCGTGTAGAAGCAGGCGAGCGCGATGAGGGTGAGAATGATCGCCGCCTTGATCATCCGCACGTTGATCCCCGGCGGCAGGAAGTACGAGTAGTACGCAGGGTGGAGCCAGTTGAGCAGCGCGGCGAAGATGAGCACGATCGTTACCGACCAGGGAAGAGCCCGCCGCGCCCGATATCCCGAGCGCCAAGTCAAGAGCGTCAGGACCAGGGCCGAGAGCACCCCCAGGAGGCCGCCGTAGAGCAAGCTGGCACGGATGAACGAACCGGTCGAGAAGGGAAGATCGGGATTGAGAAAGAAGATGAGCGCGGCGAGCTGGGTGCCGGCCAGAAGACCGGGAAGAAAGTTGAGCGCGATCAACGACCGATCCCGCTCGCGACCCGAAGGGGTGGATGACGGCAGCGCGGCTGAGGGCAAGGGCCGATAGTGTCCCGTGTCGGAGAGGCGTGGACGAGGGCCTCGACGGCCTGGGATACTAACAGAGAGGTGACCGTGAGGCGCGACACCAGGAGAGTGGGCGGTTGAGCTACAGACTTCTGCGCGCACTCCTCTTCCGGCTGGATCCGGAGACCGCCCACAGCCTGGCCCTCCGGTCGCTCGGTCTGTTGCAGGGCACTCCGCTGCTCTGCCGGTCGGTGGGGCACCGTCTGACTGTCGCCGATCGGCGCCTGCGACAAGAGATCTGGGGTCTCGAGTTTGGCAACCCCGTCGGACTGGCCGCCGGCTTCGACAAGAATGGCAGCGTCGCGAGGGCGGTCGCCGCCCTGGGCTTCGGCTTTATCGAGGTGGGGACCGTCACTCCCAGGGCCCAGCCCGGCAACCCTCGCCCCCGGATCTTTCGCTTTCCCGACCAGGAGACACTGCAAAACGCCCTGGGCTTCAACAACCGGGGAATGGCGGCGCTGAAAAGAGAGCTGGCGAGACAACAGCCGGCCGGGGTGCCGCTGGGAATCAATATCGGCAAGAACAAAGCCACAGCGGTGGAGCGCGCAGCAGATGACTATGCGGCGCTCTTCGCCGAGCTGTCCGACTGCTGCGACTATTTCGTGGTCAATGTTTCGTCTCCCAACACCCCCGATTTGCGATCTCTGCAGGAGGTCGCCAGTGTTCAGACCCTGGTTCGCCTGGGCCGAGAGCTGACAGCGAGACCGATACTGGTGAAACTGGCCCCGGATCTCGAAGACCGCGAAGCGGTGGACCTCGCCCGGGCCGCGGTCGAAGCCGGCGCCGCGGGTGTCGTTCTTACCAACACCACGATCGACTACGACTTGATCGCCGGTGCCGAAAGGGTCGGCGGTCTGAGTGGGCGGGTGTTGAAGAAGCGAAGCTTCGAACTCCTGGAACGGGTGGCAGCTGAGGTTTATGGCCAGTGTCTGCTGGTCAGCGTCGGTGGTGTCGACTCGGCCGAGGAGGCCTACCGCCGGTTGCGGGCCGGGGCGTCGTTGTTACAAATCTACACGGCACTTGTCTTCCAGGGTCCGGCTCTTGTCCGCAACATCAACCGCGGTCTGGGCGCACTCATGGCTCGCGACGGCGTGGAAAGTCTCGCTGATGTAATCGGTGCCGACCGCTGATCTCGGCCCTCTGATCCATTGCGGCCCTAACAATTGGCAGCAGAGGCAATGATAACTCCACTTCCCCGTCGATTTCTCAAACGAAAACCACCTCTTACTCCACCCGAGTGAACCATGGTGCTGGCGGACAGCAATTCGGCCCCAGCCAGGTGCTGGTCAGCAGGGCCTGGCAACCGTCGTCGGCATCGGTCATAATCATCTGGCCAACCATGATCTCACTTCCGTCCCACCCGCTCGACCAGGTTGCCGTCGCCCTCGACACCCCGGATCGAGACTCCTTTGATCGTTGGTGCGCGCTGTTTGGCCCGCAGGTGGGTGTCCTCAAGGTGGGGCTGGAAGCCTTTGTCCGCTGGGGTCCGGCCGCCGTCACCGAGGCCCGGCGGTGGGCGCGGCGTGTCCTTCTGGATCTCAAGCTGCACGATATTCCGAACACGGTCGGCGGGGCGGTATCGGCGGCGAGGGATCTGGGGGTCGACTATCTGACGGTCCACGCCGCCGGTGGACCCAGAATGTTGGCGGCGGCCCAGGAGGCGGCGGGAGAAGGGATAAAGCTGCTGGTGGTGACCCTCTTGACCCACCTCGACGAGGAGTCGCTACAGGCTCTGGATTTGGCGGGGAGCAGCACCGACCGCGTCAGCCGCTGGGCCGCCCTGGCCCGTGCCGAGGGATGCTCGGGCGTCGTCTGCTCACCATTGGAGCTGGTCCGTCTCAGAGAGGAAAATCCAGGTCCTTTTCTGTTGGTGACCCCGGGTATCCGTGGGCTCGACACCACCGCCGATGACGATCAGCGGCGGACCGCCAGCCCCGACGCGGCACTGCGCGCCGGCGCCGACTTGCTGGTAATCGGCAGACCTCTCACCCGGGCACCGGATCCAGAGGCCGCGCTTCGCACCCTCGCCCAGACGCTGGGCGGCGTCGGCTAGCCGAAAATCTACTCAGCCGGAAGTGGGTCCAGTTCTAGGCCAGCGCGGGTCCCGGACGGGGTCGGAGCTCGACCATGAAGACCGGGCGGTCGACCAAGAGATCAAACTTCCAGAGATAGGTGTAGAAAGGGAACTCTACCGGCACGGTGTAGGTGCACTTGAGGACGATTCTACCGCCGCGGCGCTCGACGATTACCTTCTTGGGGTCGACCGGCAGATCCAACTCTCTTGTCTTGGCCACGACGCGCTTCTTGAGAGCCTCCGGCGAGGCGCGGTAGGCAAATTTCGCCTGTTCCTCCATGTAGCTCGACAGCTCGGAGCTTTTGATCCTGATAGGGACAACCTTCCAGGCGATCATTACAAAAATAAGCGTCAGACTCAGCCAGAGGATGCATCCCAGCCGACCTTCTCCTGCCCGAGTGAGCCTTCGTGCCATGAGTACACCTCTTCGCTTGGTCGATAACCGAAAGTGAGTCTATCTCACGATGCGGAAACTACGCTCCCAGCGCGTTTTGGTGAAAAACCGCAAAAACACATCGGAGAGCTGGGTAAGCCTCCCCCCATAGCCCGACCCGTCAGCCTCCTCGCCTTCACCATCGAACGACCAATAGATCATGAAGGCCCGGCCTTTGATGAAGCGGGCCGGCACAGGTCCCCAGAATCTCGAGTCGTTCGAGTTGTCCCGATTGTCGCCGAGAAAGAAATAGTGCCCCTCCGGCACCGTATAGGGCCCGAAATTGTCCCGGGAGCGATGGTTTTCGTGTAGGAAGAGCGAGCGCGGGTAGACTCGCGGATCGGCGTGGTAGGCGTAGGTGGCATCATCGACCGTGCTGCCATTCACGGTGACGACCTTGTCCACGATCTCGATCTCGTCCCCTGGGAGTCCTATGCAACGCTTGATGAAGTCGCGGGTTGGATCCTCTGGATACTTGAAAACGACCACATCACCGTGGCGAATCGTCTGCGTGGGTGACAGGAGCAGCTCGAGCCCGGAGGCCGCGGGGCCAAAAACGAACTTGTTGACCAGGATGTGATCACCGATGAGCAGGTTCTCCTTCATCGAGCCGGTCGGTATCTTGAAGGCCTGGACCACATAGGTACGCGCAAAGACCGCAAAGATAACTGCGATCAGCAGGGCCTCGACATATTCGCGCCAGAGAGATCGTGGAGTTGACATGGGCGTGAGATCTAGCGAATCAGGTCGAAGGTCCTGGACCAGCGTGATTGCGTGAAGAAGCCGAGAACCGTGGCGCCGAGCTGTCGCAGCTTGTATCCCCAGCCGTGCCAGGTGCCATCCGAGGTCTCACCACCGTACGACCAGTAGATAAGGAAGGCCCGGCCCTTGACAAACCTGGCCGGCACCGGGCCCCAGAAGCGGGAATCGTAGGACTGGTCACGGTTGTCACCAAGACAGAAGTAGTGGTCCTCGGGAACGGTATAAGGGCCGAAGTTGTCTCGCCTCCAGACCGATTCGTCGACACCCGAGCGCGGGGAGAAGACCCGGTTGTCGGTATTCCAGGTATAGGTCGAGTCGTCGACCCATTGCTCATTGATGAACAGATCCTTGTCGGCGATGCGGATGACGTCCCCTGGCAGGCCGACGCACCGCTTCACCATGTCGACCTTCGGCCGCTCGGGTGATCTAAAGATGATGATGTCCCCACGCTCGACCGATCGTGATGGCAGCAGCAAGCGCTCGAGGGACGACTCGACGGGACCATAGATGAAGCGGTTGACGAACAGGTGGTCCCCGACCAGGAGAGTCTCCTCCATCGAGGCGCTGGGGATGTAGAAGGTCTTCACCACAAAGGTATTGGTGAAGCCGAGGAAGATACCCGCGATGAGCAAGGCCTCGAGATACTCGCGCGTGGTCGATCGCTGTTTCGACATGGACGCCATAATCTAATGCATTGTTTGTGCCCAGTACAATGCAATCCTTTGCCACGGACGGTTGGGGTGCAAAAGATTGCGCACCGGTCCAAATCTTTTGACACCGCTCTCCTACCGCGAGAATCCCTGCTAAAGGTTCGACTCTAGGTCGGTTGGCCGGCCTCGAGCGCCGGGCTACCCGCCAAATGACTGGACAGGGCGGGCCCCGGCGCCAACCAGCTCCATTCTTCTCAACCCCTTTGCGCTCAGTGTTTGCCTGTGCTGCGAGCAGTTGGCAGGCGCCTTGATCAGAGGCTGGTCGTCGATCAACTGTGGAGAAAGGAGGTGCAACTCATATCGAGAGCCGAACGACCAGCAGTTGAAAGAGGTAGGAAAGTACAAAAAACCCAAAGCAAAAGAAAGAAGGAGGTTGAACATGCATCTAACAAACCGTGTTGTCATGAGTCTGCTACTCGTTGTCCTGTTGCTGAGCACGGCCGGGTCCCTGGCGGCCGAGGCGAGCGGCGTGGTGAACATCAATACCGCCGATAGCGAGGAGCTGTCCCTGCTGCCGCGGGTGGGACCGACCGTGGCCCAGCGGATCGTGGACTTTCGGCAGGAAAACGGGCGCTTCCAGACCCTCGAGGACCTGATGCTGGTGCGGGGAATCGGCGAGAAGACCTTCGAGCTGATCAAACCCTACATCACCCTGGAGGGCCAGACCTCGTTGAAGGACAAGGTCAGGCCGCCGCGTGAGTCCTCGGAGGACGAGGAGCAGTAGGTCCCCCTCTCATGGGACGGGCCGCGAGCCCGTCCCACTTTTCTTCTTTTCTTTCCAGAAGGAGGATCGAAAAATGTGTCGACCACGAAGTGGCGCCACACTGTTGGAGCTTCTGGTAGTGCTGGCGATCATGGTGGTTGTTGCCGCCTCGAGCGCCCCCAGTTTTCTCCGTCTTTCGCGAGCGCTGCGACTCAGCATGGCGGCAAACGAGCTGGTGGGTGTGTTGCGCCTGGCCAGATCGTCGGCGATCCAGAGCAGCAGCAACATAGGGGTCAAGTTTCAAGTCGACAAACATGGCCGCGTCGGGTTCGCCCTGTACCGGGATGGAGACGGCGACGGCGTCCGAACGGGGGACATCGAATCGGGAGTGGACCCGGAGGTGGCCGCGAACCGCACGCTCGCACACCTGGGAGGGCATGTTCGCTTCGGCTTTCCGGCGGGCATCGTGCCGCGCGACCCGAGCAACCCCGGCCGCAGGCTGGAGCGTCTCGAGGACCCCATCCGCTTCAACCGCTCCGACATCGCCGCCTTCAACTCACTGGGCGGCTCGACCCCGGGATCCCTCTACATCACCGATGGGCGGCGGTTGTTGGTGGTGCGACTCTTTGGCCGCACAGGCAAGGTAAAGGTCATGCGCTACGAGGAGGGTAGCGCAACCTGGGAATAGAACATCGGGGGCGACCCGAGCCGAGGGGGATCTCGCCCGCGGACTGCCAATCAGTGGACGTTGACGGATCGTGACGGCATGGAGTAACGTCATTTCGGCGTGAGCGCAATCGTCGTTGTTACAACGGTCGGAACCGAGGAACAGGCAAACCTGTTGGCCCGCGAGCTGGTGGCTCGTCGCCACTCGTGCTGCGTCAATATCCTCCCCATCCGCCGATCGGTCTACCGATGGCAGGGAGAGATATGCGAAGACAGCGAGTTCATGCTGTTGGTCAAGACGCTGGAAGAAGAGTACGAGAAGGTGGAAGCAGCGATCCAGGAGCTCCACAGTTACGAGCTACCCGAGATATTGGCGTTCAATATTCGCCGCGGGGAGGAGGGCTTCCTCCACTGGATCACGGCCTGCCTGAACAAGCAGGCGGAGCCTCCGGACGACGGAGCGGACGAGGAAGAGAGCTCGACCTTTTCCTGAGAGGGGATGCGCAGCTAGCGCCGGTCCCCTCAGATCGAATCGAACGCCCGTCCCAGATCGCCCAGCAGGTCGTCCAGATCCTCGATTCCGACCGAGACCCGGACCAGACCGTCACTGATCCCGATCTTTGCCCGCTCGTCCGGCGGCACCGATGCATGGGTCATGGAGGCGGGGTGGGAGATGAGCGTTTCCACCCCACCGAGACTCTCTCCCAGGCTCATGACCTCTAAGCGGTCGAGAACGGCCTTGGCGGCCGCGAAGCTTCCCAGATCGAAAGTGATGAGGGCACCAAAGCCCGAGGCTTGTCGCTGGTGGACGTCGTGTCCGGGATGATCGGGGAGCCCGGGGTAGAGCACTCGAGCCACCTTGGAGTGTGACGACAGGAAGTCGGCGACCCCACGGCCGTTGGTCTCGTGGCGATCCATCCGCACCCCCAGGGTCTTCAAGCCCCGCAGTACCAGAAAACTATCGAAGGGCGAGAGCACCCCGCCCGCCGATTTCTGCACAAAGGCGAACCACTCGGCGTCCTCTGGTCGGGAGGAAATGAGAACGCCGCCCAGTGAGTCGCTGTGACCGTTGAGAAATTTGGTGGTGGAGTGGATCACGACATCGGCGCCGTGCTCGAGGGGCCGCTGAAAGCGGGGGGACATGAAGGTGTTGTCCACGGCCAGCAGCGCACCTCCCTGGTGAGCGATCTCGGCCGCACCGGAGATGTCGGTGACCTCCATCATGGGGTTGGTGGGTGTCTCAATGAACACCAAACGCGTCTTGTCGGTCATTGCCTCGGCCACCGCCTCGAGCCGGGTCGCATCCACCCAGGAGAAGTGGAGGCCGTATCTCTCCAGAACCTGGGTGAAGAGCCGGTAGGTCCCACCGTAGACGTTGCTCGACACCACCACGTGCTCGCCGGACCGGACCATGGTCAACAGCGTGGAGATGGCGGCCATGCCGGAAGCAAAGGCGTGACCACCGATACCCCCCTCGAGCGAGGCCACGTTGGCCTCCAGCGCCTCGCGGGTGGGGTTTTGCACCCGCGAGTACTCGTACCCCTTGTGCTTTCCCAACTCGTCGTGGATGTAGGTGGCGGTCTGATAGATGGGTACGGTGACGGCACCGGTGAGCGGGTCCGGTGGCTGGCCGGCGTGGATGGCCCGGGTCGAAAAGCCGAGGTCTTTTGGATCGCCTTTCACGGTCTCCTCCCTCTACGTGGAGATTGTTCTCGCCTGGTGTTACGGATTCCGGGGTTGCCGGAGATCGGGGCGAAATTCTAGCAGCGAAGCGCATTTGGGTCCGGGAATCGAACCGGCCGGCCGATGGGCGTTGTGACCTCGGCGCTTGTTGTGGCCCGGTTCGTGACCGGAGGGGACTCCCCGCCGCTGCGCGGGAAACTTTATAGCTCCGCTACGGTGAGCCCCCGGAGGTCGCGAAGCCGGGCTGGCGGGGCGGCCGCCTGGCGCCGCGGGTTTCGACCGGCTCCGCGGGAAAGTCGCTCCGCCGATCGAAACC
>JBAUDS010000070.1:0-2186 GCA_049678185.1 Thermoanaerobaculia bacterium
ATCCTGCGCGCCGTGCCCGAAGAGATGGCACTATTGCCTCCAACTGATCGGGTGATGCAGCACCTCAACCCCGTCAAGGCACTGCTTATCGTCCCTCTTGTCCACCACGACAGGGTCATCGGAGCGATCACCTTCGCCAACACCCGAGAGCCCTTCGATCTCGGCGAGCGGGAGATCCGTCGAATCGAGCGCTATGTGACGCCGGTGGCGACGGCGGTGCACAACGCACGTCTCTTCGAGGTTGCGGAGACGGCCAGGTCAGCGGCCATCGAGGCGAGCAAGACCAAGAGTCAGTTTCTCGCCAACATGAGCCATGAGCTGCGTACCCCGATGAACGCCATCATCGGTTACAGCGAGATGCTTCAGGAGGATGCGGAGGAGGAAGGGTTCGATCACCTCGTTCCCGACCTCGACAAGATCCGTGAGGCCGGGAGGCATCTGCTGGATCTGATCAACGGCGTTCTCGATCTGTCGAAGGTCGAGGCTGGCAAGATGGAGCTTTATCTGGAACGCGTACAGGTGAGCTCCCTGGTCAACCAGGCCGAAAGCACCATCAGGCCGCTGACCGAGAAGAAGGGCAACACCCTGGAAGTAGTACTCGCCGAGGACCTCGGTGAGATGCTGACCGACGTCACCAAGATCCGCCAAGCCCTGTTCAATCTGCTCAGCAATGCCGCCAAATTCACCGACAACGGCAAGGTGAGGCTCGAGGTTCACCGGCAGGTTCTGGATGGCTACGACTGGATCGAGTTCCAGGTCTCGGACACCGGGATCGGCCTGACCCCGGAGCAGAAGGCCAATCTCTTCCAACCCTTTACCCAGGCGGATGCCTCCACGACACGGAAGTATGGTGGCACGGGCCTGGGTCTCACCATCACCAAGGAGTTCTGCGAGCTCATGGGAGGGCAGGTCACGTTCGAGAGCGAAATCGGCAAGGGATCGACGTTTACTCTCCACGTGCCTGCCGATCCAGACGCAGAGGAGCAAAAGGATGAAGAACCGGCGGACGCTGATGGAAGGGTTGCCACGGGTGGCTCACCACTGGACGCCTCCAAAGACGGGCCGCTGGTGCTGGTCATCGATGACGACCCAGCCGTGCACGAGATCCTGAGCCGCTCCCTGGCCAAGAGAGGCTACCGAGTCGAGGGCGCCCGCAACGGTAACGATGGTCTACGGCTGGCGCGGGAACTGCGGCCGGCAGCCATAACGTTGGACGTCCTGATGCCCGAGATGGATGGATGGTCAGTGCTCTCGAGCTTGAAATCCGACCCCGAGGTGGCGGAAATTCCGGTCGTCATGCTGACAATCGTCGACAACAAGCCGCTGGCCTACTCGCTGGGAGCGGCCGACTACCTGGCCAAACCCCTCGATCGGGATCGGATCGCTCAGGTGCTCGGCAAGATCACCGCGGCCACTCCCGAAAGAGAGGTGCTCGTCATCATCGACGATGCGTCGGCTCACTGCCTGGTGTGCGAGCTCATGGAGGGCGACGGGTGGAAGGTCCTCCGCGCCGTCACCGCTCCAGACGCTATCGAGCATCTGGAGCAAGCCAACCCGCAAATCATCATCCTCGACCTGGTGATGCAGGAGATGGACTCCCTAGACTTGGTCGAGCGCCTCCGAGAGCGCACCGAGTGGCAAGAGATCCCACTCATCTTGCTCACTCCGAGGGACCTCGATCAGGAAGATCGGGTGCGGCTGGATGGCTCGGTCGAGCGGGTCATCCAACGAGCCGCCATGACCCCCGAAGCGCTTCTCGAGGAGATCCATCTTCGGATAGAAGAATCGGTCGGTAACACTGGTGCACGGGAAGTGGAAGGTTAAGGAGCACATGCGCAAGATTCTCCTCATCGAGGACAACGAGATGAATCGGGACATGCTGTCCCGGCGGCTGACTCGCAAAGGGTTCGAGATCGCGATCGCCGAAGACGGGGAACGCGGTGTCGAGATGGCCCAATCGGAATCACCGAGCCTGATCCTGATGGACATCAGCCTGCCGGTCATGGATGGCTATGAGGCCACGCGGCAGATAAAGGTGAATCCGGACACCCGGTCGATCCCCATCATCGCGCTCACCGCCCACGCCATGAGTGGCGATCGAGAGAAGTGCCTCGAGGCCGGCTGCGACGAGTACGAGACCAAGCCGGTGGATCTCCCACGTCTGCTCGAAAAGATCGAAAAGCTGG
>JBAUDS010000071.1:0-12026 GCA_049678185.1 Thermoanaerobaculia bacterium
TTGTCAGGTTAGCGGACCTCGGTGCGGCAGAACGGGGTGTTTGATAACCGGCGGGTCCGGATGGTGGCGCTCGCCCTCTCCCGGCAAGCTCAGTCCTGAAAACGCCCCTGCCGCGGCTCATTATTCCCAGCGGGGCTGCGGTCCGGGCGCGACCACGGACTGCTAGTGCACCCAGGGGTCCTGTTTCTTGTCTTCGTCGCCGCCCTTTACGATCTGCAGCCCACGCTTGCGCTTCAACCAGGTCAAGCGCAGGCGGAACCAGAGCTGCTGTGCTCGCAGGCTGAGCTCGCGGCTCCAACCGGTGCGGCGCCAACCCGTCAGGTAGCCGAAGGTAAAGGCCACGGCGGTACAGATGCCGAGAAAGCCGGCGAAGTCGCCGGTACTCAAGAACCCCATGAAGCCAAAGAGGATCTCGAGCAGCAGAAACCACTTGGCCTGGACCGGGAGGACAAAAAACAGATAGATGGTCGCGTCGCGGTTGAGGGTGGCAAACGCCGCAATCAGGACCGTCAGCAGCATGTGCTGTCCCTGCATGATGGGAAACGGGAATCCTGCCGGCAGGCCGCCACCAAAGACGCTCTGGAGGATGCCGACGACCACCGCTACCAACCCGGCGGCGCCGGCCGCGTAGATCAGGACCTTCCAAAAGCGACGCTGACCGAGCTGGAAGAAGACATCTTTCCCAAACAGAAAAACAATCAGCAAGGCGACCAGAAACCAGATCCCCGGAGCCCCCGTGCCGACAAAGGGGTAGGTGACGAGCTGCCAGATGAAGCCCGAGCGCCAGACGGCCGGGGTCAAGCGGAGGAGGAGCGGCAGCCACTGCGTCGAAGAAAAGAACTGGAGTGAAAAGGTTCCGAGGACGACCCCCAGCAGGATCCACAGATCACGCGGTACCGGTCCGGTCAGCCCGCCACCCAAGCCACCACCACGCGCGCCACCCGGGGGGCGAGTGCTATACACCGGCAGCCTCGCGCAGCCGCGTCATCCCTGATTCGACCCCGGTGTCGAAGACCACCCGCAGCAGACGCCGCCCCTTCTGGACGAGGGCACGAGCGTCACCGAGGGCCTGGGCCCCTACCAGACCGCCAAAGTCGTAGTCGGTCTCCGGCACCGCGACCCCCACTCCCGGCTCATCCACCAGCTGCAAGAAGAGCCCGGTAGGCGGTCCCCCTTTGTGCAACTGGCCGGTCGAGTGGAGAAAGCGGGGGCCGAAGCCGATCGTGACCGCCAGCCCGGTGGCCCGGTGAAAATCCTGCTGGAGCCGAGTCAGAGCCGCGGCCGTCGACGGCGAGGGGGATAGAAAGGCCTGGATGGCGATGTAGTCGCCGGGCCGCACCTCCCCCAGCCACTGCTCGACCGCACTCGCGAGGCGCTCCTCTTGCGAGGCGCACAGCTCCTTGGTCGCCGCCTCCGGATCGCCCCCACTCATGACCTGCTTTGCCATCTGCTTTGCCAGCTGGACATCGGGTTGATCGAAGGGTTGGATACCGAGAACCGAGCCGGCAGCGGCCACCGCCACTTCCCAGCGGAATATCTCCGCTCCGAGATCGTATTTGTCCTGCATGCGGATGCGGACCACTGGCTGGCCGGCCTCTTCCAGAACGTCCAGGCGGAGCCCGAGCTCCTCATTGACTTCCTCGTCCGCGCTCAGGGCGACAAAGAGACGGTCGGCGGCGTCGCTCTCTCCCACCAGTTCGGCCTCACCAACCACCGGCAGAATCCCCTGTCCCTCCTTGCCGGTGCTTTCGGCCACCAGCTGCTCCACCCAATCGGGAAAGCCTGCAAACTCGGGTGTCGTCAACAGCACCAGCTTGTCCCGCCCCGCGAGCGCCAACTCACCAAGGACGGCCCCCAACCGCAGGCCGGGACTGGTCGACGCCCTCTTCTGCGGTCCGCAGGCCATGGCCATGGCGCGACCACGAGCCAGCAGCAGCTCGACGTCGAGCCCGAGCAGCGCCGCCGGGACCAGACCGAAATGAGAGAGGGCACTGAATCGCCCCCCGACATCGCTCGGCGCCAGAAAGACCCGGCGAAAGCCCCGCTCCTGGCCGAGCGCCGCCAGACGGCTCCCCGGGTCGGTGATTGCGACAAATCGAGCCCCTGCATCCTCCACTTCGCCCAGAACCCGATCCCAGAAGTAATAGAAGAAGGAGAGGGTCTCGATAGTCGTGCCCGACTTGCTCGAGACCACAAAGAGTGTCGAGTCGAGATCGAGCTTCTCGGTCAGGGCAGCCACCGCCTCCGGATGAGTGCTGTCCAGAACCCGCAAGGCCGGAAAGCCGGAGGCTGGACCGAATGTCCGCTGAAATACCTCGGGTGCCAGACTGGAGCCACCCATGCCCAGCAGAACGACCGTCTGGATGCCTTGGGAGGAGATCTCCCGACCAAAATCGGCGAGCTCCCGAGCGTGAGCCATCATTGTCTCGGGCAGCTCCAGCCACCCCAGCCGGTCGACGAGCTCCGGTACCGGCTCGGGTGACCAGAGGCGATAGTCGTGCCGCCAAAGACGGTCGGAGAAGCCGACCTCCTGCCAGCGGTGGAGCCGCTGATCGACCGCTTCCTGGTAGCCGCCCAGCGCCAGGCTCTCGCACGACAGGTCGATCTCGGTGGTCGTCACCCCGCCGACTCCGCCGCCTGTAGTGAGGACCGCTTCTGCTCCAGGGTCTCCAGCAACCGGTCGAAGGGTTGGGCAAACTTGTCGATACCTTCGCGCTGCAGCTCTTCGGTGACGAAATCCAGGTCGATGCCCAGCGCTGCCAGACGTTGCAGATCTTCGTTGGCCTGGTCGAGTCCGTCTGTCAGGCTGTCTCTTACTTCGCCATGATCGCCAAAGGCCTCCAGCGTTGAGGGTGGAACGGTGTTGACCGTCTCGGGACCCACCAACTCTTCGACATAGATGACGTCGCGGTAGGAGGGGTTCTTGGTGCTGGTGCTCGCCCACAAAACCCGCTGCACCCCGACTCCCTGTCGTCGCCAGTCGACAAAGGCTGGCCCGTGAAAAAGCTCCCGAAAGCGCTGATAGGCCAGCTTGGAGTTGGCGATGGCGATCCTCCCGCGTAGTGAGAGGGCCTCCTCGGACCCGATCTCCTCCAACAGACCATCGGTCATGGTGTCGACCCGGCTGACAAAAAACGAGGCCACCGACGCCAGGCTTTGCGGTCGCGGGCACTTGGCGAGTGCTCCCAGATAGGCCTGTGCCACCGCCTCGTAGTGGTCGAGCGAGAACATGAGCGTGATGTTGACGTTGATGCCCTCGCTCAGCACCTGCTCGACGGCGGGGAGGCCCTCGGCGGTGGCGGGGATCTTGATCATCAGATTGGGTCGGTCGACACGGTGCCAGAGCCGCCTTGCCTCCGCCGCCGTGGCGGCGGTGTCTCGCGCCAGATGGGGCGACACCTCGAGACTCACAAAGCCGTCACGGCCCTCTGTCTGCCGGTAGGTCGGGGCCAGCTGATCGGCTGCCATCCGAATGTCGGCAATGGCGATCGCTTCGTAGAGCTCCATCGAAGTGGAGTCCGACGCCTCCGCCAGCAGTACCTGGAGGTCACCGTCGTACTCCGCGCTGTCCCCGATCGCCTGCTGGAAGATGGCCGGATTGCTGGTCACGCCGCTGACGCCGTCCTCGGCAATCAGTCGCTCCAGCTCACCATTGACCAGAATGTCGCGCCGGATAAAGTCGAGCCACACGGCCTGGCCGTGATCGACCAACTTCTTTATTCGATTCATCTGCTCCTCCCCGTTTGCTCGAGGCCTATGCTAACCCGAACTCCTGATCATCGTGACGTGTGATCCCCCTCGGGGTTGTGCACGTAACAACTGCCGGTGGCCTCACTAAATATAGGCATTTGCCCGGCCGCTTGTGCAAGTGGTGGCGGAGCGTTAAGCTGGGATCAAAGACATAGAGGCCTTCAAACGGCGCTCTGGCATTTCGATTTTGGGGGAAAACCGATGCGGAGTTTCAAAGTCCCTCTTCTGCTTACGGTCATGGCTGCCATGGCCGCCTTCGCCACGGCCCAGGCATGGTCTGGACCGGCGGCCGTGGGTCTCCAGGTCAGCGATCGCAAGGGGCACCCCATCGCCGCCGCCCGAGTGACGCTGGAGCTCCAGGCGCCAGAGGGCAAGACCGGTCCACCGCCGGTGGAGACCGACGCCAAGGGACGAGCGGTTGTCGCCAATCTGGCTCCCGGCACCTGGCAGGTGGAAGTCAGCCACCCCGACTACCTCTCCTATGTGGCGGTCATTGACCTGGTGGCTGGCAAGAAGCCGGCGGTCTCCGCCTCCTTCCTGCAAGCGGGGGGCACGTCCCTGACCCCGATGAAGGTAAAGATCGTGCGTGGGAACCCGAGCCAGGCCAGCCCACCGCTGATGGCCGCCTCGCCTCCCCCCACCCCGGCGCCGGCCGAGCCGGCTGCCCCACAACCGGCTCCAGTCCCCGCCAGGGAAGAGGCGCCCGCTGTCGAGCCCAGCGCAGAGGTTCACCAGGAGCCGCCGTTGGAGCCTGAGCCCGAAATCGCCGAGGTCGTGGTCGAGCCCACTCCGGCTCCGGCAGCAGAGCCGGTCGTGCCGGCACCGGTCATACCCGAGCCCGCACCCGATCCTGAGCCCGCAGAGCTGCGGCAGCCGGCGCCGGTCGAGGAGCCCGAAGTCGAGATGACCCCGGCCGCGCCCGAAGCTCGGGTGGTGGAACCGGAGCCCGTGGAAAGACCGGTGCCGGTGATGGTCCTACCACCGGAGCATCAGGATCCTGAGCCCGAGCCGGAACCCGTGACCACCACCGAGAGAGCCCCGGCCGAGAGCGATCGCGGGTTGTCGACGGCTGCCACTGCACCGCCGCCACCACCTGTACCGGTCGAGCCTGAAGTCCAGGAAGTGGCACCGGAGCCCCAGGAAGCAAGCGTCGCCGCCGAGGAGATAGCGGCAGCAGCGGCGCAGCCCGAGCCCGAGGTCACGGCGGTGACTCCAGAGCCGGAGGAGATACCGGCGGCGCCGGCTGAGCCCGAGCCCGAGACCCAGGAGGTGACACCCGAGGTGCAAGAGGTGCCGGCACCCCCGGTCAGCCCGCCACCGGCTGAGCCCGAGCCCCAACCCGAGCCGGAGCCAGAAGTGCTGCCGGTGGCGGCCGCGGTCGAAGAGGCGGTCGTCGAGGTACCACCAGCCGAGCCGGAGATCTCCGCCGCACCCGAGCTGGTGGCGCCGGCAGAGACGGTCGAGGCCGAGACTCCACCACCACCTCCCGCCCCGGCACCAGCGCCACCGGCCACGGCCCCGGCAACGATTCTGCCCGCCCCGCCGGCTCTCGGTCCCGGTCTCATTTCCTTCCGTGACGACTCGTGCATCGAGTGCAAGACCGGTGAATGGTCGGTCGTCTCGACCCTTGCCGTGGGCGCCGCCATCCCGGGCTCCAGCGGGGCCTGTCCCAGCGGCTTGACCGAGGCGGCGCAACAGGCTGCCGAGCTCTTGGGCCGGTCCACTGAGCTCGAGCGGCTGTCCTACGCCGGTCCGGCGTTCGAGAGCTCACCCGATGCCGCCCTCGCCGTTGCCGAGGCCGACAATGTCTCCGCCGTGCAGAATCTTCTGGCCCCGTTTGGCGCCAGCAGCTGTGGAGTGGTGGCGGCCGTCCTCCCCCGGGCGGGCCGTTTTGTCGGCTTTCAGTACGGTGCAGCCGACGATCAAGGGGGCGGTCGTTGTCTGCCGGAGGAGGAATGCGAGATCGGCCAGGGCCGCTGGTTTGGCAGTCCCGAGATCGTACGTGGCCCAAATGCCACCGTCCTCTATGGCATCTTTCAGAACCTGTCGGTGGGGCGCGAGCGTCGCGCCGAGCTGAGCGTCTTCTTCAGACCACCGACCGCCTTCTGGCGGCCACCGGCAGAGCGTTAGCAGCCCGCGGGACTTCTACCACGGACTGCTCAGGTCTCTAGCTGCCCACGCAGGACCGTCACCGCCTGGCCACCCAGCACCACACGGTCACCGAGAGTGCGGGTGCGCACCACACCCCCACGACGTGAGGCCTGGTAACCGAGGAGCTCGCTCCGCCCCAAGCGGTCGGCCCAGAAAGGGGCCAGACAGCAGTGCGCCGAGCCGGTGACCGGATCCTCGTCGACACCGACGGCCGGGGCAAAGAACCGCGACACGAAATCGAATTCCTCCGACGAAGCGACACTGGTGATCATGACGCCCCGGGTCGTGGCCTGGCGCAGCTTGCCAAAATCAGGCACCGCCGCCCGCACTTCCGTTTCAGAATCGACCTCGACCAGATAGTCGAACCGATTCTTCCCCACCCACTTGGCTTCGACACCCAGAGCCGGCACCAGCTCGGGTGGCGGCCGCACTTCTTCCGGGCCCTCCATGGGGAAGTCGAGCTCGATCCACTCATCGCTGCGCCTGGCCGCCAGCCGACCACTCAGGGTCCAAAACGATATCTCCGCCGAGGGATCGACCAGGCGCCGCTCCCACAGGAAGTGAGCGCTGGCCAGCGTCGCATGTCCGCAGAGCTCTACCTCGACCTCGGGGGTAAACCAACGGAGATCGAAACCATCGTCTCGTGGTCGCAGAAAAGCGGTCTCCGACAGGTTCATCTCGGCAGCCACCTGTTGCATCCAGTCGTCGTCCGGGTACTCGGGTAACAGGGTTACGGCGGCCGGATTGCCGCCAAACGGCTGCCGCGAGAAAGCATCGATCTGGAAAATCTCTATCTTCACGATTATCTCCTCGGTGCAAATGAGTGGATCCAGAATACCCGCAGCCCCTTGACAATCCAAACGGACGGATGGAAAATTTGAACAATGGTTCAAAAACTTCAGGAGCGGCCACCGGCCCCCGACGCCAAGACTCTGCGCCGCAAGCGGGAGATCCTCGAAGCCGCTTCCCGTGTGTTCAGGCGGCGAGGGCTCCATGCCACCGGCATGCGGGACATCGCCGCCGAGCTCGAGATGCACGTCGGCAACCTCTACTACTACTTTCGCAACAAGGAGGACCTGCTCGCCTTCTGTCAGGAGGACGCTCTTGCCGGTCTCCTCGACCTCGCCGGCCACGTCCGGGCCACCGGGCTGCGGGCCGACGCCAAGCTCTACCGGCTCATCGTCGGGCACGTCATCCGGGTCAACGACGAGACACCGGGTGCGCTGGCGCATCTAGAGGTCGATGCGCTGACCGGCGACCGGCGACAGACCGTTCTGCGGCAACGCGATGCCTACGAGACCGCCTACCGGCAACTCATCACCGACGGCATCGACCAGGGGGTCTTTCGCCAGGTGGACGCCGCCGTGGTGGCGATGGCGACCCTGGGGGCGCTCAACTGGACCGTCAAGTGGTACCGACAGGATGGCAGAAAGAGCAGCCACGACATCGGCCACGACATTGCCGATCTCCTCGTGCGCGGGCTGCTGGCACCGGGCGTCGAGCTCGCCGCGGAGGCAGTTGATGGCTAAACAGACCACGACGCTGGAGTTGAGGATCAACGGTGAGAGCCGGGTGGTGGCCTTCCCCACTCATCACACCCTGCTCGAGGTGCTGCGCGAGGAGTGCGGACTGACCGGCACCAAGCATGGCTGCGAGCTGGGTGAGTGCGGAACCTGTGCTGTGCTGGTGGACGGGCGACCGGTCCTCTCCTGTCTGGTGCTGGCGGCGGAGATGTCGGGACGCGAGATCGAAACCGTCGAAGGCCTGCAGGAGGGCAACCGGCTCCACCCCTTGCAGCAGACCTTTGCCGACCTCAACGCCGCCCAGTGCGGCTACTGCACACCAGGCATCCTGATGACCGCCAAGGCCCTTTTGGCCGATAACAAGCATCCCAGCGACGACGACATCCGCGAGGCCCTGTCGGGCACTCTTTGTCGCTGCACCGGCTATCACAAGATCATCCAGGCGGTGGAGGGCGCCGCCGCGCTGGCCGCGGGCGAGGAGTGGACACCGGCGGAGGATGTCCTCCATGGCACCACCCTGCCCGATCAGGAGAACGGTTGAGGAGCAGTCTCGATGGCTGAGCCAATCGAAAACGAACAGGCAGAAGACACCCGGGACCTGCCTGGGCGCCACATCGGGCAGCCTTTCCGACGGGTGGATGGACGGGCCAAGGTGACCGGCACGACGCGGTTTGCCGACGATCTCCACTTTCCCCGGCTCTGTCACCTCAAGCTGGTCCGCTCCACCGTCCCCCACGCCAGGATCAAGAAGATCGACTTCTCCACCGCGGCCGAGGTGCCCGGATATCTCGGCTCCCTGACCGGCCAGCAGATGCCCAACCCCTTTGGCATCCTCCCGGTCACCCAGGACGAACACGCCCTCTGCATCGACAAGGTCCGCTACGTTGGAGACCCGGTGGCAGCGGTGGCCGCCACCAGCGAGGAGGCCGCCTACGAGGCGGCGCTACGGGTCGAGGTCGAATACGAGCCGCTCGATACGATCGGCAGTATCGACGCGGCTCTCGCCGAGGACGGGGATCGGATTCACGACTACGGCGACGGCAACAACATCCACAAGAAAGTGTCGATGCGGTTTGGCGACCTCGAGGCAGGCTTTGCCGAGGCCGATCTGGTGCTCGAGGACACGCTCTTCTACCAGGGCAGCACCCATCTCGCCATGGAGCAGCACGCCACGGTGGCCGTGGCCGAAGACGAGGACCGCGTCACGGTCTACTCGTCGACCCAGACACCCCACTACGTCCACCGGGCGCTGGCCAAGGTCCTGGATCTGCCCCCGTCGCGCATCCGGGTGATCGCCTGTTCCAACGGCGGCGGCTTCGGCGGCAAGAGCGATGTGTTCAACCACGAGATCGTCGCCGCCAAGATGGCCCTCGAGCTGGGCCGCCCGGTCAGGATTACGCTCAACCGGGAGGAGATCTTCTACTGTCACCGCGGCCGCCATCCCACGCTCATGCATTTGCGCACCGGCTTCAAGCAGGACGGCTCGATGACCGCCCAGCATCTGCGAACCGCGCTCGACGGTGGCGCCTACGGCAGTTATGGGGTCGCGTCGACCTACTACACCGGTGCGCTCCAGACCGTAACCTACGACCTACCCCGCTACCGGTTCGACGGTGTCCGCTGCTTTACCAACAAGCCTCCTTGCGGCCCCAAACGGGGTCACGGCACTCCACAGCCGCGGTTTGCCTTCGAGGTCCATCTCGACAAGGCGGCCGAGCAACTCGGTATCGACCCGGCTGATCTGCGTCTGAGAAACCTAGCCGAGCCCGGGAGCGTTACCGCTAATTGGCTACAGCTGGGCACTGTCGGTCTACGGCGTTGCATCGAGGCAGTGGTCGCCGGGAGCGGCTGGCGCGAGCGCTATGGGAAGCTCCCCCACGGTCGTGGGCTGGGCTTGGCCTGTGGCTCCTATCTGTGTGGGGCCGGTCTCCCCATCTACTGGAACCATATGCCGCAGTCGGGGGTCCAGCTAAAGCTCGACCGCTCGGGGGGTGTGGCCGTCTTCTGCGGCGAAGCCGAGATCGGGCAGGGCTCCGACTCGGTGCTGGCGGCGGTGGTCGCCGAGGTGTTGGGTATCGACCTCGCCGATATCCGCCTCTGCGTGGCGGACACCGATCTGACACCGGTCGACCTCGGTAGCTACTCCTCGCGGGTGACCCTGATGGTCGGTCATGCCGCCCACCAGGCAGCCGAGCGGGCACGAAAGCTCATCGCCCAGGCGGTGGCCAAGCGGCTCGACGTGCCCCGGGAGCGACTGGTCTTTGCCGAGCGACGGGTCTTCGATGCCGCCGATCCGGAGCGGGGATTGAGCTTCGAAGATGCAGTCACCGTCGCCGAAGCCAAATGGGGCACTCTGGGAACGACCGGCTCGTACACCCCGCCACGGGCGCCGGGCAAATATCGGGGCGCCGGTGTCGGCCCGTCCCCCACCTATTCCTACTCCGCCGCGGTCATCGAAGTCGAAGTCGACCCGGAGACCGGTCTCTACCGGCCCGTTCACGTCTGGATGGCCCACGACATCGGGCGCTCGATCAACCCGGTTCTGGTCCTGGGTCAGATCGAGGGCTCGGTCTACATGGGTCTCGGCGAAGCAATGATGGAGGAGCAGGCCTTCCGGGCTCTCCCCCGCCACCTGTCGAGTGCGCTGGTTCACAAAACGCCCTCTCTGTTGGAGTACAAGAGTCCGACTTTCCACGACATGCCGCCGGTGACGAGCTATCTGATCGAAGACCCCGATCCATTGGGTCCGTTTGGCGCCAAGGAGGTCGGACAGGGACCGCTGCTCCCGATTCCGCCGGCTCTCGCCAACGCCGTCCACGATGCCGTCGGCGTGCGGATCGACCAGGTCCCGATCCAACCTCACATGATTCTCAAAGCCCTGGACGAAAAGAGTCGCGGCCGACAGCCACGGTATGGGCCCATGGACTTTCCGGAGATCGACTTTGGCGAGACCCTGATCGTGCCGACGCCCGCAGAAGGTGGAGACGGCCGCGCACTCAACGAGCCCGGGGAGAAGAAACGACACGACATGCGTGGTGCGACCGGCACCATGTCCAGCCGGGACGAGGCACTCAAAGGCAAAAATCGTGCACTCACCACCAAATAGCCACCCGCGAACAACGAGCATTCGATGCTGAGACTTCCCCCTTTCGACTTTCACACTCCCGGCAGCCTCGCCGAGGTCATCGAGATTCTGGCCGGTGAGGGCCCCGAAACCCGGGTCGTCGCCGGTGGCACCGACCTGTGGCCGAATATGAAGCGCCGGCACCAGAAGGCCGGGCGGGTGGTGAGCCTGATGGCCATCCCCGAGCTGGCCGGCATTGGGGGTCACAACGGCGAGCTCCGTCTGGGCAGCACCACCATCCTGGACGACATCGTCCGCAGCCGGGAGATCACCGAGCGCTTCCCCGCCCTGTCCCGGGCGGTGGCCTCGATCTCGTCGCCGCCGCTGCGCAACATGGGCACCATCGGCGGCAACATCTGTGTCGACACCCGCTGCACCTACTACAACCAGACCGAGGAATGGCGACGATCGATCGACTACTGCATGAAAGAAGAGGGCACCATCTGCTGGGTCGCCCCGAGCTCCCCCCGATGCTGGGCCCACTCGGCATCGGATTCGGCACCGGTCCTGTGTGCGCTCGGTGCCCGGGTCGAGCTGGTGTCAAAACGGGGTGTGCGGGTCGTACCCCTGACCGACTTCTATCGCGACGATGGGATCGATTACCTCGACAAGGCGGCTGACGAGATCGTCACCAAGATCCTGATTCCAGATAGAAGTGACAGTACCCACTGCCGGTCGAGCTTCTGGAAGCTCCGGCGGCGGGGATCGATCGATTTTGCGGTGCTGTCGGTAGCGGCCGCGGTCTGGACCGATGGCGGTGACCGGGTGACCGAAGTCAGCGTCTATCTGGGGGCCGTGGGCTCCCGACCTCTGCCGGTGGCGGGACTGGCCGATTGTCTCCAGGGCAGGGCCCTGAGCGAAGAGACCATCTCGGAAGCGGCTGCCCTCGCACGCAAGACCGCAACCCCCATGGACAACACCGACTTTCAGGCCCAGTGGCGGGGTTTGATGGCGGCCAAGTACACCGCAGGGGCCCTGCGGGAGATCGCCAATCTCGAGCCTCGAGGCCTGCCGCCACAACACCTTTTCTAGGGGAGGGCCTCGCCGGGACCCGCGATCGGGTCCCGGCGAGCTATCAAAAAGAAAGCCGGCCCTGGAGGAGTTCCGGGGCCGGGAAGGTCTCGACCTAGAAACTGAAGCGGTAGGTGCCGATGTAATTCCGCTTCGACTGCGGCCGGAAGAATGAGGCGTTTGTAAACTCGGAGTAAAGCTCGTTGGTCACATTGGTGATGACCACACCCAGTGTGTGTCGCTGTCGGCCACGCTCGTAAACGGTCACTCCGCCGGCCAGGTTGTGAACCGTAAAGGCGGGGAGCTCCGGCCCAACTGCCGGCACTGGCTCGTCGGGATCGAAGGTCGACGGCTGGCTGAAGTTGTGGCGTACCCGCCACTCCACCCAGTATCGCCCTTTTGGCTGATCGTAGCGAACGTAGGCACTGAGCTTGTTGTTGACCGTGTCACCGGTAGGTGGGTTGTCG
>JBAUDS010000072.1:0-4105 GCA_049678185.1 Thermoanaerobaculia bacterium
TTAAGGCGTCGTCGAACGACGGACCAACCTGTGAGTTGACCAAGCGGTAGCGATTGTCCTCGAAGAAGAAAAGCAGCCAGTCTCTGAGGACTCGGAGAAGTTCACTCATGCTAGCCTCCCGGCCTTAACGACCACTGATTGACCCATACATAGCCCCTCTGCTGGGTGAGGTACTTAACCTCCCGAGCCAGCCAGGAGTTGCGTGGGATACTTGATTTTGGTGTGGAGAGCAGGATCCGATCGCCTCTGGCGGTGACAGTATCCAGGAAGTATCGATTCGCCGCCCAGCGCTCGGCATCGCTCCTCAAGCCCGCCCAGGCGCCGCCGATCCTATTGCCCTAATCAATGTTCGGGTGGTAGAGGCAACGCCTGCTGGTCGAGTTTTCCAAGTTCAAAAGTTCAAGAATAGCCTGGCACCTATTCACCTATTCAGCAAATCGCCACACTTCAGATCTCAATCTTTGTTCGTCAATTCATACGCTAGGTAGGACGCGCCACCCGAGGCCCCAATATAGCCGATACCCTCGCGCACGACTTGTTTTGTGGACAGTCGGTAGTATCTGAGCCAAACCTATGAAGCGATTCAAGGTTTGGGATCGACTGCAGCGTCCCCGGCCGGAGCCTCCTCTTCCGTGAGGCTGCCTAACCACTCTCTGGACTTTAGCCAGTAACGCTCCAGCTCGTGGCGGTGGCTAGGTTCGCCTCGGATCTCTTCGATAGGACCCATGTCATCAACATCTGTCTCGAAGTAGACCTTGAAAAGACTCGTGCGATCACCGAATGGGTCTGGAACAAGATAGATCACAGTGCCGGAAGGTAGCTTGCCCTGAGGCTCTCCATCCGAGGAGAGAATGAGCATCTCCTCCTTGAGCCGGAAGCGGGGTCCCGCTACCGACTCTGTCGACGATCGAGCATGATATCGACCCAGGAAGAACCCTGCGGCAACGAGGATCATAGTCAAGAAGCCCAGCGCTACGAGAATAGGCAATCTCATTTCTTTGGTGGCTCCTGCCAGGCTTTTGACCGCTCTTTGGCTTCTTGGCTGCGCATCTCCTTGGTCTTCTGGCCCTGCTCCTCAGAAGTGACGATCGCTGGGCTCCCCGAACTACCCGCGGAGTAGGTCCGCCTCTCGATGAAGGGCGAATCCCCGCTTTGAAACAGCCTTTCGAGATTCTCCTCGACGCGCTCAGGATATACCTCGCCAAGGGCCCGAGCAACAGCCCCCAGGTCTTCGGTACCCCCAGCCTCGCAACCTTCCCTGGTCTGCGACACACAGGTGTTGCCACCCAAACCAAGTTTGAGGATCGCTGCGTTGTACTCGACTTCAAGCTGATACGACTGACTGTTCTCATAACCGAGCTTCTTCTCGATGTCTCGACGCCGTTTCCCTTTGGCGATGAGCGCCTTGAAGTGGTCGATAACCCTCTGGTCTGCCTCGTGATCGCTCTCGACTCGGTAGCCAATTGATGTGCGGTGGATCGCCTCTCTCGCGAGGTAATCAGGGCCCGCCTGCTCATTGAGAATGCCCTCGCCCTTACTATTCTGCATCCCCCATGCACGACCGTACCGGCCGAAGTCGTAGGTGACGTCGTACTGGTTGGCTTCCGGATCGAAGACACGAACCGCAACATGCCCATAGGGTGACCACTCCCCACTGGGCTTTCTGTAGGGCCGACCAACGATCACCTCTACATCCAGGCCCATTGGATCGGAATAGTTGAACGGCGAGTACATCCCGTACTGGTAGAGACTCGGCCCGTCGACGTACCCGAGAAGGTCCTGCGAGATGAACCGCGCCAGCTCCGGGCCGAAGTACCGGTTCCTCATGTAGACGAGGCCAGTTTCGGGGTCGTGCTCGAGGCCGTGGAAGCCGAGGTCGTTGTTGATCGTGGAAGCTGAGACCTCTCGTGGGTCGGGGGCCAGGAACACCAACCAGCGGGGAGTCAAGGGGTCGATGGCGATGGGGCTCGCGAAGGGCTCGGTGAGGGGGAGGCCTGCGAGATCGCCGAGGCCGATGCTGACCTCGAACGTGTAGGCGCCGATGTCGAGTGGGGTCGTGGTGACGAGCTTGTAGCGGCTTTCGTCGAGCTCCCAGACGACCGGCTCGCCGTCGATGAGGATGGCGTCGGTGGTGGTTAGGTCGGGCTCTTCGGTGAGCTCGAGCTCGACGTGGCCGTCCTTGACCAGGACCTTCTCTAGGCGCGGGGCCGTGCCGTCAAACAGGACGTCATCGGTGTCGGGCCAGGTGAAGTCGAGGGTGAAGTCCTCGGTGGCGGTGTTGAGGAAGGTGTCCACCAGCAGGGCGACGGGGAGGGTGAGGCGGAGATTGGCGCCCGGGGCCGGCGGGTCGGTCGTGGTGATGATCAGCCTCCGGCGGGCCTGGCGGCCGGTCAGGATCGGCAGATCCGCGGTCAGCGGTAGATCCTCCGGGGCATCGAGATCGGTGAGCCTGAGGGTTCCATCGGCCAGGACCCGGTCTAGAGCCACCTGGAGGAGCTCTTCGGAGGCCTCGATCCAGACCTCGCCATCCTTGACCCGCACCTGCTCGATCGTGGGTGGGGTGGAGTCCACCAAGATCGTCCGGGTGCCGTACGGGGTGTACTCGTAACGCTCCACCGGCTCGGCATCCTCATCCCGGGTCACCATCACCAGGTTGCCGGTCTCGTCGTAGAGCGGCACATACTCCATCTCCACTAGGCCGTTGCCATCCAGGTCCTGCTCCAGGACCACCACCTCGTCCAAGCCCCGGCCGTAGGTGCGGCGGGAGTGGAGCTCGTTGTTCTCGTACTGCTCGAGCGCCCGCCAGCCGCTCCACACCGTCTCCTCCGTCGTCTCTCCCACCACCTTTCGCACCCGGCGGTTGAAGGCGTCGTAGGCGTAGGCCGCTATCTCCTCTTCCGCTTCGCCCTCCCCGGTCGTCACCCGGGTCAGCCGGTTCCGGAAGTCGAAGTGGAACCGCATTTCCCCCTTGGTGACGAGGTTGCCGTTGGCGTCGTAGGTGAGGGGGATCTCGCCCACCGCGCCGGGGCGGTTGCGGCCCGAGCCGTCCAGGGGCAACGCCCGATCCTCGGGTACCTCGTCCTCGGTCTGAGTGGCGGCCAGCAGGTTCTCGGCCGCGTCGTAGCGGAAGTTGGTGACCTCGGGATTGTCGGCCAGCTCTGCGGAGGACGGGGTGCTGTTATTGCCGGGCAACGCCGCACGGTCGGACAACCCGGCTGCGTGGGTCAGTCGCCGGGCGCTGTCGTGGGCCAGGACCAGCCCTTGGCCGTTCAGGTCGCCGCGGGACTGACCCACCTTGAGGTTGCGCGGGCTCCAGGAGTAGGACTCCTGGAAGACCGTCTGACCGGCCGGGTTGAGATAGGTATCCGATAGGAGGCGCCGGGCCGGGTCGAACTGGCGCTGGCTGGTGAGACCGTTGCCGAGGGTCTTGACCGCCTGGAGGTAGGGGCCCCGGTAGCCG
The DNA here is from genome assembly GCA_049678185.1 of Thermoanaerobaculia bacterium. Taxonomy (GTDB): domain Bacteria; phylum Acidobacteriota; class Thermoanaerobaculia; order Multivoradales; family JAHEKO01; genus M0029. The sequence goes on from JBAUDS010000072.1 coordinate 3,461, forward strand.
TAGGTCACGGCCTGCTGGAAAGGCGCCCCCGGATCGCCGCCCTCACGCGAGCCGATCTGCTTGGGCCGGTTGAGTTTGTCAAACTCCTGCTCCACTCGCCGCCCGCTCGGGTACTCGATCCCGGTGACGTTGCCCTCGTCGTCATGGTCGTACGCTACGGTGCGGCCTTCGGTCTCATCGATGATGAGCCGCGAAAGCGAGTCCCAGGCCAAACGGGTGATCACGTCGCCCGAGGCGGCCAGGGTCATCCGGTAGAGACCGTCATAGTCGTGGGTCTCGGCGAGAGGGCCGATGACACCCTCGTCCGGGGTCACCACCCGGCCCGTCAACCGGCGGGCGGGGTCGAAAACCTGGGTCACCAACGTGCCGTTGGGGTCGGTCCGCTCGATGACGTTGTGGGATGCGTCGTAGACCAGAGTCTCCTGGGTCGTGTCCTGCCAGGTGGTCTGGAACCGGCGGTTGAGCGCGTCGTATTCATAGCGGGTGGTGTTATTCAGGGCGTCGGCATAGCTCCTCAGCCGGAATAGGTTCCAGAGGATTCCTGAAAGATTGGAGTCTCGCTTCCCGTCTAGTATGGCATGGGACGCCGGCTGCGCTACATACCCGAAGGAGGAAGCCTCGTCGAGGTCACCTGCCGTACGGTCC
>JBAUDS010000073.1:0-42216 GCA_049678185.1 Thermoanaerobaculia bacterium
TAGCAAGTCCATTATGGGCGGTTTCCCCCTGGCCGTCAAGCCACCTCAGCCACCCCTCCTGTGGTGTCGACCCCCTTGGTGCCTGCACCAACATCATCGGGGTCCTCGACCTACCCGAGGACTCACAGAAAAGATTTTGGGCCCCAGAGAGAGTTGCCTGGCTGGGCCCTTGCGGTGTACCAGTGGGCCATGTGGAGTCGGTCGACTCGGCTCGTAATCAAATGACTGAGGGCACCTTGAGAGACCCCGGACTCTGGGCCCTATTCGCTCTGATCCTTTGCGCCATCGGCGCCGGGGCGCGGGAGCCGTGGCATGAGGCACCTGCCGACGCGGACCAATCAGAAGCAGTTGAGGGAACTAATTGGGTGTCTCCCGGCGTCAGCGCCGCCGCACTCGTGACGTACAGGGGCTTCGACCCGATCGCGGTGAGTGTTGCTCATCCCGAGATCGTACTCCTGAGCGTGCAGACCGATGGCTCGCCATCGGATGTTGTTCTCGAACTCGCCAGTGGACCATCTCGACCGTTAACAAACCACGGCAGTGGTTTCTATACCACGACCGTCACTCATGAAGAGGTTCTTTACGGCTACCAACCCGACGACGTGAATCGAAATTTCGTGGGATTCCTGGAGATCTTTTCCGGCGCGAGTCTGCTTTTGAGAGGCAGCCTATTCATCGAAGTGCACGATGCCTCGATACCGGATGTCGCCGTGAATGATCTCGCTCCCGATATGAGAGCGAGCCCTCGGATCGTCAACATACAAGTCGCCCACGTTGATCCCGGGAATCTCGTACTGTCGGAGGTTACGACGCGATTCTATGAGGAGTTTCCGGACAGTTTCGACTTCCTCAATATCATCTCAACACCGAATCGGTTCGCCAACCGTTACCACTTACTGATCAGGAACTTTGTCGACGGGATCGGCCTTTCGATCTTCGACAACAGCGCCGCCTATGGCAGCGACGGTGTATTGCAGGGCATCAATCGGTATCCCATCACTGGCCTATTCGATCTCGCCGAGACCGCGAGTCTTCACGAGCTCGGCCACCAATGGATCAACTTCTCAGACCTGCCCGCCCTACAGGGAGTCATCCCACACTGGCCCATTTCGTCTCTTGCGCCCGGGATCATGGGCTTCCAGCACCCGTCCAACCCCCAGGGTCTCGCTTTTCCCTTTGACCTCGTTCCTATTGGAGGTGGAGATTTCCTACTGGTGGATGTGCCGAGACAGCGATTCTTCAGCGGCATGGAGCTCTACCTCATGGGCATGGCCCGAGCGTCCCAGGCAGGTTCGTATTTTGTATTCCAGAACCAGAATCAGACAGTCTGTGGTGGCTGCATTCTCGAAGGACCCACTGAAGATGTCACTGCCAATGACTGGATCGCGCACGAAGGCCCACGGGTGCCAGTTTTTCCTGATGCTCAGGTCGACTATCGTGTTGCGACGATTCTTGTCTCGCGATCCCGTCTGCTCACGGACCGCGAAATGCAGGTCTTCGATTTCTTCGCTGCTCGCGGAGAAGCGGAGGTCGAGCTGCCCTACTCCTCGGGTTTTTCGAAAGGCACGACGCTGCCGTTCAAGCTGGCGACCCTGGGTGTTGGATCTCTAGATGCGCGCTTGGGCTTCGCCTCCTGTCAAGCGGCAAACGGGGAGGAATTCATCCTGAGTGATGACACCATTTTGACCAGCCAGACGTATGAGGCCTGCAATACGATCATCGTTGGACCGAACTTGACGGTCTTGGGGCCCGACGGTGAGCTGATACTGCGTGCCGGGCAAAGCGTGGTCCTCCATGACGGAGCCACAGTGGGTACCGGGGGCAAGCTCGCCGTCGAGATCGACCCCTCGCTGGTTCCCTAGCGCGTGAGAGGCAGGGGTTCGAATCCCTGCCGCGTGTCTCCACGCTTTCGGATTCTCTAGCTCTGAGACTGAATGGGAACCGCTTTTTGTGGCTGGGAGGCAGGGATTCGAACCCCGATTCCACGGGCCAGAGCCGTGTGTCCTACCATTGAACGACCTCCCAAAGGCGGGCTGAAGGCTAGCAGCAAATCCGCGTTGTAGTCAATCAAATGCTGGAGTCTTCGGCTCCTCGCCGGCCGAGCTATACTGATTTGCGAGGCCTGCGCGAGCGGTCCGTAAATGCAGGTCGCGAATCGTCTCCGCTTGCTCAGAGGAGGGCACTGATATGACCGACAGAACACCGATTCGTACCGTCCTCGTGGCCACAGATTTCTCCGACACCGCCCAGGCCGGCATCGACTGGGCGTTGGAGCTGGCCCGGACCCATCAGGCACAGATCGTCCTGGTTCACGGGGTGATGTTGCCCAACCGGGCAACCGACTTCGTCCCCTCGCCTCCAGATCTCACCGAAAAGCTCCAGGAGGCGGCCTCGGGCCGGCTCAACGACGCGGCCGAGCGGGCGCGGGGGCGTGGTGTCGAGGTGATCACCGATCTGCGCATCGGTCTGCCCTCGCAGGCCATACTCGAAGCCGCCGAGGAGAGGAATGTCGACCTCGTCGTGCTGGGGACTCGCGGCCTGACCGGTCTGCAACATCTATTTCTCGGCAGTACCGCACAGCGCGTCGTCCAGCACGCCAACTGCCCGGTGCTTACGGTTCACCCGGGCGATATCGACCAGCACCGGCAGATCCGCACGGTTCTGGTACCCACCGATTTCTCCCGCGACGCCGAGCTGAGCACCACTATCGCTCTCGATCTCCTCGCCAAGCAGTCTAGAGAGACCACCCTCGTCCTTCTCCACGTCTACCACCTCCCGTACGAGTACACGGCCTACGGAACCATCCCCACCTCCCTCGACTACTTCAAGGACGTCGAGGGCGCCGCCGAGGACCGGCTACGAAAGCTGGCCGAGCCGCTCGCCAGCGAAGGTCTGTCGGTGAAGACGGTGGCGCGCGAGGGCTATCCACCCGAAATCATCGTCGGCGAGGCTGAAGCCTGCGGCGCCGACCTCATCGCGTTGGGCACCCACGGCCGATCAGGCCTCACCCACCTACTGCTGGGAAGCACCGCCGAGCGAGTCGTCCAGCACGCCAGTTGTCCGGTGTTAACGGTCCGGCGTCAAGAAGACTAAGGCTGGAGGTCCCGAAACCGGGCCACGGTGAGCGCCCAGGTAACGACACCTATCGGCCGGCACGGAGGCCGGCCGCTTCGTATGGGGTTGAATGGCGGAGAGGGAGGGATTCGAAGTCCGCTACGCGCACTTCGTTCGAACGTTGCCTTTGGCGGCCGCGCGCAAGCGCGCGTCCGATGGGTTCGAATCCCACCTGCCGCAGGCTGCGCGGTTCCCATGCTGCTGCACGCTTGGAATCTTCTTAGCGGAATTGATATGGCGGAGAGGGAGGGATTCGAACCCTCGGTCCAGGTTACCCCGGACAACTGCTTAGCAGGCAGCCCTGTTCGACCACTCCAGCACCTCTCCGCAGTGGTCTCGTGGCCCTTGATTGTATGTACCCCGTCGGTTAAGAGTCAAAGTAACAATAAGTTGGCAGAACGATCTATCCCGGCTATGCTCTAGCCGCTCCACTTACCGCCGTTCGATGGCCTGAGTGCCTGGGATTCTCGGGAGGGACCGAACATCAATGACAGAGCGGGCTGCCGTCGATCGCCATCAGATTGCCATCAATACCATCCGGTTTCTGGCCGTGGATATGGTCGAAAAGGCCAACTCGGGGCATCCCGGCGCCCCCATGGGTCTGGCCCCTCTCGCCTATACGCTCTGGACGCGGCACCTGCGGCAGAATCCGGCCGACCCGACGTGGCCCAACCGTGATCGCTTTGTTCTTTCCTGCGGCCACGCTTCGACCCTCCTCTATTCTCTGCTCCACCTGAGCGGCCACGAGCTGCCTCTCGAAGAGCTCCAGAACTTTCGCCAATGGGGCTCCAAGACCCCCGGCCACCCCGAACGGGATCCGGCCACCGGAGTCGAAATGACCACCGGCCCCCTCGGTCAAGGGCTCAGCACTGCCGTCGGCATGGCCATCGCCGAGCGGATGCTGGCCACCACCTTCAACCGCGAGGGCTTCCCTGTGATCGACCATCGGGTCTGGGTCGTGGCGAGTGATGGCGACATGATGGAAGGAATCGCCTCGGAGGCCTCGTCGCTGGCCGCCCACCTGGGCCTGGGGCGACTCACTGTCCTTTACGACGACAACAAGATTTCCATCGACGGTCCAACATCTCTCTCCTTCTCCGAAGACGTCGGTAAGCGGTACGAGGCCTATGGCTGGCATGTGCAGCGGGTAGAGGACGGCAACGATCTCGAGGCACTCGACGCCGCGATGACGGCGGCCGTGGTAGAGGATGAACGCCCGTCGTTCATCGTCGTGCGCACCCACATCGCCTACGGCAGCCCCAACAAGCAGGACACCGCCTCCTCCCACGGCGCGCCGCTTGGCGCCGACGAAGTCCGGGCCACCAAGGAGGCCCTGGACTGGCCGCTCGAGCCGACATTCCACGTTCCCGACGAGGCCCGCGAAGCCTTCCGCGAGACCCGGGAGCAGGGTGCGCGTCTCGAGGACGAATGGAACGAGCTCTTCGGGCGCTATCAAAAGGCTGAACCCGAGCTGGCGGCGCAGTTCCGTCAGTGGCTCGACGGCGAGCTGCCGGCCGGATGGGAGGAGAAGCTCCCCACCTTTGCACCCGCCGACGGCCCCCTGGCCACCCGCAAGGCCTCGGGCAAGGTGCTCAACGCCGTCTGCGCCGAGGTGCGACAACTCGTGGGCGGCTCCGCCGACCTCACCGGCTCCGTTAACACCTACCTAGATGGTTATGACGAGTTTGCGGCGGCGGAGCCGGGTGGACGCAATCTCCACTTTGGTGTTCGCGAGCACGCCATGGGGGCCATCCTCAACGGCATGGCGCTCTCCGGCATGCTTCGGCCCTATGGCGGCACCTTTCTCATTTTTTCCGACTACATGCGACCTGCGATCCGGCTCGCGGCGATGATGGAGCTGCCGGTCATCTATGTCTTCACCCACGATTCGATCTTCCTGGGCGAAGACGGCCCCACCCATCAGCCGGTGAGCCAACTGCTGTCGCTGCGCTCGATTCCCGGCCTCACGGTCATCCGTCCGGCCGACGCCAACGAGACCGCCGCTGCCTGGCAATGCGCTATCGACAGGCAGAACGGGCCCACAGCGCTGGCCTTGACCCGTCACAAGCTGCCCGTCCTTGACGCCACCGGTGAGATGGCTCGCCAGGGTGTGGCTCGCGGTGCCTATGTCATCGCCGACCCGCCCGAGGGGGAGCCGCAGGTAATCCTCATCGCTTCGGGCTCCGAGGTGTCCCTGGCACTGGAAGCACAGGCGCGGCTCATCGACGATGGGATTGCTGCCCGGGTGGTGAGCATGCCCTCCTGGGAGCTCTTCGATGCCCAGGACCGCTCTTACCGCGAGTCGGTACTACCGCCGTTCATCGACAAGCGGTTGGCCATCGAGGCCGGGACACCGCTAGGATGGGAGCGGTATGTCGGCAATGACGGCGCGACTCTCGGTGTCGAGGGCTTTGGCGCCTCGGCACCCTACAAAGCGCTGGCCGATCATTATGGATTCACCGTAAACGAGGTGGTGCAGCGGGTGCTCAAGATCCTGTAGAGCCCCGACCACCCAACTCCTCGAATTCGCCAGCGAGCACCGAGCATGGTCCGCACCCGATTTGCACCCAGCCCCACCGGTTACCTCCACATCGGTGGTGTCCGTACGGCCCTGTTCAACTGGCTCTTTACCCGACAGCAGGGCGGCCAGTTCGTCTTGCGGATCGACGACACCGACCAGGAACGCAATGTCGAGGAGTCGCTCGAGCCCATCCTTGACGGTTTTCGCTGGCTGGGACTCGACTGGGACGAAGGACCGGAGGTGGGAGGCGACCACGGCCCCTACTACCAGTCGCAGCGACAGGTTCACTACCGGGCGGCGGTCCAGGCGCTCATCGACAATGGACTCGCCTACTACGACTACGCCAACGCCGAAGAGATAGGGGCCGAGCGCGAGGCCGCTCGTGAAGCAGGGGAACGATTCATCTACAGCCGAAACTGGAGGGCCACTTCACCCGAAGAGCAGGCTCGGTTCGAGGCAGAGGGCCGTCAGGGAGTGGTACGGCTCAAAATGCCACGCGAAGGGGTCTGCCGATTCACCGATCTGATTCGGGGTGAGATGGAGTTCGAATGGGCGCGGGAGCAGGATCATGTCATCGAGCGGGCCGACGGTACTTGCCTCTACCATCTGGCCAATGTGGTCGATGACTACGAGATGAGGATCTCGCACGTCATCCGCGCCGAGGAGCACCTGTCGAACACCCCGCGTCACATCTTTATCGCCGAGGGGTTGGGATACGAGCCGCCCGCCTATGCCCACCTTCCCTATGTCGCCGAGCCGGGGAGCAAGAACAAGCTGAGCAAGCGCAAGCTCGATAAGTATTTGAAGGACCCCGAGTTTGCCAAGCTCAACGAGCACGGGCAGGCGATCGCCGACGCCATCGGGTTGGAGACCGACGCGGAAGCGTTCAACCCGGTGATCGTGGACTTCTACGAGAAGGTGGGCTATCTCCCCCACGCCCTGCTCAACTATCTACTGCTGCTCGGCTGGTCTCTCGACGGCAAGACAGAATTCTTCAGCCGCGAGGAGATGATCGAGCTGTTCTCGCTCGAGCGCGTCAACCGGGCACCGGCTGCGTTCGATCCGGCCAAGCTGATGGCTTTTGAAGAACACTTCATGCAGGAGCTGGCGCTCGACGAGAAGGTCGACATGGTGTTGCCTTATCTCGAGGCAACCCTTCTGCTCACCCTCCCACCGACCGACGAAGACCGGTCGTATGTCGAGAGCATCGTCCGCGCCGCCGGCGACCGGATCAAAGTGGCCGGGGACATCATCGACTATGCGGACTTCTTTACCCCGGACGATCAGCTGCTCTACGACATGACGGCCTTCGAGAAGCGCCTGCAGGCGCCCGCCGAAGCCGCCGCCCTGCTCACCGAGTATCGCGACCACCTCGCCGCGCTCGACGACTTCGACGCCGAGTCCCTGGAGACCGACCTGCGTAGCTTTGCGGAGGAGAAGGGGATCAAGATCGGGCAGATCATCCACGCCGTCAGGGTGGCGGTCACCGGCAAGGCGGTCGGGTTCGGGCTGTTCGAGGCGATAGAGATCCTGGGCCGGGAGCGCTGCCTGGCCCGGATCGACCGGGCGCTGTCGCTTATTTGAATCGGGCCGCCAGGACGGCCGGCACAGAGGGGCCGGCCGCTTCGTTCCCGGGCGTCCGCCACCCTCCCCGGCCGGCACGGAGGTCGGTCGATCATTCCCCCCACCGCACATCTGCAAATCCGCGCGTCCCGAGCTGGCCGATCCCTGTAGAATCGCGTTTCCTCTCTGGAGCACCTCTGCCATGGCCGCAACCGAATCCTCCGCTCCCTCGCACTTCATCAAGAACGCCGTCGACGAGGACAACTCGACCGGTACCTATGGTGGCCGCGTCCACACGCGGTTCCCTCCCGAGCCCAACGGTTATCTCCACATCGGCCATGCTAAGGCTATCTGCCTCAATTTCGGCATCGCCGCCGACTACGGCGGTCTCTGCAACCTCCGATTCGACGACACCAACCCGATCAAAGAGGAAGAGGAGTACGTCCAGTCGATCAAGGAGGACATCCGCTGGCTCGGTTTCGACTGGGATGACCGGGAGTACTACGCCTCCGACTACTTCGGGCAGCTCTATGAGTGGGCCGTCCAGCTGATCGAGCAGGGCAAGGCCTATGTCGACGATCTGACCGCCGAGGAGATCCGCGAGCACCGCGGCACCCTGACCGAACCCGGTCGCGACAGTCCCTACCGCAACCGTTCGGTCGAGGAGAGCCTGGACCTGTTCGAACGGATGCGGGCGGGGGAGTTCCCGGACGGCGCACGGGTACTGCGGGCCAAGATCGACATGGCCGCGGGCAACCTCAACATGCGCGACCCGGTGCTCTATCGCATCCTCCACGCCAGCCATCACCGCACCGGCGACAAGTGGTGCATTTACCCGATGTACGACTTCGCCCACGGCCAGTCCGACTCCATCGAGCAGATCACCCATTCGCTTTGTAGCCTGGAGTTCGAGGATCACCGTCCACTCTACGACTGGTTCATCCGCGAGCTAGAGATCTTTCCCTCGCGACAGATCGAGTTCGCACGTCTCAACCTGAGCCACACCATCGTCAGCAAGCGTAAGCTCCTCCAGCTGGTGGACGCTGGTCTGGTCTCCGGCTGGGACGATCCCCGGATGCCGACGCTCTCCGGTATGCGCCGGCGCGGCTATACACCCAAGGCGATCCGGGACTTCTGCGATGCCATCGGCGTGGCCAAAGCCAACAGCATGGTGGATATCGCCATGCTCGAGCACTTTGTCCGCAACGACCTGAACAAGACGGCACCCCGGGTCATGGCCGTCCTCCGCCCCTTGCGAGTCGTCATCGACAACTACCCCGAGGATCAGGTCGAAGAGCTCGACGCCGTCAACAACCCCGAAGACCCCGACGCCGGCACCCGCAAGATCCCCTTCTCCCGGGTGCTCTACATCGAGCAGAGCGACTTCCTCGAGGACCCGCCGAAGAAGTATTTTCGCCTGGCCCCCGGCCGCGAGGTAAGACTGCGCTACGGGTTCTTCATCACTTGTGTCGATGTGGTCAAGGACGAGCAGACCGGCGAGGTCGTCGAGGTCCGCTGCACTTACGATCCCGAGACCCGTGGCGGCTACGCACCCGATGGGCGCAAGGTCCGTGGGACCATCCACTGGGTGTCGGCAGCCCACGCCGCGGAGACCGAAGTCCGGCTCTTCGATCACCTCTTTACCAAAGCCGATCCCTTTGAGGTCGAAAAGGGAGAGGACTTCAAGGCCAACCTCAACCCCGAGTCGGTCGAGATTCTGGGTGGCGCCCGAGTGGAGCCGAGTCTTGCCGCCGCCAAGCCCGGCCAGCGCTTTCAATTCGAGCGCCAGGGCTATTTCTGCGTCGACACGGTGGACTCTTCGCCGGAACGGCCGGTCTTCAACCGCACCGTCTCGCTGCGCGACACCTGGGCCAAGATCGAAAAAGCCCAGCGCCCAGCTTGAGGAGCATCCTGTGCCGATGAGCTGGCTGCCGTCACGATGCAGCGCCTTCGCCGTTGCGATCCTCACCCTAGCCGCCGGAGGCCTCCTGGCGGTTGAGAATCCTCCACCGCCCGACCTGGGCGAGCTCCAGAACCTATATCGCGCCCGGGACTTTTTCTTGCTTGCCGAGCGTCTCGAGGAGATTTCGGGAGCTGCTGCGGAGTCCCCGGAGATCCGCTTCCTCAAGGCGGCTGCACAACAGGCCTTCAACCAGCCGGACGAGTCCAACCGCACCATCGACTCGCTGCTCGAGGAGGAGGCTGGCCCAAGCGCACGCATCTCGGAGCTCCAGCAGCTCCAGATGACGAACCACTTCCGCCTTCATCGCTACAAGGACGCCTTGGCAAGTGCCCAGGCCATCCTCGCGGGCCCGGCCGATCAGCTGGATCCTGCCCTCCTGGCGGAGGTCCGCGGCACGCTCCCCCTCTACGCCGCCCTGGCCGACGTCCCGCCCCAGGAGATCGAGATCAAGGGGATGAGCCGGCTGACCCTGGACGCCATCGGGCGCGTACCCGTGGAGATCGAGGGCACCAACCGCCGCTTCGCCCTCGATACCGGGGCCAATCTTTCGGTCATCATGAGATCAGAAGCCGAAAAGCTCGGCCTGATCATCCGACCGGCAGGCGTGGAGGTAGCCACCTCGACGACCAGAAAGGTCCTTGCCGACGTGGCCGTGGCCGGGCAACTGAGAATCGGCAAGGTCCACTACCGCAACGTGGTCTTTCTGGTCTTCCCCGACGAGCTCCTCACTTTCGATGGCGGCAAGCAGATTCCCGGTCTCGTCGGATTCCCTGTCGTCGAGGCCATGCAGGAGGTGCGGTTCCGGCGCGATGGGGTGATCGAGATCCCCGACCGCCCGCAGACCCGCCGCTGGCGTAATCTGGCGTTGGACAATCTAGACCCCCTCGTCCGCGTCCGCTATCGCAAGGACGATCTCGTCTGCCGGCTGGACACCGGGGCGGGACACACAACCTTCTACCAGCCCTTTTACGAACGCTACCGGGAGCGGATCGAGTCCTTTGGCAAACATACGACCGTAAAGGTTGGTGGAGTCGGCGGGTTGGAGGAGATGCCCGCCTTTCGGCTGCGCAAGATCGGTCTGACGCTGGCCGGCGCCGGCGGCACGCTCCGCGACGTTGACGTTTACACCCGTCCCATCCGCCCACCCCACGAGAACTATCTCTACTGCAACCTCGGGCTGGACGTCTTGCAGAGCTTTCGCGCCTACGTCATCAACTTCCGCGACATGGCCCTGGTCCTCGAGTAGCCGTAGTCTGGCAACTCGCGGCCACGGGGGAGCGATTCGTTGTCGAGGCAAGAAAAAGGCCGGCGTCAGACGCCGGCCGAAACCTGATCGCTTGATCGCACCAGGCGCTAGTCGACCCTGCGCACGTTGCCGAGCTTGACCGGCTGCGATGTGACGTTGGTGACCTCGATCTGTCCGGTCTTCTCGTTCCAGATGACCTCCGTTCCGACCGAGACGATTCCCTCGCCTTTACCGTCATCGTCCAGCTTGAGCACGATGATGGTGGTGTCGAAATCACCCAACTGGCCTTGTGAATAGACCTCCCCAAAAGAGACCGGCCGGTCGGTGGCGAGAATGATCTGTCGTCCTTCATCGGTCTTGAACTCACGGGCGTAGCGCAGCGGGTAGCCCCTTTCTCCAGCGAGAAAGGCGTAGCCGGCCTTCTCTTGGCCGCGCAGTGCTGTCGACACGTCTCGATTCCTACGCTTGCTGTCGGTGGCATTCTTGATGACCTGGAGAATCTCGTCACGCTCCGCGTCCGACGACCACCGATAGATGTTGATCTCGGCCATCGACCCAGCACCTGCGGTCTGGACCAGGGCGTTGGCCTTGTACTTCTCGATCGACTTTTGGGCCAGAGCGGGCATGGCTCCCAGCGCCAGAGCCAGGATCAGCGCGATCCCGACAGTTTTCGTGATCTGACAATGACGGTTCATCAGTTTCCTCATATTCACTTCTCCTTGTTCCGTGAGAGGTGTTGGGGCGGGATTAGCCTGCGCTCAACGGCTGCTACTCTGACTTTTATTCTACCTCCGGGCAAGCTCAATGTGAAATGGCGTCCGGTCCACCTATCGTTCTACCAAGGCTGGTAGGCTTGCGCTCACAGGGGAAGGAGAAGGAGAGGCCTATGGTCCGAACCCTCAGTTTTCAGGTGAACGGTCGAGCCACGGTGGTGACCACCGAGCCCGATCGGATGCTGCTCTGGGTCCTGCGCACCAATCTCGCCCTGACCGGCACCAAGTATGGCTGCGGCGAGTCGCACTGCGGGGCCTGCACCGTGCTGGTCAACGATCGAGCGGTGCGCTCCTGCCAGACACCCGTCAGGGCCGTCGATGGCAAGGAAGTGGTGACCATCGAGGGTCTGGCTCGAGGCGACCGGCTCCACCCTCTTCAACAGGCCTTTGTCGACAACGATGCCCTGCAGTGCGGCTACTGCACCTCGGGGATGATCCTCGGCGCCTACGGTCTCCTGCTCCAGAACCCGACACCCACCCACGATGAGATCGTCGAGCACATGGACACCCATCTCTGCCGGTGCGCCGGCTATCGACGCATCCTCGTGGCGATCGAGGCTGCCTCTCGAGTCATGGTGGAGACAGGCTCATGAGCAGGGACGAGCGGCCGGCCGCGGAGGTGGCGGACCGCCCCGATCCCGGCACCTTTGATCGCCGCCGGTTCCTACAGCTGCTCGGTGGGGGTGTCACCATTCTCTATACGGTCGGCGATCCCCTCGCCCTGGCCCAGACCGGGCGCCGCCAAGGGGGAGAGCCGGAAGATTTCAACGCCTATCTCCGCATCGGCGAGGACGGACGGGTCAGCTGCTTTAGCGGCAAGATCGAGATGGGGCAGGGAATCTACACCTCGCTGGCGCAGATGGCGGCCGAGGAGCTGGACGTGCCGTTGAGCTCGGTGGACATGGTGATGGGTGACACCGCGCTGTGCCCATGGGACGGAGGGACTTTCGGCTCTCGCAGCACCAAGGAGTACGGGATCGCCCTGCGTCAGGCCGCGGCCGAGGCCCGGGCGGTACTTGTCGAGCTGGCCGCGGAGCGTCTCGGTGTCCACCCCGACAGACTCGCGGTCAAGGACGGCGAGGTGATCTCCAGGGACAACGCCAGGCAGCGGATCAGTTACGCCGAGCTGACCAAGGGGCAGAAAATCGAGCGACGTCTGGATAACGCCGCCACCGCCAAGCCCCGGAACCGACACACCGTCTCGGGCCAGCCGACCTTTCGCACCGATTCCAGACCAAAGGTCACCGGCGAGGCCCAGTTCACGGGCGATGTCCGCCCGCCCGGAATGCTCTATGCCAAGATCCTGCGCCCTCCGGTCCACGGCGCAACCCTCAACCATGTGGACGCCTCGGGAGCCGCGAAGGTCGAGGGTGTCCGGGTTATCGAGGACGGTGATCTCATCGCCGTCCTGCACGAGTATCCGGATATGGCCGAGAGGGCCCTACGCAAGGTCCGCGCCGAGTACGACACCCCCAAGACCAGGGTCGACAACAGCAATATCTTCGACCACCTGGTCGACTCGGCGCCGGAGCCGGAGCTCGTAGTCGAGCAGGGAAACATCGGCCGGGGCAGAAGTCTCTCGGTGCAGTCCATGGAGTCCACCTACTACAACCACTACGTCGCTCACGCACCGATCGAGCCCCACACGGCCGTTGCCCAGGTCGAAGGCAAGCAGGCCACGATATGGGCTTCCACCCAGACCCCGTTCAGGGCCAGGGACGCCGTCGCCGACCTGCTGGGTCTGCCGACCGAAAACGTCCGCGTCATCACCCCGTTCGTGGGTGGAGGCTTTGGCGGCAAGGGTGGCAATCAACAGGTGATGGAGGCGGCCCGCCTGGCGAGGCTGGCCGGCAGCCCCGTTCAGGTCGCCTGGACCCGGAAGGAGGAGTTCTTCTTCGATTCCTATCGCCCGGCGGCGGTGGTCAAGCTGCGCACCGGTCTGGATGGCGGCAAGCGGATCACCTTCTGGGACTACGATGTCCTCTTTGCCGGCCGCAGAAGCTCGGAGCCGATCTACGACATCCCCCACTACCGGGTGCAATCAAGCGGGTCCTGGAGAGGGGGTGACGACGCTCACCCGTTTCGCGTCGGTGCCTGGCGAGCGCCGGCATCGAACACCAACGTCTTTGCCATGGAGTCCCAGGTCGACATCATGGCGGCGGCAGCGGGCGTCAATCCACTGGACTTCCGGCGGAGCAACCTCACCGATGAGAGGATGCGCCGGGTACTCAGGGTCGCGGCCGAGAACTTTGGTCGCACTTTTGCTCCGGCCCCTTCGGGGCTGGGCTACGGCATTGCCTGCACCAACTACCAAGGCACCTATGTCGCCACCCTGGCCGAGGTCTCGGTCAACAAGCGGACCGGCGAGGTGCGGGTCGAAAGGGTGGTCTGTGCTCAGGACATGGGCGAGGTGATCAACCCCAAGGGGGCGCAATTGCAGATCGAGGGCTGCATCACCATGGGCCTGGGATATGCCCTGTCCGAGGAGCTTCGCTTCAGGGGCGGTGAGATCCTCGATCGGAATTTCGACACCTACCAGCTGCCCCGCTTCTCCTGGCTGCCTCGGATCCGCACGGTGCTCGTCGACAATCCCGACCTCGGTCCACAGGGATGCGGGGAGCCCGCCATCACGCCGATGGGCGCCGTTGTCGCCAACGCGGTTTTCGATGCCGTCGGTGCTCGCGTCTACGAGCTCCCCATGACCCCCGAGCGGGTCAAGGCTGCAATCCGAAGGAGCTGAGAATCCGGTTGCCTACAGCAGCCGCTTGATCTCTTCCTCGATCGTCGCCTCGTCACCGGCTTCGAAGCCGATGTGGGTGTAGAAGATCCTCCCGCTCCGATCCACCAGATAGGTCGTGGGGAAGGCGAAGACCTCCAGCTTGTCGCCGACGACGTTGTTGTCGCCTTCGGTGTCCTCCACGAGGTGATAGGTAAGATTCTTCTCGGTGATGAACTCGCGCGAGCGCTCGGTGTCGTGTTCCGAGTCGATGGCGATGACCTGAAGCCCGTCCTCCCGGTACTGCTGCCAGAGTGTTTCTAGGCGTGGCAACTCCACGCGGCACCCCCCTCACGTCGGGTGCCAGGCGACGACCACCATGACATCGCCGGCAAATCCGGAGGATCTCAAGCTGTTGCCGTCGTAGTCGGTGAGGGTGAATTCGGGTAGTGGTTTGGCTTTCTCCTCTCGCAGGGTCCAGAGGCGCTCCTCCAGACCGGCTTCGCCGCCGTTGGCGGCAATCCAGGCCTGGCGAAAAACCTCACCCGCCTCGGCATCGCCATGGATCGCCTCGACCTCGAGCTTCTCCAACGCTCCTTTGGCGTCACCCTGGAGCAACAGGGTCTTGCCCCAATAGAGGTGAAGAGGTGTGTCATCGGCCCCCAGAAAGGAGTAGCTGGTGCTGGGGGCGGCCGCGGCAAATGTCGCCACCGCCTCCTCTGCCCGGCCCAGATTGGCCTGGGCCCAGCCCTTGTAGGCCGAGGATAAGGCCACGCGCCGGTGGCCGCCCTGCTCGGACTCCTCGGCAGTCATGTCCGGATACTGGCTCTGGTAGGCCTCCGGGGTAGCAAACGCCAACGAGGCCTCGGCCTGATCGACCGCCAGCTCCCAGGCCTCCGCTCTGGTCGCCATCTCCATCACCTGGTAGTAATCGGTGTACTGGAAATCGTGCTCTCGTGCCATGACCAGGGCCAGCTCCTCGAGCTCATCGGTCCGGCCGGTTTTGGAATGCAGAATCGCCAGATTCATCTGCACCTCGAGCTTGGTGTCCGGGTCTTCGACCTGACTCAGAATGCCCTCGACCAGCTCGTAGGCCTCCTCCGGTCGGTCGAGATCCTCGACGAGCCAATAAACGGCCGAATCGAGAAAGCCGGTGCCGGTGTCTTCGCTTACCGGGTAGCGGTCGAGAAAATCCAGCGCGATCGCCAGTTTCTCCTCGGGGTTCTCGGTAGCGTCTATGGCCTTGTCGGCCTCCTCGGCAGCTTTTTCCACCGCTGAGAGGTCTTGCTCAGATCCCTCCGCCGTGGCTTTGGTGACCTCCCCTGTCCGCCGACTGCAACCCCCGGCGACCATCACAACAACACAAACCATCAATAACCACCCTGTGGGCTTCATGATCGCTCCTCGCTTGAATATGACCTTCGAGCCCAGACCCGATCACCTTCCGGGCTGGCGTCGCTCCTCCATCTACTCTTCCACTTAGACGATCCAGACGATCAGATGGTTAGGTTGGGGATGTCATCGGCATCGCTCCTGTGCTAAAGTTCCGGCTCCTCGGCCGGACCTCCCGCCAGAGTTTCACGACAACCCCCGGTTCCGACCCCTGCAGGTAAGCGATGTCTGAAGAGAAGAGAAGCGACCTCCGTAACCTCGCCATCATTGCCCATGTCGATCATGGCAAGACCACCCTGGTCGATGCCATGTTGTGGCAGAGCGGCATATTCGGTGCCCATCAGGCGGTCCGCGAGCGGGTTCTCGACTCGATCGACCTCGAGCGTGAAAAGGGCATCACCATCATGGCCAAGAACACCGCCATCCAGTACCACGGAGTGCGGATCAACATCGTCGATACCCCAGGCCATGCGGATTTCGGCGGTGAGGTGGAGCGCACCTTGAAGCTGGTCGATGGGGTCCTCCTGTTGGTCGATGCTTCGGAGGGGCCACTCCCCCAGACCCGGTTTGTTCTTCGCAAGGCGTTGGACGCCAAGCTGTCGCCGATTGTCGTGATCAACAAGATCGACCGCGCGGACGCCCGCGTCCAGGAGGTTCTGGACGAGACCTACGATCTGTTTATCGATCTCGACGCCACCGAAGAGCAGCTCGATTTTCCGGTTCTCTACTGCAACGCCAGGGCTGGAGTCGCGCGCACCGAGCTCGAGGGTGAAGGCGGGGACCTGAGACCGCTGTTCGACGAGATTCTACGGACCGTGCCCTGTCCCAAGTACGAATCCGACAAGCCCCTCCAGTTCCTGGTGACCTCACTCGACCACGACGATTACGTCGGCCGCCTGGCAATCGGGCGCGTCTTCAACGGACAGGTCCGCAAGGGTCAGGAAGCCACACGTTGCCTGTTGGATGGCTCGATCGGGAAGATCAAGGTCACGCAACTGTATGGGTACGACGGGCTCGACAGGGTGGGGATCGATGAGGCCGGCCCCGGCGACATCGTGGCGATCGCCGGTTTCGACGAGGTGGCGATCGGCGAGACACTCTCCGACCCCGACAACCCGCTGGCTCTGCCCCCCATCCTCGTCGACGAGCCCACCCTGTCCATGGTCTTCTCCACCAACACTTCACCCATGGCAGGCAAGGAGGGGACTCATGTCACCTCCAACAAGCTACGGGAGCGGCTGCTCAAGGAAGCGCTGACCAATGTCGCCATCCGGGTCGAAGAGACCCCGGGGAGTGACGCCCTCCAGGTGTCCGGCCGCGGCGAGCTCCAACTCGCCATCCTGGTCGAGACCATCCGCCGCGAAGGTTTCGAGTTCTCCGTGGGCAAACCTCAGGTCATCGTTCGACCGGGGCCCGATGGCCCCGAGGAACCGATCGAGCTGCTCACCATCGACTGTCCTGAGGACTTCGTCGGCGCCGTGACGCAGAAGGTTGGGCCACGCAAGGGTCGGATGCTGAAAATGGTCAACCACGGAACGGGCCGGGTACGGATCGAGTTTCAGATACCGGCCCGCGGCTTGATCGGCTTTCGCACCGAGTTTTTGACCGAAACCCGGGGAACCGGCATCATGAACCACCTGTTCGACTGCTTTGGCCCCTGGCAGGGCGAGATCCCCCACCGCGTCACCGGGGCACTCGTGGCTGACCGCACCGGCCGCGTCACCGCATTTGCCATCGACCATCTGCAACCGCGCGGGATCTTCTTCCTGGGACCGGGTGACGAGGTCTACGAAGGAATGATCGTTGGCGAGCACTCCCGGCCCGGCGATCTCGATGTCAATGTCACCAAAGAGAAGAAGCTCACCAACATGCGTGCCGCCTCGGCCGATGAGTTGGTGCGGTTGGTGCCGCCGACGCTCCTCAGTCTCGAGCAGGCACTCGAGTTTCTCGCCGAGGACGAGCAGCTCGAGGTGACCCCCAAGGCCTACCGGCTGCGCAAACGGGTACTCCCGGCCAATATGAGGAAATAGGATTGCCCAACTTCGCCTCATGTCTAAGATAGGATGAGACCGATGTTTACCGGTCCCGTGCCCCAAGACCCGGCAACCACCGACCTGTCGTTTGCCGAGCTGGGTCTGAGCAAGCCGATCGTGGACTCGCTAGTGGCGATCGGCTTCGAGTACCCCACGCCGATCCAGACCGAGGTCATTCCGCGAGCCCTAGAGGGCCTGGACATCGTCGGTCTGGCACAGACCGGCTCGGGCAAAACAGCCGCCTTCGGTCTGCCGATTGCCGAGCACCTGCTACACGGCAAGGGAGTCCGGGCACTTATTCTCTGCCCCACACGTGAGATCGCCCTCCAGACCGATGCCTTTTTGGAAGTCGTCGGCAGGGATCACGAGCTCGAGACCGTCTGTCTCATCGGTGGTGTCAGCCTGGGCCCCCAGACCCAGAAGCTGCGCCGCCACCCCGATATCGTGGTGGCCACCCCCGGACGCCTGTGGGATCACTACGAGCGCAAGAACTTGAAGCTCGATCGGGTCGAAAAGCTGGTCCTGGACGAGGCCGACCACATGCTCGATCTTGGCTTTCTGCCGCAGATCTTCCGCGTACTCGAAGTGCTGCCGGCCAGCCGCCAGACCATGATGTTCTCGGCCACGATGCCCTCCTCGATCGAAACTCTGGCAAGGCGGTTCATGCGCTCCCCGGAGATGGTCGACCTGCGCCCCGCCACCCGTACGGCCGCAGGCATCGATCACCGCCTCTATCTGGTCGAGCAGGAGAACGCCCGCGCCTGCCTGGTGGCGATCGCCGCCGAGGAAACGGGCAGCATGCTCGTCTTTCTCCGGCGCAAGGTCGATGCCGACTGGGCCTGCCGGCAGCTCGAGCTCGAGGGCCATCCGGTCGAGCGCATCCACTCCGGCCGCTCTCAACAGCAGCGGGTCAACGCCCTCCAGGGATTGCGTCAGGGTGAGCACCGCATCCTGTTGGCGACCGACATCGCGGCGCGTGGCATCGACATTCCCATCATCGAGCACATCGTCAATTTCGGCATGCCCGACACGGTGGACGACTACGTTCATCGCGCCGGCCGCACCGCCAGAGGGTCGTTGAAAGGTACGGTCTCCACCATCGCCACCTGGCAGGACAGCGAGGCCATCCGCCTGGTCGAGAAGGCGATCGGTGCAAAACTCCCCCGCTTCGAGGCCAAGGGCGTGGAGTCCGCCGTCGAGCGCAAAACGACCATCCGCGGCCGTCAGAAGATCAGACGCCGTTTGACCTAGCAAGGAAACCCCTCAAAGCACCATCAAACTAGCGAGTTATCTCGCAAGGAGGATTCAAAATGAAGCGTGTATCCATCGGACTGTTTCTGTGCCTTGCCCTGCTGCTTGGCCTCTCCGCCCCGGCGCCGGCCGCCGACTCCTCGCCGGTGCTCAGCCGCATCGTCGACAAGGGCGAGCTGCGGGTCGGGATGTCGGGTGCCCAGCCGCCCTTCAGCGTCATGTCGAAAGACGGCCAGCTGATCGGCTACGAGGTCGATCTGGCCAACGCTCTCGCCGGCGCCATGGGTGTCGAGCTCAAGATTGTCCAGAAGCCCTTCGGCCAGTTGCTCTCCGCGCTCGAAGCCGGTGAGGTCGACGTCGTCATGTCCGGCATGACCATCACGCCGGCTCGCAACCTCAAGGCCGCGTTTGTCGGACCCTATGTGCTCTCGGGCAAGTCGATCCTCACCAAGGACAAGACACTCGCCGCCATCGAAGAAGCCGGACAGATCGACAAGGCCAGCATCACGCTGACCGCCCTGGAGAACTCGACCAGCCAGAAGTTCGTCGAGACACTGATGCCCAACGCCAAGCTCGTAACCACCGCCGACTACGACACGGCGGTGAAGATGGTGCTCGAAGACAAGGCTACTGCCTTGGTCGCCGACTATCCGATTTGCGCGTTGTCGGTGTTGCGCCACCAAGACCAGGGTCTGGTGACCCTGACCGAGCCCCTGACCATCGAGCCCATCGGCATCGCCATCGCCCCGGGCGACTCGCTGCTGCTCAATATGGTCGAGAACTACCTGGGTACTCTCCAGTCGATGGGCCTACTCGACCAGCTCGAGGCCAAGTGGTTCCAGGACGGCTCCTGGCTGATCCAGGTTCCCTAGAGTTTCAAGGCCTCACGAACCCGGATACCACTCCCGGATCCGGACCTCGATCTCGGGTTTGTCCTCCAAAGCGGAGGTGAACTCCTCGAGGTCCGATCCGCGGTAGTGGTAGGGGTAGACGATCTTCGGCGCAAAGGCGCGCACACACGCCGCCGCTTCGGCGGGCGGCATCGTGTAGGGAAGATTCATCGGCACGAAGGCGACGTCGATGTCTTTCAGCGCTTTCATGTCGGGAGTGCAGGCGGTATCACCGGCGAAATACACCCGCTTGCCGCCCAGGGTGAGGATGTACCCGTTCCCCCTGCCCTTCTCATGGAAGAGCTTGCCCTCCTCGGGGCCGCGCTCGAGGTTGTACATGGGTACGGCCTCGATCAGAACGCCGGCGATCTCCAGCCTCTCACCGTTGGCCATCACGGTCTCGCCCTCCACCTGGTCCGCCGCAGCAGCGGGGACGATCAGAGTCGTCTTGTCCTCGCGCAGCTTACCGATCGCCTCGGTGTCCAGGTGGTCGCCGTGGATGTCGGTCACCAGGATCAGATCCGCCATCGGCGCCTGCGAATAGTCGCCGCGGGTCCAGGGGTCGAGATAAATGGCCAGCCCCCCGAACTCGACCTGAACACTGCCGTGAGTGATGGGCGTGATCTCGATGTCTCCGCCTTTGGCAGAGATAGTATCCGCGCCACCCGCCCAGACTGAACCAGCGGTCAAAACGACGACGACGAACGTGAGGAGCGTTTTCGAGCTCACGATAGAACCTCCTGTCTGTGGTTGCGACCTACCGACGATTATATCCGCAGCGTGAGGTCGACAGGTCAGGACGACTCTTCGGACTTCCCTTGGATGATCACGCGATGGGGAACCGAGATGTCGATCCCTTCCCTGTCGAACCTGTTCTTGATCCGTCGCAACATCTGACGGCGAACCGGAAATATCTTGTCGGGCCGGGTCTGCATCATGAACTTGATGACCACACCGTATTCGGTGAACTTGTCGACCCCCAGCATCACCGGATCGTCGGTTACCCAGGACTCGAACTCGGGATCGGCTCGGAAGTTCTTGGCGACATCGAGGATGACCTCCATCACCCGGTCGACGTCCTCCTTGTAGCCGATCGGGACCTCGAGCACCGCTCGCCCCCAGACGTAGGTACGGTTGGTCACCGATTTGACCTCGCCGTTCGGGATGAAGTGCACCCGGCCCTCGAGGTCGCGCAACACCGTGGTCCGCATGTTTACCTTCTCGACCCTGCCGGTGATGTTGCCGATGGTGATGAGATCGCCCAATTCGTACTGGTCCTCGAGCAGGATCATAAAGCCGTTGAAGTAGTCCCGCATCAGGTTCTGGGCTCCGAAGGCAATCCCGACGCCGAGAATGGCGGCCCCGCCGAGCACCGTCTTGATATCGACTCCGGCCTCTTGAAAAACCAGCAGCGTACCGGCGATAACGATCAGCAGACTGGCGGCGCTGCGGAAGCTCAGGGCGAGAGTGTCGGCACGGTTGGTCGTGCTCGCGGTGTGGCCTCCCCGTCCGCCACGCACGACCGACCTGGCCACTCCACGAGCCGAAAGGCGAATCAGGAACAACAAAAAGACTGCCACAGCTATCACCAGCAGCATGCGGGGACCGCGGGTGATGATCCACTGGTAGATGTTCTGCGGATGTAACGGACTCTCCAGCCAGATGCTCCGCTTGCGGGCAGCCGCGGCCTCCTGGCGCCGCGCCTCAGCCTCCTGGGTGACGGCAAGCTGCTCTTCGTGGAGCGCGTCCAGCCGCTCGTGCAGAGAGTCGAGCTCTGCTCGCCGCTCGTCGATCTCTTGACGGGTTTGCCGTATGAGCTTATTGATCTCGCCGATCCTTCGTTGGATCTCCGCTAGCTCCGCCTGATCCGCACCGCCCGCGATTCCCTCCTCCAATTCCGCCGCGGCCTCTCGCAGGGCCTGGTCCAGGTTCTCTCGAGATGCCCCGGCCGTCTGCAGCTGGTCTTGCTCCAACTCGATCTGCTCCTCGAGCGCAGCCTTTCGCTCGAGAAAGTCCATAACGGCCTGGTCCGCCTGTTGCGCCTCGGCCTCTCTTCTTTCCGCCTCCCTGCGGGCCTCGATCTGCTCAGCGGTTTCGGGCAGCGCCGAGGGCGGCTGTGCACTCGGGGTGCCGGTCGGAGCAGGCGCCCCGGGTAAGAACTGCGGCAGCGGGCTGGTCGCCGAGGACTCGGCGGTCGGCGTCTGGGTCCCGACCTCCGCTGTCGGGCCAGGCGCCGCCGCGTCCTCGGGCGGCCGGACACCCGTCAACTGGTCGCGGGCCTTCTCGTCTTTCTCGATCTTCTGCTGCAGTGCACGGATCTGGTCCTGCAGACTCTTGGCAGAGTTGTACGTCAACTCCGTCTGGTTCGTAAGTAGCTGAAACTGCTGCTCGAGCTTTGCGAGCTCCGCTTCCAGCGAGGAAGCCTCATTCAGATCCCCGGCCGCCTTCAGCTCCTCGAGTTGAGCGGTCTTTTCGGCCCGCGCGCTCTTCAATCCTTCGCGCTCGGCTGCCATCTCCTCGAAGAGATTCTCGCGCTCCTCGAGATCGGCCTGTAGTTTGGAGAGCCTCTCCTTGTCGGCCTCGATAACCCGCTCGATCCTCATCAGTCGCCGGGAATCGGTGAGGCCAGCCGGAGATTGGTCGCCCGAAGGCACCTCCTTCTCCGCCTGGTCGCTTGTGGAGCTGCCTTGGTCCTGGACTACCGGCGCCGCCTCGATGGGCCCAGTCGCCGAGCCAGCCACGAAAAGGGCGATCAGGACGATTTGAAGATAAGCACGAAAACTCATGACTTCCTCTCCGGAAACGCAAGTGGAACCGCTTCGTCGACCCCTCACTGTGAGGCTTGGTTCAGCGAGAAGCAGCGATCGGCACTGCTCCTCCGGATCATAACGCCTGCCGCCAGCGGATGCCGACCGGCCACAACCGACCGAGAAGATCGAGGGCGAAAATCTCGTCTTTCTCAACATGAGGAGGATGTCTTGACTCAGGATGAATATATTTATATTCTATTCGAATGGCAACGACTGTTCATCTCCCACGGGACCTCCTCGATGCCGTGGACAAACAGGCGGGTGAGTTGGGTTTGAGCCGCAATCGCTACATCATCTTGGCGCTCGAGAGGGCGATCGAAAAGGAGACGGGATGGAGCCCCGATTTCCTGGAGGAACTGGCTGCTGCCGCGGAAGATGTGGGTGCCCGAGAAATGATCGAGGAGATGATGAAGGCCATCACCACCCAGCGGACCCGTAAACCCCAGCCTGAGCTGTGAAGTACATTCTGGACACCAACACGCTCTCCTTCCTGATGCGGGGCGATCCCTTGGTCACCCGGCAGTTGGTCTCGAGATCCCGCACCGATGTTCTGCTTCCCCAGTCGGTTGTAGCCGAGATCGAATATGGGCTATCCCGCTTGCCCCGCTCCAGCAGACGAGACCGGCTGCGCAAGCGCTTCGACCTCTTCCTTGGCGAGATCCAACGGGCCGACTGGTCAGATGAGGTGAGCCGGGCCTTTGGGCAGGCCAAGGCCGATCTCGAGCGGCGCGGAGTCCGCATCGAGGATTTCGATGTGGCGGTTGCGGCGCACGCTCTAGCCTGTCAAGGAAGGCTCGTCACCGACAACGTCGAGCACATGAAACGAGTCAGAGGGCTCGAGCTCGAGAACTGGCGCTCTGATTTGGATTAGAATCGCGCGATGAAAACTAAGCAGCTACCGATTGTGTTCCTTTTCTTCCTTGCTCTGCCGGCCCTGGGGCAGAAAGTCTATGTCGACTACGACGGCGCGACCGCCTTTAGCCAGTACCGGACATTCCAGCTCTACGAGACCCGCGAGGATCTCCGCGACTTCTCGCTGACCTCACACAAAAAGGTCGTGCAACAGCTCCGGGCCTACGCCGAAGATGGAGGTCTCCAGGAGGTCGACGCCGATCCGGATGTCTACGTCGCCTACTACACCGCCGATCGCGGTGACCTGCGGCTCGTGCTGAGCGATCTCGAATACACCTACGGCTCCGACTTCTCCCTCGGCTCCTACTGGGAGGGTGGCGTCGGCAATCGCACCTCGAACTCCTTCACCTTCAAGGAAGGCACCCTGATCATCGACGTCTGGGACGCCAACGAGAAGAGGCTCGTCTGGCGCGGCATGGCGACCGCGGCAGTGTCCAAGAACCCCGATAAGAACGACAAGAAGATCGAAAGGGCCATCAAGAAGATGACCAAGAACTGGGAGAACATGTACGGCGGCCACGTCCGCGCGCTGAGGAAGTACCAAGAAGGCGAACAGGAATAGACCGCTGTCGTCGCCCGCAAGCGCCCTTTGATGCCCTGATAAGAGATTATGACCTCGACTTTGGCAGGCGCCGAAGACACCGATCGAGCCACTGCGGCTCGCCAGGCAGAACTGTTTCGGAGCATGTCGTCCAGGCGCAAGGTGGAGCTGGTCGAAGACGCAAATCGGACCGCCCGAGAGCTCGCCCTGGCCGGCATCGCGGCACGCCACCCAATGGCTACCGAGCAGCAGCGCGAGCGGTTGCTACTGGGACTCGTCGTCGGGGAGCCGCTCGCCACCAAGATCTACGGACCCGCGCCCGTTCTAGATGATGACGCCGCGTGAGCCGGAGGCTCTCCGCGTCGCGTTCGAGGTGCTCGACCTTCTCCAAGAGTTGGGCTGTCGTCATCAACTTGGGGGTTCGTACGCTAGCTCGATCCACGGCATCCCGCGACAAACTCACGACGTAGACGTCATCGTCGAGCTCGAGCCGCTCCATGCCGATGCGCTTGCCGAACGCCTGGGCGACAGGTTCTATCTCGATGCCGACGCGATCCGCTCGGCCATCGAAAAAGGCCGGCCCTGCAATCTGATTCACCTCGGCTCCGGTGTCAAAATCGATCTCTTCCCAAAGGGAGATCAGCCCTTTGATGAGCTGGAGTTGGCTCGCTCCCAGGTCATCGAGCTCGGCGATCCGCCGCGACCCACGCCGGTCAAGTCGGCCGAGGATTCCGTCCTGCGAAAGCTCGACTGGTTTCGGCGCGAAGGCGAGGTCTCCGACCGACAGTGGTTCGACATCCTGGCGGTACTGCGAACGCAGGACGACCGGCTCGACCGCGAATACATGCGAGCCCAGGCGGAAACACTCGGAGTTGCCGATCTATTGAGCTCCTCGGTGGGCGAGATCAGCACCTGATAAGCGGCCAAATTACAGGGCCAGTCGCGCTCGCAGGCCAAAGACCCAGATCGAGCTTTCATTAGGATTCAGGGCCGGGTCCTCGAGGTACTGGATGTCCGGCGTGAGCGTAATCTCCCGGCTGATGTTCCAGCGATAGAAGAGCTCGACCGTGTACTGATCGTCGAGACCGGGTTCAAACGAGCTTTCGTTGGGCTTGCCCCAGTTGAGGCCAACCCCAAGCAGGTTCTTGCCGGGAACCCGTTGGTAGCCGAACCCCGCGCTGACCGATCTCTCCAAGAGACTCCCGCCATCATCGGCATAGCCCGCCCGGACAAACGGCAGCCATTTCTTTCCCAGGTAGCGGGTAAACGAGAAATTGGCGCCCCAACCATCCGGAGTCAGGGCAGCCTCCCGTTCATCCGCTTGCCAGAAGGAGATATGCACGTTGTCGAGATAGATCTGGTCTTTGGACGGGGTCCAACCAAACTCGATGTGTTTGAAGTACTCACGCACGTCGAAAAAGCTGTCGAAGCCGTCGCCCGGGTCGGTCGGGTCGGAATTGGAGTCGGCAAAACCGCCGATGGCGAAGAACTTGTCGGTGATCATGCCGCCGGCGGCGAGACCGATGCCTTCATTGGGGACGGCGATAGTCGCTGAGCCGGTGCTGAAAACGAAGTTCATAAAACCGGTCCATGGGCTGGCCAGGGCGTAGACATCGAGGTAGTCGGTCACATCGACCCAGCCGCCGATGAGCGCCACTCGCCCCTCGAGCAGGCGTTGACGCCAATAGAGGTTGGTCAATCGAAGACCCTGGTCGCTGAAGGGGGGCTCGAAGAGGCCAACGTAGCCGATCTCGAAGCCGAAGCCGCCCGGTGGAACGTCGGAGTACGCGTGCCGGTGCTCGACCTTCCAGACAAAGGCGCCGGTGTTGCCGGATTTGCGCCCAATCAGATCCCAAGAGCCAAAGAACCGGACCATGCCGCTCGAGGCGCTGTCCTCACCGGGGCTGTCGCTCGCGCCCAGGTAGGCGGCGGAGTAGTCGATCCCAAACGACAGACCCTTGTTCTCGACCAGGCCGGCCTTCCAGTCCGCCCAGCGCTGGAGAAGCGGTTTCTCGATCTCCTCGAGAATGATCTGGTTTTCGACCTGGTTGGGGCCGCCAAAGGTAGGGCGTCTCTGTTGTTGCCCGTCCGCATCCTCCTCGGAATCGGGCTCGTCCTCGCTCGCCTCCGCCTCTTCCTGCTCGTCCGCTCCGGCTTCGGTCTGGGCGGATGCGGGCACTGCCGTCACCCACCCGAGGAGTAAAACCAGCACTCCCAGACCGACCACGGCCCGTCTTATCCTGAGCGCGTTCTCTTGCATGAGTTTAAATTCCTTACTCAGGCCGCAGCTCTCCCAGGTGCACTTGGTGTTCCAGTTGGACGCTGCCATCGACATCGATCACACGGAATGTGATCGCGGGCGATGGGTCGGCCTCCCAGTCGATCTCGATCAGGCCGAAGTTCAGATCGACGTAAGGACCAGCAACACGATAGTCGTTCGGCGCTAGCGGGTACTCCTCGTTGACATGGGTCAGACCGCTGGAGGTGAAGTCGTAGAGCGGGTACGGACCTTCATCAGTCCTGGACAGCTCAGAGAAGTGAACGTTTCCTGAGAGCAGCACCACACCGTCGGCCCCGGTCGACTCGATGAGATCGAAGAGTCGTTGCCGCTCGAGCGGATAGTTGCTCCACTCATCCATACCCTTCTGATCTGGGACGATCTGCCCACTGGAGGCGATGAGACGGACTTCAGCTGGCTCGCGCAACTGCGCTTCCAGCCAGCCCCACTGCTCCTCCCCAAGGAGAGTGACCGTTGGGTCTTCGTTGGGGGCGTACTTCCCCAAGCTGCCGCCCGCTCCCTCGGGTCTGTCGGCCAAAATCGGCGCTCCCTTGAAGTAACGGGTATCGAGCAGGATCACCTGCACCCGCATGCCGGGCGGTCCGAAGACTCTTGCCGTGTAGATCCCAGGTGTCGTGCGGCGCTCCGAGTCGGCCGGCTCATCGAAGAAATCGAGAAAGATCCTCTGCGAATCTGCCTTGAGCGGAAACTCGGCACCGGCGCTGTGGTGACCGTAGTCGTGATTGTCCCACGTCGCCATCACCGGAACATCGGCGACCAAGTGCTGCCAGTCCGGGCTGTCGGCCAGCTTCTGCCACTCTTCGCGGAGCGATTCTGGTGTCACGTCAAAAGTGTTCTCGCCGTCGAAGTCGCCATAGATGGCGTCACCCAGCGATAGATACAGGTCTGGCTCGGCTTCGACAATCGCACGGAAGATCGGCTGTTCGACCCATTGAAAGGCGCAGGATCCGAAGGCGAGGCGAGAGAGAGCTAGCTGCCGCTCGTCATTCGCGGCGGGCACCTTTGTGTCGGGTGCGCAGCCCACCGAAACAGTGACCAAGATCAGCGCGCCAAGGGACAGTTTCATCTTGGATATCCCGTTCACCAATCGAAATCGGGGAGCACCGAGGTGCTCCCCTTCGATTCCGATTCTCGTGGTCTCACAACTCGTTCTTGTAGACCTTGCCGCTCTTGATGATCAACTTCAGGTGCTCCTTGGGCTTGGTGACCACCATGATGTCCCCAAGAGGGTCGGCATCGTAGATCAGCATGTCGGCCCAAGCGCCCTCTTTGACCACGCCAAGTGGTGCGGCCTTGTAGGGATCGCGTGAGTTGGAGAAGCGTAATAGTTCGGCATTCGTCGAGGTGGCCTGCTTCAGCAACTCCACAGCGGTGAAGAACTTGGAGCGCATCTCGAACTCATAAAGCACGGTATCCACCATCTGCGCAGCTGCGTCGGTGCCGAAGCCCATCTTCACCCCATGCTTCTTGGCGAGCGTCATCACGTTTTCATAACCAGCGAGGATCTCACGACCCTTGCGTCGGTTCTCATCCGTGAAGAAGGGCACATCCATCAGGCCATAGGGGCTGGAGAGGCTGCCAAGCCAAACATCGTTTTCCGCCATCATCTTGATGGTTTCCTCAGAGAGCAGGTGACCATGAACGATGTCCTTGATCCCCGCTCGGATCGCCCGCTGCACGGACTCGTCGTTGTAGGCGTGGGCGCAGACATAAGTGTCGTAGTCGGCGGCGGCTTCCACCGCGGCCCGCATCTCGGCTTCCGAGTAACCCACGCTCTCCAACGGGTCCTTGAGCGAGGCGACGCCACCACCAGCCATGATCTTGATCTGGTGAGCGCCCTGGGCGAGGGCCCAGCGGGTAGCCCTACGGACTTCGGCCGGGCCGTCGGCGATGGTCATAAAACCTACCGTGGAACTCCAATGAGCCGGACTACCTGGATACATTTGCCCTTGACCGGGGGCTCGTCCCCCAAAATCGCCGTGACCGGAGGTGCAAGAGACGGCGGGGCCAGAAGAGTAGATGCGGGGGCCATGCACTTTACCGGCGTCGATGGCCATGCCCAGTTCGACCGACGGACCACCGGTGTCGCGAATGGTGGTAACGCCCATCATGAGCATTGTCTTGCCCTGGGGCACGGCATTGTAGGCGGGCGTATAGGGCAGCTGGTTGTTGATTATGTCCTGGGGGCCGGTGTCCTTGGACAGCATGATGTGCTGGTGGGAGTCGATCAGTCCGGGAATGAGCGTCCCGCCCCGACCGTCGATGAACTGGGCACCGGGTGCCTTGATGCCTTTCGCGACCCGCTTGATCTTGTCGCCCTCGATCAAGACGTCCGTTCCCTTGGAAACCGTGTCGCTGGTGCCATCCCACACGTCGACGTTGGTGATTAGAACCTGGGGTAGCGGCTCTTCCTCTGTTTGCTGGGCGATCAGCGGCGTAGCACAAATGAGTAGGACTGCGGCCACTGCAAGCGCGAATCCCGAGTACTTCTGACAGATCATGGTTCTCCTCCTTGATTAATGGACGCGCCGGAGACAGGAACTCGGGCTGGGTCCAACCACGGTTTGTTGTTTGTGCTGGTTAACTCCTGCCAAGTGTAGCCATCGACAGATTTGCCCTGCTTGACTTTTCGTGCCACCCTTGATCGAGCCAATGCCTCGCCAAAGAGCAACCGCAGCCCCAATACCGTCGCTACCGCTGGTGAATGTCGCCTGGATTCACCCCTTTCTCGAGATTCTCGAGGAGGTCGGCGCACCCTACGATCAGATCTTGCGAAAGGCCAATCTGCCCGCTCTGGCGGTTGACGATGGTTCGGTCCTGGTGCCGACGGAAAGGATCTATCAGTTCGTGCAGCTGGCGGACAAAGCGACGGGTATGCCCGATCTCGGTCTCCGGGCCGGCGGCAGGTTCGAGATCGAGTCGCTGCTCCCGACCGCCGAAAGCGTCTGGAGCCGACCGGGGGTCTTTCGAACTCTCGCGAGCTTTATCGACGTGTGTCTCGAAAGCAGCTCCAATGTCGAAATGTGGATCGAGCCCAGGTCTGATCGAGAAAGTACCGTCGAATTCTTCTACCAAGGCACCTTTGGCCCTGAAAATCGAGCATTCCCGACCGTCGAGCAGTTCATGGTGGCGCTGATGGTGAGGATCACTCGCTTCGCCGCAGGCCCCGATTGGTATCCCGACCTGGTCAAGTTTCGAGCTGTCTCGGTTCCGGAGCAAGCGACAAGGCGACTAGTGGGTGACGCCGATGTGCAGTGCGGCCAGACGAGAACGTCGATTCTCTTCCCCGCCCGACGTTGGGTTAATCGAGTCGAGCCATTTCCGGAGCCAGGCTCCGCAGTCTGGAAGCGACACCGCAAATCACTCGCAAGATGGAGAGAGGTGGAGGACCTCGTGGGCTCTCTCCGGCTCGTTCTCCGGGCCTACCTGCCAGACGGCTCGCCGGACATCAGGCTGGCCGCAGAGCTGACCGGAATTTCGGTTCGATCTCTGCAGAGACGGCTAGCGGATCGGGACACTACGTACTCGCAGCTTCTCGAAGGGCTGCGGCACGATCTTGCGATCTATCTGCTCAGGGACCCGAGCTTACAAGCAGCCGATGTCGGACGCGAGCTTGGATATCGTGATCCTGCGATCTTTACCCGTGCGTTTCGACGCTGGACCGGACAGACACCCAGCCAGTACCGGCGGAATCTACACCCCTAGCTCTCGCCGGAGTTTGCCTCATCGCTCCTGCACCCAGGCGGTCAGGCCGCGCTCCTCGTCGGTGCCGGGGATGGTGTTGTCGAGGGTCAGAGCGCAGAGGGCGCCGACGGCCATACCGGTCCGGCCCAGAGTGTTTGCGACATCCGCCAGCCATTGCGGCGCAAAGGTGACGGCGTGGGCGGCAAAGTACTCGGGGAGCGAGAGCCCCATGAAGAGCGAGAAGCCCAGAATGAAGAGATTGCGCGCCGAGTTGAGGTTGATGAACTGGAGGTTCGACAGCCCGACCGAGGCGATCATGCCGAACATGGTGCAGTACATACCGCCGACGATAGGTCGTGGGATGGTGGTAAAGAGGGCTCCGAACTTGCCGAACATGGCGAGGAAGATCATCAGCCCGGCGCCGACCTGCACCACCCGGCGGCTGCCGACCCTGGTCAAGCCGATGGCACCGATGTTCTCGCTGTAGGAGGTCGTCCCATTACCGGTGCCGAAGATGCCGGCGATCATGCACCCCACCCCTTCCATGCCGATGCCCCGGTTGACCGTTCGCGCATCGGGCAGCGGCGCACCGGCCAAACGCGCACAGGCGTAGTAGTCGCCGACCGACTCGACGATCGAGGCCAGATAGCCGGCGATCATGCCGACCGCGGCCGCGGCTCCAAAGATGGGCATGCCCCACTGGAACGGCATCGGTACGCGGACCCAGGGGGCGGCAGCGACCGCCTCACCCGAGACATGTGCCGGGTGCCCCGGTGGAAAGACCCCTGCGACCGTCAGCACCCAGGCCACGCCCCAGGCAAGGAGGATCCCGAGCATGATCGGGAAAAGCTCGAACGCCCGATGGGTGCGCCGCATGTACTGGCTAAAAAGAATGATGAGCACGATGGTGAGGCCACCGATACCCCAGTGGCTCCCAGCTTCGGGGGCCCCCAGCCGAAAGAGTGACAACCCGATGAGCGCGATGGTGGGAGCGATCGTCACCGGGCCGACAAAGCGTAGGAGCCGACCCACCAGGCCGCTATAGCCGACCGCCATCTCGAAGAACGAGCCCAGGATCACCGCGCCCTGAACATGGAGGAGACGCACCTCCCAGCCCGCGCTCGCCAGCGACGCCATGCCGGCGATGGCGATCGCCGGCGTCAGCAGTGAGAAGGTCCCCCCCTGCACCAGGGGCAGGCGGTTGCCCCAAGTGGTCTGCAACAGAGTGGCGATACCGCTGACAAAGAACATGGTGCCGATCAGCCAGGCCACGGCACCCTGATCACCGGCCATCCCCAGCGGCTCGGCCAGGATCAGCGGGATGGCCACGGTGGCGCCAAACATCGTCAGGTAGTGCTGGAAGCCGAGGAAGAGCGATTCCTCGAGCGGCGGAACATCATCGATACCGTAGATCAGGCGACGCGACATGCACTCCTCCTCGCTTAGCTCGGGCCACTCCTTGTCATTTTGGCGATGAGTTGGTCAGTTTAGCCCCTGAGTTGGTCATTTTGGCGATGAGCTGGCGACCGGGCCGGTCTGCTCGCTGCAACCTGTCGACAACGATGCCCTTCGCACGATTGACATCAACGAGTTGTAAGTGTCACACTATATGCATGAAACGTACAAGTCTTACGCTTGACGAACATCTTCTCGAAGAGGCCCTCCGGCTAGGGGGCGAGCGCACCTATTCCAAGACGGTCGACCGGGCGCTGGTGGAATTCGTTCGCCGGATCAAGGCCCGGAAGATCCTCGAGCTGGGCCACTCCGGGCTGTGGAAAGGGGATCTCGGCGAGATGCGGCGCGATTCACCGGCCTCGGAGGTGCACGAGCCGTGATTCTGGTCGACACCTCGGTCTGGATCGAGTTCTTTCGCCAGTCGAGCGACCTGGATCTGGAAGCCGTAGTGGATCTGGAGGAGGTCGTCACCTGCCTCCCCGTTCTCCAGGAGGTCCTGCAAGGCTTCGACGACCAGCGGGCCTATCACCTGGCCCGCGAAGCGATGCTCGCCTTTCCGATGGTCGAATCCCCAATCAGCGAGGAGGTGTTTCAACTCGCCATCGACCTCTACCGGTCCGCACGACGTGCGGGTCTGACCGTGCGCTCGAGCGTCAATTGCCTGATCGGCGCCTGTGCACTTCGCAGCTCCCTGACGGTCCTCCATCGCGACCGGGATTTCGATTCCCTGGCACAAATCTCGCCTTTGGACGTGAAGAGGATCTGAGCTCCAGTTCAGCTCTCCACCACCCCTGGGCCCAGGTCCCCCCGGAGTACGAAGAGCCGGAAAATCAGTCGCGACTGCTGTCGATCGCTCACCCCTCCTCGATCAACGGCCGGATGGACCTCGGGCCGAGCGTTACCACCTCGGCACCCGACCCGGCGTCCAGGGCGCTTTCGCCTCCTCCGCTCTAGCCTCGAGTGCGTCGAGGTCGGTAACCAACTGCTCGAGCTTCCCCAACTCCGTCGCGAACGCCGCCGCCGCCCACTCATAGGCCTGGCGATGGGTCGTTGTCGGCGCCTGGGTGGTGTACCACTGGTCGGAGGCGATCCGCTCCACCCGGTCAACGATAGCGGGAGGCGTGAAGACGTTCCGCTTGGCCTTGGTCGCATCTCCCTCGAGCGCCAGTACGATGTCGTCGAACCGCAATTTGATCTCCTCGAGCTCGGCCATCAGCGCCGGATCAGCCTCCGGGGTGTCGACCAGGGCCTGCCCCAGATGGTCGAGACGCGTTTTCACCTCGCCGGTGAGCTTGGCAGCACCGAGGACGGCCCGCCGTAGCTCGCGGACCTCTTTCTGGAACTGCTCCACGGCGCTCTGGTCGGCGGCGGTCAAAGTCGCCAGCACGAGCGCCTCGACGTCGAAGCCCACCGGATCGGATAGCGCCTTCCACTCCCCTTCGCTGCGTGACTCCAGGGTCGCGGTGTAGGACCCCGGCAGCGCCAGCGGGCCCCGCTCCGGCTCCTCCCAGGGCGACCGCTCCCCCGGTGACAGGTCGATAGGGGCGGCCGGCGGCCATCTCAGGTCCCAGGCTACTCGGTGGAGACCCTGCTTTCGATCGGCCGTCACCCGGCGTATCACCGATCCCTCATCGTCGCGGATCACGGCGAATACCCCAGGCTCGATTTCGAGATCCTCCTCACGCAGCTCGGCCATCGAAGGCACCGGGGTCTCGGACTCGGCTTCCCGGGCCTCCTTCTCCGCCTCGGCGCGCAGCTCCTGCTTGGTCTTGATCCCGTCGCGCAGCCAATACGTGAATACCGCACCATAAGGCGGATTGGAAGCGGTCCAGAAGCCGTTACCCCGGTCGACGACGCGATCCGACTGCTCGATGTAGCGCAGCGCCCCACGCGCCGGGAACAGGATCGACGCCTCGTTCTCCAGCCGCTCTTCCGTCATCTCCCGCAGCGGGCTGTAGTCGTCCAGGATGTAGAAGCCGCGGCCGAAGGTGGCCACCGCCAGGTCTTCCCACTCGCGCTGGATGTCCAGATCGCGTACCTGGATGGTGGGAAAGCCGCCTTTGAGGCGATGCCAGTGAGCTCCCTCGTCCAGGGTCACATAGAGGCCGAACTCGGTGCCGATAAAGAGCAGCTCCGGCTTGGCGTGGTCTTGAATAAGGGTGTAGGCGACTTCTCGATCGGGCAGGTCGCCGCGTATCGACCGCCAGGTGCGGCCGCGGTCACGGCTCACCGCCGCATAGGGAGAAAAATCCCCCATCTTGTGGTTGTCGAAGGTGGCATACACCGTGTCCTCATCGAAGAGTGAGGCCTCGAGATCGCTGACATAGGTGCGCTCGGGTACTCCGGGCACGCTCTCGACCTGGCGCCAGCTGCCACCCCCATCCTCGGTCACCTGGATCAGCCCGTCGTCGGTGCCGACATAGATCAACCCCTCGACCAGCGGCGACTCCACCAGCGAGACGATGTTGCCGTAGTTCGAGGTCGAGGTGCTCTTGTGCACCGCGTCCATCTCCCAGATCCGCCCCATGACCTCGAGCCGATCGCGGTCGAGCTGCCGGCTGAGGTCCCCGGAGATGGCGGTCCAGGTGTCCCCCCGGTCGTCCGAGCGGAAGAGCCGCTGTGAGGCGAAATAGAGCCGGGTCGGCGAATGGGGAGAGATGATGACGGGCGAGTCCCAGTTCCAGCGATGGGCTGGCTCACCGGGCTCTTCTTGCGGCTGGATGTCGACGATCTCCTCCGAGCGCCGGTCATAGCGCACCAGCCCGCCGTATTGCCATTGCGAGTAGACGATGTTCGGGTCGGTGGGGTCGACCTGGGTCTCGTAGCCATCACCGCCGACGGTGATAAACCAGTCTTCGTTGGAGATTCCGGACTTGCGGAGCGTCCGGCTGGGTCCGCCGAGGGTGTTGTTGTCCTGGGTGCCGCCGTAAACATAGTAGAAGGGCTCCGAGGTGTCGACGCTCACCCGGTAGAACTGGGTGATGGGGAGATTCTCCTTGAAGAGCCAGGTCTCCCCCCGGTCGAAGCTCTCGTAGATTCCACCGTCGCAGCCCACCAACATGTAATCCGGATCCTCCGGGTCGAGCCACACGGCGTGATCGTCGACGTGCCTCTTCTTCCAGTTGACCTTCTCGAACGTCTTGCCGCCGTCCTTGGTCACCCAGAGCCACACCTCCACCGAGTAGACGGTGTCGAGATCGTGGGGGTCGCAAGTCAGCTCGTTCCAGTAGTCGCCGCTCGTATGGTGATCGGACCGCTTCTCCCAGCTTTCGCCCCTATCGGTCGAACGGAACAGGCCGCTCTCGTCGCGGACGGCATCGAGCACGCCATAGATCACATCGGGGTTGACCGGCGAGATGCAAAGGCCCATCCGGCCCCGGTCGACATCGGGCAGCCCCTGATCGATCTGGCGCCAGGTGACGCCGCCATCGGTGGACTTGTGAAAGGCCGACTCGGGACCGCCGTTGATCAGCGTCCAGACATGCCGCCGGCGCTGGTAGGAGGTGGCATACACGATCTCAGGGTACCGGGGGTCGAGCCACACTTCGGCGACACCGGTGTCGTCCGAGACGTGGAGAATTCGCTCCCAGGTCTCACCACCGTCGGTCGTCTTGTAGAGACCCCGGTCTCCACCCGAGCGCCACAGGGGTCCCATGGCGGCGACATAGACGACGTCGGAGTCCCGGGGATCGACCTCGATGCGCCCAATATGCTCCGATTCCTTCAGCCCCATGTTGGACCAGGTCTGGCCCCCGTCCATGCTCTTGTAGACACCGTCGCCAAAGGAGACCGAACGCTGCGAGTTGTTCTCCCCGGTTCCCACCCAGATGACATTCGGGTTCGAGGGGTCGATGGTCACAGTACCGATGGAGTAGGACCCCTCGCCATCGAAGACCGGTGTCCAGGTCGTGCCCGCGTTCTCGGTCTTCCACAGACCACCCGAAGCGGTGGCCGCAAAGTAACGGTGCCGCTTGCCCGGGGTGACGGCGAAGTGGACCACCCGACCCGAGTTGATGGCCGGGCCGATGCCTCTCAGCTCGAGACCCGAGAGGGTGTCGGCATTGAGTCGAGTCTCAGGCTCTTCGGGTTTCTCCTCGGCGGCCAAACCGAGGGCGGGAATCATTAGCAGCACCAACAACAGGGCAAAGCTGAGCTTTTTCACGGTATTCCTCCTTGGATGAGACGGTCAAGGGCAACGGGTCGGGACACCCGGCCACACTCCATTATCCCGTGTCATGGATGCTAACAGGATCGGATGCGGCTAAAATCTCCCGCCCCTACCCATGGACCCACTGACCCACACTCTCGTCGGAGCCTCCCTCGCCTCGAGCAAACTGGCAGAGAAGACCCGCTATGCGGCGCCGGCGCTGATCATCGGGGCCAACCTGCCCGATGTCGACGTGTTGTCCTACTTCGCCGGCGGCGACGTCGCCCTCGGCTTCCGCCGCGGCTGGACCCACGGGGTGTTGGCTCTCATTCTGCTCCCAGCGGTTCTCGCCATGGTTCTTTGGCTGTGGGGCCGGTGGCGAAAGGTCCGCGGCGCGAGCCCGCCGCTGGCGACCGGATGGCTCTTTGCCCTCTGTTACCTGGCGGTCGCCACCCACCCGACCCTCGACTGGCTCAATACCTACGGCATGCGCTGGCTGATGCCTTTCAGCGACACCTGGTACTACGGCGATTCGGTCTTCATCATGGATCCCTGGCTGTGGCTGATTTTGGGTGTCGGTTGGCTTGTCGGCCGCCGGCCGACCCGTGGTCTGGTCATCACCTTTGCGGTGATGGCGACTCTCCTGCACAGGGTCGTGGCAATGCGCGCACCAGCCTACATCCCGGCCGTGATCACCGTCGTCGCCTTGCTGCTGCTCGCCCTGGTGCTTAAATTCGGCACCGGGAAGCTCAGGACACAGCGCGCCGCCGTGGCGGGCCTGGCTCTGGGGGCCCTCTATGTCGTCTCGTTGATCGGCCTGCACAGTCTCACCAAGCAGCAAGTACGAGCTGCGCTCGATCAGCAGGGAGTCGTTCCCGTCAGCCGCTTGATGGTGGGTCCGGTCCCGGCAAATCCCTTTATCTGGGACGTGGTCGCGGAGTCAGACAACCAGTTCCGCTATGGTCGCTTCACCTGGAGTCGAGCGGGATCACTCGAGCTGTCGGACACCGTGCTGCCGGCCGCCAAGTCCTCGAACCTCTGGGACGAGATCGAGCGCAGCGGCCAGAGCGGTGGTTTCTTGCGCTGGGTCCGCTTTCCCTGGCTCGAGATCGAAGCGGACGGGACGGAGCGTCGCATCCATCTGATGGATGCCCGCTACACCCGACACCGAGCCAGCGGCTTCGGCGGTACTACCATCGAACTGCCCCCGGCCAGCAGTGGAAGCGGCGAGCAACCGCTACTTCGCTGACGGCGAGCACTGACCCATACGACGTGGCCCAGCGCACCACACGTCGGCTCGAGCCGGGAGATAGACTCGGAGCGAGCCGCTTCACAAAGAACTCGCGCCATGCTCCTCCAACTTCTGATCACCGCCGCGATTCTTCTTACTCTCATTACCATCGCGATTGTCTCCTTTGTACGTTGGGGGGAAGGCTGGGGGGCGACGCCTGCCGAGCGCTCGATGCAGATGCCGGGGGGCGTTTTCTTTACCGATCGTGCCCCGGCCTTCGTGGCGATGACCCGGGCAGTTTCCATTGCCGCGCCCCCCGAGATCGTCTGGCCGTGGCTGGCTCAACTAGGTCGCGGTGCCGGCTGGTACAGCTACGACCTGTTGGACAACGGCGGTCTCATGTCGGCGGAACACATCGTCTCCTGGATCCCGCCAATCCAGCTGGGCGATGCTTCACCGATCGGCTACGTACACCGTCTTGTCGATGGGACCGAGATCACCTGGTGGGTACCCGGTACTCGCTTCCTTGCCGCCGATGCCCGTCTCACAGTGGACATCGGCCTTCATCCCGAGAAGGAGGGTTCCCGCCTGGTGATCCGCATGGCCGCGGATGCCACCGGCACGATGGCTCGACCGGCACTCTGGGTCTTCATGTTCATCGACAGCATCATAGCCATCCGCCAACTCCACGGCATCAAAGAGCGCGTCGAGGCCCACGGGGCGCGCGCCACCGACTCCGAGCGCCCCGAAACCGGAGCACGCGACCAGTATCAGCTCTACGAAGTGATCTATGCCTCGGGAGAGAGGGCGGGAGCTCCGGGCAAAGAGGCGGCTGAGAAGTGGCACCGGGCCGCCAAAGCTGCCGGGCTCATAGACCCACCCCAAAACCGATCCGAAACACCCACGGGCGCTCATACGGGTTAGGCCCGTTGCTGTCGTAGTTGAGGTCGTAGAGGATCGACATATAGGTCGCCGCCCTCGGACCCAGGGGCAGGGCAACACCAGGACCCACGAGAACGGCCGTGTGGTCGGCATCGACCGTCGTCAGACCCTCGGGTACCTGGGCCACGTACTCCCAGCTGAGCTGCTCGACCCCCGCCTGCAGATAGAGCGGCGCATAGACAAAGTAGCGGCCAAAGAGCGCACCTCCCAGATCAGTGGTCGAGAGGTCGGGGTCGAAGCGCTTGTCCTTGCGATAGCGGTAGACCAGGCTCCCCCCGAGCTGGACCTTCGGCGAGACGCGAAAACCCAGCTCGGGCGCGGCCTCGACATAGTCCATGTTGCTGCCAAAGGAGGCCCCCAACCAGCCACCGATGTACATGCGGCGGGTCAGTGGCTCCTTTCTAGATCTCTTGGGTGGCGGCTCGGTATCGAAACCGTCGGGAGTTCGAGGGGTGGCCTCTTCTTGCGCCCCGGCCGCAGCCGCCAAAACAAATAAGAGACCAAAACACAGTAGTTTCTTGGATCCGATCACCACCACCTCCTTGCCGTTCTCTTCCTTCGCCAGATTCGCACTTGTCCTGCCTGGCGGACAGTCAGTGTCCGCTCGAGATTGCAGTTCCTACACCTCGGTCGTCGTCGTTCCAGAGGACCGCGCCTACTTCGCCACTGCTCTTATTTGAAACTGAGGCTCGGACCCGTCCTGGTCGGAGACGGCTTCTGCAAACTTGGGACCATTCACCGTGAACCCAATCGACCGCCCGGCGGTACTGAGGAGCGAGCGGAGCGTGACCTCTTGCCACAAGCCCCGCATAGTGCGAATTTCTACTTTCTTGCGGAGTGGTACAAACTCTTGTACAATATTGATCATCATGTCACGCATTACGACCTACAGCGATGCCCGCGCACACCTGAAAGCCTACTGCGACGAGGTAGCCGAGAGCGGGGAGCCACTGATCATCAAGCGGCGGAGTGGCTCCGACGTGGCGCTCGTAAGCCTCGAGGAGCTCGTCGGCCTCGAGGAAACAGCCCACCTCCTCCGGTCTCCGAAGAGCGCCCGGCGTCTATTCGAGTCCCTCGAGGAGGTCCGCTCTGGCAGCGGTGTGACGATGACCGTCGACGACCTGCAGAAGAAGCTCGGTCTGGATGAGTGAGTGGAGGGCGGTCTTCTCCACTCACTTCCTCGACGACCTGGAACACTGGGTTCGTACCGATCGAAAAGTAGCACTTCGCCTTCTGAAGATCATCCGTGAGAGCCTGCGAGATCCGTTCAAGGGCATCGGCAAACCCGAGCGGCTGAGAAGAGAGCTGTCTGGACTCTGGTCCCGCCGGCTCACTCAGGAGCATCGAGTCGTCCATGAAGTTGTGGACGACGTGGTGCGCTTCCTCCAGGCCCGGTATCACTACTGAATCCGAACGTATACTCCCCTTTCCACGGCTGACATGAGAGGCTGCCTCGAGTCGATATGACGCTGCAGATCGGATACCTCCTGTTCCTCATCGTGGTGGCGCTGGTCTTGTTCGCCACCGAGATCCTGACCATCGATGTGATCGGACTGGTCCTGCTGCTGGCATTGACGATTCCCGGCATCATCTCTCCAGGCCAGGCGCTGGCCGGTTTTGGTAGCGAGACCATCATCGTTCTCATCGGGCTGTTCGTCCTCACGGCCGGCGTCACCGAGACCGGAGTGGTGGAGCGGATCGGGCTTCGCCTGGCCGCCTTCGGTAGCGATCGCCCGCAGGCGATGACCCGTCTCCTGGTCTCTTCCGCCACGGCCATGAGCGCCTTCATCTCGAACACGATCACGACAGCCGTGCTGTTGCCGCTGACGGTCGGCAGTGCCAAGCGGGCCGGGGTGTCGGTGGCCAAGGTGCTGATGCCCCTGGCCTATGCCTCGATCCTGGCCGGCAGCATCACCGTCATCGCCACCTCCACCAACCTGGTCATCTCCGGTGAGCTCCCCCGCTACGGTCTGGAGAAGATCGGCTTCTTCGAGCTCGCGCCGGTCGGGATCGGCATGACAATCGTCGGTCTGGCTTATCTTCTTTTCCTGGCCCCCCGCTTTATCCCCGATCGCTTCAAGGGGGACCGGGTCGAGACCTACGGTCTCAGGAAGTACCTCTCCGAGATGGTGGTCTCCACCGGTTCCGAACTTGCCGGCAAGACACTGGCCGAGAGCAAGCTTGGCGAGACTCTCGATCTGGTCGTCCTGGGAGTTCGGCGTGACGGGAGCCGCGATCTCCACCCACGCGCCAACACCGTTCTCAAAGAAGGGGATGTGCTGCTCGTCGAAGGCTCGGCCGAGGACATCCTGTCGGTCAAGGACGTCATGGGGATCGACATTCACACCCGGTTCGAGGCCACCGATCCCGATCTGGAGTCGGAGGAGGTGCACATGGTCGAGGTGATGGCGATGCCCGACTCGATCTGGGTCGGCAAATCGTCCGGGGGCGCCAACTTTCGACAATCGACGGGGATGACCGTGCTGGCGATCCACTCGCCGGGGCGGAAAAGGGATTACCGCCGCCGATTGGCGCGGCAACGGATCAAGGCCGGCGACGTGCTGCTACTCCAAGGTACCGTCGAAGACATCGAGCGCCTCGATCCCCGCGAGCTCCTCAATCTGGAGGATGTGTCGCGCCACCATCCCCGCTCCCCCAAGGGACGCATCGCCCTCGCCATCTTTGTCGTCTCCATCGTCGTTGCTGCAACCGGCCTTCTTCCCATGTCGATCGCCTTTCTGGGTGGCATTGTGGCGCTGCTCCTCACCCAGTGTATTCAGTCCGAGGAGGGCTACCGGGCCATCGATTGGCGGCTCCTCGTCCTGATCGGCTCGATGATGGCCTTCGGTGTGGCGATGAAGGAGACCGGCACCTCGACCTTCCTCGCCGACCTGGTGGTAGAGCACGTGAGCCCGCTGGGCAAGACCGCGGTGCTGGCGGCCTTCTTTGTGCTGACCGCCTTTCTCACCCAGCCGATGTCGAATCAGGCCGCGGCTCTCATCGTCTTGCCCGTAGCAATCGAGGCCGCCCGGACCCTGGGTCTCGATCCACGACCGCTGGTGATGTCGGTCACCTTCGCCGCTTCTTGTTCGTTTCTCACCCCGCTCGAGCCCGCCTGCATTCTGGTCTACGGTCCCGGCCGCTACCGCTTCTTCGATTTCTTCAAGGTCGGGCTACCGCTCACCATCGTCGTGTTCATCTTCTGCATGGCGCTCATCCCGATCTTCTGGCCCTTCCATCCAGGCGGATAGAAGCCAGTTCCCGAGCAGCTTTTGCGACCAGGGTGGGCGGTGGGGGATTAGTCTGCGAGAAGCCCTTCGAGGGTGACGACCATCTCGCGGAGATCGCCCGACACGACGTCCCAGACTATGTCGTGGTCCACGGCGGAGTAGTCTTGGTCGAGCCGATCCCGCATACCGATGATCTTGGGCCAGGGGATATCGGGTGTCCCCTCCTTCTTCGAGACCGAAACCTTGCTCGCCGCCTCTCCGACGACATCTAGGAACCGTTCCAAGGCGGCCGCCAGCACCACATCCGAGTCGAGATCGGATCTGTCCTTCTCCGCCACCGCGTTGACGGCACGCCGAGCGAAGACGAGCATGTCGCCAAGCAGGACGTCGTCTGCAGGCGGCTTCACAGACGGCTCTGAATCGGTCATTGGATGCTCATGATACCCCAGGCCAGGCGTGAGTGAGGGATTTATCGGCGTGCGCTTTGCCGATGGTGCGATGATGGCCGCATGAAAGATCCTGATCATTTGGGGGAAAGACCATGAAAGTCATCATATTTGGAGCTTCAGGGATGGTCGGACAAGGGGTGCTTTTGGAGTGCTTGGACCACTCCGAGGTGTCGGCTATTCTGGCTGTTGGGCGTAGCTCCTGTGGAATCGATCACCCGCAGCTCGAGGAGTTGATCCACCAGGACTTCTTCGACTATTCGGCCATCGAGGACAAGCTGTCCGGCTACGACGCTTGTTTCTTCTGTCTCGGTGTCTCCGCCGCGGGGATGAGCGAAGAGCAGTATTACCGCTTGACCTACGAGCTCACCCTGCATGCCGCCGAAACGCTGGCGAGACTAAACCCCGGCATGACCTTCTGCTATGTCTCGGGGGCCGGGACCGACAGTACTGAGAGCGGGCGGATGATGTGGGCGCGGGTCAAGGGCAAAACCGAGAACCACCTGCTGCAACTGCCGTTCAAGGCCGCCTTCATGTTCCGGCCGGGGTACATCCAGCCCTTGAAGGGGATCCGTTCCAAAACCAGGCTCTACCAGACGTTCTATACCCTTGGCCGACCGCTCTACCCCGTATTCAAGACTCTCTTCCAGAGCTTCGTGACCACCACTGAGAAGGTGGGATTGGCGATGATCGAAGTAGGTCTCCATGGCCACACTCGACCCCTGCTGGAAAACCGCGACATCAACGCCCTGGCCGGCTGATCTTGCCCTCGGGGCCGCGCCCAGCGAGCGATCCCTTAGAATAACGACAGGCCCGGCCTGTCTCGCTGGGCCGTCAAACCGACCGGAGGGTCGCGCACCATGAAAAAGCTGTTATCCGGCAATGAAGCCATTGCTCGGGGCGCCTGGGAGTCCGGGGTGTTGTTTGCCGCCGGCTACCCGGGAACACCGAGCACCGAGGTGCTGGAGAATCTCGCCCGCTACGAGGAGATCGACGCCCACTGGTCTGCCAACGAAAAGGTCGCCTTCGATGAAGGCGTCGGCGCGGCGCTCGGCGG
>JBAUDS010000074.1:0-13680 GCA_049678185.1 Thermoanaerobaculia bacterium
ATGTAGGAGAGCCGCGACAGCTCTGCCGAAGTGCTCTCGATGGAATCGAACATCGTTACTACAAATCCTGCTTTTTCCTAGAGTACCACCGCCACCGGCTATTTCGAGGCTTGGACCGAGAGCACGGGTGGCAGACGGTCGGCGACCACGCCCCAGCTCTCGCCGCCGTCGGCGGAGCCGAAGACCTCGCCCGTCCGGCAGCCGAAGTAGAGGCCGAGAGGATCGCGACCGTCCTGGCAAAAAGCCTGACGCAGGACCGTGAGATAGGCATCCTGCTGTGGCAGACCCCGGCTCAGAGCCTGCCAGGTCGCTCCCCGATCGCGGGTCTCGAAGACCCGGACCTTGCCCTCGGGGGTCACCCGGTCCTCCGATGAGGCCAGGGGGATGACAAAGGCTCGGTCCGGATCGGCGGGGTCGATTGCCATGGGGAAGCCGAAGTCCGCCGGCAGCCCACCCTCGGCGCCGATGTCCATCCAGGTCTCCCCGGCGTCGTCCGAGCGGTAGACCCCGCCGTGAAACTGCATGTAGAGGGTGGTGGGCTCGAGCGGCGGTCGCTGGATCTTGTGGATACAGTGCATGAGGGTGTCCTGGCGCGCCTCTTCCGGCAGATAACCCGGCACCAGACCCTCGACCCCGCGGCGCCAGCTCTCGCCCCGGTCGTCGGTCAGCCAGATACCGGCGGCGGAGATCCCCACCGCCAACCGATCGGGCTCGCCGGGCCAGGGGGCGATGGAGTGGAGGC
Source organism: Thermoanaerobaculia bacterium (assembly GCA_049678185.1). Taxonomy (GTDB): domain Bacteria; phylum Acidobacteriota; class Thermoanaerobaculia; order Multivoradales; family JAHEKO01; genus M0029. Next base: position 743 of record JBAUDS010000074.1, read on the forward strand.
AGAGGCCGCCAAAACCCGCTTCCCACCGCGGCCGGCTGGGATCGTTCCACAGGGCCCGGTTGAGCTCCCACGTGCGCCCCGCGTCTTCGCTGCGAAACAGCGCCGCCGGCGCCACCCCGGCCCACAGCGCGCCATCGTCCGCGGCCGGCTCGATGACCCATATCCTGTCGACCGCGGCATCGGCGTCCGCGGGAAAAGCCGGCCCCCGGGCCTCCTCCCACTCGCCGGTCGGGTCGGCGGTGAAATAGAGATGGGGGCCGAACTGGCCGTGGGTTACAGAGGCGTAGTAGATGCCCGAGCGCGGGTCATGGCAGGCGTACTCGACGACCTGGCCGGGAAAGGCCCGGTGAGCGACGCTCATCGGTTCCCCACGCCGGCCGGTGAGGACGATGAGTCCCTTCTTGGTGCCGACCAGGAGCTCGCCCTCGTCTTTGCTCGAGTCGGGCCGGGAGCCACCCGAGATCGCCTGGATGACGAAAATCTCGTCGTTATCACCCACCGGCTTGTCGAGATCGGCACGCTCGTCGTTGACAAAAAGGCTGACGTGCTGGCGAAGATTTCCCTTCTCATCCAGGATCCAACCCTCGAGCGCCGGGTGCTCCCGCTCGATGGCGCCGACGACCTCGCCGGCGGTGGGACCGGCGGCCGTGAGCGGACCTCGGCGGTCGATACGGGCGGCGAGAGGGGTGGGGAGAATGACAATGGCCATGGCAATCCTCCGGTGATCGGTGCAACTACCAAATGGGCAATTTGATGCTGGGACAGATAATAACCCGTGCGACGTGTGGTTCCCAGGTGAGATAGGCTTGTGCGCGAACGCGAACGGCGAGGTCCGGTCGCCGAGGATTCACCTATCCATGAAGAAACTGGTTTTGATCGTCGATGACGAGCCCGGTATTTTGACCACGCTGTCGAGCGTGCTGGTCGACGAGGGTTTCGACACTGTCTGCACCGAAAGCGGTGAGCAGGCGGTTAAGATCTATCGAGAGGAGAAGCCCGATGTCGTGTTTCTCGACATCTGGCTGCCCGATCGCGACGGTCTGGAGACGCTCCAGGCACTGCGCGAGATGGACCCGGCGGCCTCGGTGGTGATGATGTCGGGTCACGGCACCGCTTCGACCGCGGTCAAGGCCATCAAGATGGGGGCCTTCGACTATGTGGAGAAACCGGTCTCCTACAACCAGGTTGTGGACTCGGTGGCGGGAGCCCTCGAATATCGGGCATCGGTCTCCGCCGACCAGGCGATACTGACCTCGATGCAGAAGACCACGCCGCGTATCGAGCCGGACAGGAATTTGACGCCGGCTCCGGGTCTCTCGCTACTGCAGGTGTCCGATATCCCGCAGCGGACGATTCGGCGCAGCACCGTGATCTACGGAGTAGGTCTCCACTCCGGCGGCCGCACCGGGATGGTCTTGCAGCCGCTGCCCCCGGGAAGTGGCATCCACTTTGTCACCCTTCCCACCAACACACACATTCCGTGTTACGTCGATGACGTCGCCGAGACCGATTACGCCACCACCTTGGCCAAGAATGGGGCCAGCATTCGGACGGTCGAGCATCTGCTGTCGGCTCTTCATGCCTACGGCATCACCAACCTCTTGATCAAGGTGCATGGCGAGATCCCGGTCCTGGATGGGTCGGCGATGGAGTTCTGTGCCACCCTCGAGGAGACCGGAATCGAGGACCAGGGTGTACCGCGCAAAGAGGTCGTGGTGGACCGGCGTTATCAGGTGGGGGGAGAGGGTGGAAAGCTGATGACCATAGAGCCGCACGACGGGTTCTCGGTCTCCTATCTGCTCAGGTACCCACCACCTATCGGTGAGCAGTACTACGAGTTCGGGCTCATACGCCCCAACCTCTACAAAGAGAGGATTGCCCCGGCGCGGACGTTTGGGTTCATGCGTGACCTCAAGATGATGAACGAGCTCGGCCTCGGTACGGGCGGCCGCCTGGATAATTTCATCCTGGTGGGTGAGGACAACGTCATCAATACAGAGCTCCGTTTTCCAGACGAGTTTGTGCGCCACAAGATCCTCGACATCATCGGTGATCTCTATCTGTTGGGTTACCCGATCCGTGGGAAGGTGACGGCTCGTCTCACCGGCCATCGCGACAACATCTCCATCTTGCGGACCATCGTGTCCGAGAACACCCTCTAGAACCCATTGGCCAAGGCCTTGGATCTGTCCCCTTTGAAAGTCTGTCTGGTCTCCGCGGAGGTCACACCGTTCGCCAAGACCGGTGGGCTGGGCGATGTGACGGCGGCCCTGGCTCGTCACCTGCATCGGATCGGCGCCGATGTGCGGCTCTTCTTTCCCTTCTATTCGATTACCGACACCGGCCCGTTCGAGCTGCTGGCGGACGATGTCCTGCGCCACGTGCCGGTGCGTTTTGGGAAGAAGGAGCTCGTCTTTTCGGTTTTCGATGCCCGCCTGCCGCGCACGGATCTCAACGTGTATCTGATCCACGCTCCAGAGCTCTATCACCGGTCCAGGATCTATACCGACGACGACGATGAGTACCTCCGTTTCGCTTTTCTTTCGCGGGCGGCGATAGAAAGCTGTCAGAGGATGGGTTGGTCGCCGGATATCTTTCACTGCAACGATTGGCACACCGGCCTCTTGCCGCTCTATCTGAAGAGCCACTACGACTCGGACAGTCTCTTTGCCAGCAGTCGGACGGTGCTGACGATCCACAACGTCGGCTATCAGGGGGTATTTCCCGGCTCGGCGGTGGAAGACCTCGATCTGAGCGATCAAGCTTCGCTGCTCGACAAGGAGGACCTCGAAGCAGGCCGTCTAAACTTTCTCAAGACCGGAATTCTCCACGCTGACTTGCTGACGACGGTAAGCCCCACCCACGCCAAGGAGATTCAGACCGAGGAATATGGCTGTGGTCTCGAGAAGCACCTGCGGGCGAGGAGCGCTGACCTGGTCGGCATCCTCAACGGCGTCGAGTACGAAGAGTGGGATCCGGTCGATGATCCGATGATCCCGTTTTCCTTTTCGCGTCGCGATCTCGCGGGTAAGGAGAAGAACAAGCAGGCCCTGCTGGATGAGCTGTCGCTGCCCGCCGATTCGAAGGCGCCGGTTGTCGGTGTCGTCTCCCGACTGGCCGGTCAGAAGGGATTCGACCTGTTCCCCGAGGTGCTGCCCGACCTCTTGGCCGCCAGGGACTTCCATCTTGTGGTGCTCGGGACCGGAGAGGAGCGGTACGAAGAGTTTTTTCGGCAGCTCGAGGCACTCGATCCTATGAAGGTGTCCTTTACCAACACCTTCGACAACGCGCTCGCTCATCGCATCGAGGCCGGGAGCGATCTCTTCCTCATGCCCTCGCTCTACGAGCCCTGTGGTCTCAACCAGATGTACAGCCTGCGGTACGGGACGGTGCCGGTCGTCCGCAAGGTAGGTGGTCTTGCCGATTCGGTCACTCAGTACGACGCAGAGACCGGCAGGGGGACCGGGTTTCTGTTCGAGGAGTTCTCCGCTGCGGCACTTGGCCAGGCGCTCGAGGCGGCGCTGGACCTCTATCCAAGTCGTGAGCGCTGGCAGCAACTGATGCGCAACGGCATGGCCAGGGACTTCTCCTGGGATCGTCAGATCAAGAAGTACGTCGAGCTCTACCGGCGGCTGGGGGCGGACGGAGCAAAGTGAGCCCTGAGACCGGAGTACTCGAACAGGAGTTCCGAGCGTGCGAGCTCGTACGGCCCTTTCACCGCGCGGCCTACGATGCCGGTGATCGGATCGAGTACGACGTCACCGGCGTCATCCCGGCCCACGAGGGCCGCGTGCGGTTGGAGATCGAGCGCTTTGTGGGTGGGGGCTTTGCCGGTCAGGTCTATCGGGTGCGGTTGCTCGAGATCGAGCCGGAGACCGGTGCCATCGCCGGTCTCGAGCCGGGGCAGCACTACGCCATCAAGATTCTCAGACCACCGTCGGCCTTTGCCGGCTTCTTTCGCAACGTTCTCTACTTCCTCGCCTACCAGGGGGCGTTCAGCGCCCAGGTAAACCCGGCCGCCGTGCGGGTGGGTGTGCTGTGGCAGAAGCTGATCCGGCGGGCCGCAGCTCTGGAGCTTGGCGAAGAGGGCTCGGTCTGCGACACCTTCGCGACCTTCTACGACGCGGACCTGCGGAGCTTTGGCGAGATAAACGAGTGGGTCGACGGCCGCATCTGGAAGTTCGAGGTGGATAACCAGGTTTTCGATCGCTGGGATTTCGACGGCGAGCCCCCGGCAGACCAGAACAGTCCGGAATACGTGCACAAGAAGATCTTCATGCGGCGGTTGGTCGCCCTGCTGCACGAGATGGGCGCTCCAGAGCTGGCTCGCCAGTACGAGTGGTGGACCTGCAAGAGTCAACCCAACGCGCTCAAGCGCCTGTCGGCCGCGGGCTCACCGGCCGCCGGTCTGACCGCCATCGATTTCCGGGCCGGTCTCGCGCTTCTGTTCTTCTTGCCGATGAGCCCCGCCGACTTTGGGCTCATCCTGCGCGGCCTGTTCCGGGGTCGTCTGGTGCAGTTCGACCGCAGCGATCTGCCAAAGCTCCGACAATTCATCGCCACCCGAAGCGAGACGCTCGAGGATCTGCAACCGGCGGTCGAGGAGCTCGAGCAGCAGGAGAAGATCTACCGCGGCTCGCTCCCCGACCTGACCCACCAGGGTCTGCGTCTGGTGACCAGCTCGAAGTTGAGGCGAGCGGTCAAAGATGGAACCGTTACCGCCTGGACCAGCCAGGGCCGGATCGACGAGGAGCACGCGGCGCGGCTAAGAGGTGGGCGCGGGCTTTTCTCGCTGTTGTATGTGATCTCGTTGCTGCCCTTTGTCGGGCCGGCGATCGTCAAGCTGTGGGGCGATCCGAGGAGAAGGGAGCATCTTGGACTCTGCCTGACGAGCTTCGGCTATCTCGGTCGGGCGATGCGTGGCGCGCGGCTCGAGACCCTCGTCCAGTGGCAGCGCCACGGGCGGGTGGACCAGCAACGGGCGCTGGAGTTGGCCGACCGGCCGGTGCGCTATTGGATGGAGCGTCTTCTCTTTGGCTGGCTGCCGGCCTCCTGGCATCACTTCCTGGCCGAGCCCAGCTATGCCTGGTCCCGGCTGCGGGAGGCCACGGCGCTCACCATGAAGTTTCTCCGGGATCCCGAGTACCGCGAGCAACGCCTCCTGGAGGAGGTAAGGATCGGTCGTGAGCAGGGGATGCTCACCGGCGAGGAGGCCGACAAGATCGAGGGTCAGATCAAAGATCCCTTTATCCAGAAGTACCTTCGCTGTCTGGCGGTCCACATCTGTACAGTGCCGGTGACCCAGGTGGTGATGCTGCTGGCCGGGGGCGCGGTGCTGGTCTACTTCCTGGTCTACCGTGAGGCGGGCTGGGCCGAGAGCATGGCCTATGCCGCCGCCACCGCCGCGGCCATCCAGCTGTTGCCGATCTCACCCGGATCGATCACCCGTGGTGTCTTTGTCCTCTTTCTGATGATCAAGGAGCGCGACATCCGTAACTACTGGGTCGCCGCCCCGGTCTCGTTTCTACATGTCGTCGGCTATCTGGCCTTTCCGCTGCAGATGGTGACCCACAACCCGGCGCTGGCGCGTTTTCTGGCGGGGAGTTGGGCCAAACGAATGGTCCACATCGTGCCCGTCTTTGGCGAGAGCGGTGCTCTTCTGGAGCACGGCATCTTCGATCTCTTCTTCAACGTTCCGCTCTCGGTCGCCCGTGGCTTCAGAGAGCACACCGCTCGCTGGGTGGCGGCGACGGTGGTGCTTCTCGTCGCCTTGGCGATGATGGCCTATGCGGCGGTGTGGAACCTGTGGGAGTGGCGACAGCCCAAGGTCGAGATCCAGAATGCCGCCGTCACCGCGGTCGAACCGCACCGATGGCGGGTCGACGAGCTACCCTGGCGGATCGGCGGTGTTCGGGTCCGCTTGACCGGCCTGGAGGGCGGCGTCGACTTCCGGGCCAAGCAGTGGGAAGAGTCGATCGCGGTCGGTGACCACGTCGACGTGGTCATCCGGAAGTGCTTTGCCGGTGACGGCTACGACGGTCTCGAGCTCGACCGTCGGTAGTTGCTCCGCCTTACTCGCACCCCTCCATGGTCTCGGTCACCAGGTGATCGACGACCGCGGTCAGCTCACCGGTCTGACGAAATACCTCCAGTTGGCGATCGGCGCTGGTGCCGATCTGGAGGATGGTGTGGACATAGTCGATCTCGTCGCGCACATCCAGCTCGTCGGCGACATCGTCCACCAGATCCAGGAGCTCGAGCAGCAGCTGTCGGGTCGGCACCGGCTCCTGGCGGCCGAAGTCGATAAGCTCGCCGTCGATCCCGTAGCGTACCGCCCGCCACTTGTTCTCCTCGATGAGGTGATGACTGTAGCGCCGCCAGGACTGGTTGGCCTGCCGCAGCCGGATCAGCTTGCCGACAATGGCCAGCGTCAGCGAGGCCAGACAGACGGCCTCGTCGATGGTGGTGCAGATGTCGAAGATGCGGAACTCGAGGGTGGGGAACTTGGGGTGTGGGCGGATGTCCCACCAGATGCGGGTGGGGTCCTCTATCGAGCCGGTCTTGACCAGCAGATCGACAAAGCGTTGGTGCTCGGCCCAGGAGCCGAACTCCGGTGGCGGGCCGGTGCGTGGCATCCCCTCGAAGACGATCGAGCGGTAGGACTTCAACCCTGTTTCGCGCCCATGCCAGAAGGGTGAGCTGGTCGACAGGGCCAGCAGGTGGGGGAGGAAGTATCGCGCCTGGTCCATCACATCCACCATCAGGTCCTTGTCCTCGATGCCGATGTGGACGTGCATACCAAAGATGAGGAGCCTCCGGGCCACCTCCGCCATTTGCTCCAGGTGCTGTGCGTAGCGCTGGTCCTGGGTGATTTCCTGGGTCTTCCAACTGGAGAACGGGTGGGTGCTGGCAGCGGCAATGCTGAGACCGTGCGACTCGGCGAGGTCGGAGATCGACCGCCGCAGCCGGATCAGCTCCTGCCGGGCGTCCTTCATGTTGTGACAGATGTGGCTGCCGACCTCGACCTGCGACTGAAGAAACTCGGCCTTGATCTGGTCCTCGAGAACGACTCGGCCCTCGTCGAGGAACTCCTGGACATAGGAAGTCAGCTCGCGAGTGTCGGGATCGATGAGCTGGTACTCCTCCTCGATACCGATGGTCAACTTGGGCAGAGACATGCCATCTCCTGTGCAGGTCGAAGGGTCGAGTGTAGCATTTAGCAGGTACGTCGCCCGCCTGCTTGCGTGCTACGATAACGCCGCCAGTTACCTTCTCTCCACGCTCTCCCCGACGACCCTTCGAGGAGCTTGATGCCTTCCGATTCGACCCGACCTGTCCAGGATCGAGCCTCCTCGCATTTCACCAGGGAGAGTATCGTCCGCGACTACCGGATCGCCTATCAGAGTCGTCAGGCGAGCCTGATCGGTCGCAAAGAGGTGCTTACCGGCAAGGCCAAGTTCGGCATCTTTGGCGACGGCAAGGAGGTGGCCCAGGTGGCGATGGCCCGGGCCTTCCACCGGGGTGACTTTCGGTCAGGGTACTACCGGGACCAGACCCTCATGCTTGCTCTCGGTCTGTTGCGGATCGACGAGCTCTTTGCCCAGCTCTACGCCGATGCCAACCTCGAGCGGGAGCCGTCGTCGGCCGGCAGACAGATGAATGCCCACTTTGCCACGCGTCTGCTCGACGACGATGGTGGGTGGAAAAGGCTCGTCGATTTCTTCAACTCTTCGGCCGACCTGTCACCAACCGGTTCGCAGATGCCGCGCCTGGTGGGGCTCGCCTATGCCTCTCGTCTCTACCGCGAGCTGGAAGAGCTCGCGCCCTACGATCAATTCTCCGATGGTGGAAACGAGATCGCCTGGGGCACCATCGGCGACGCCAGCTGCGCCGAAGGGCTGTTCTGGGAATCGGTCAACGCCGCCGGATCGCTCAGGGCCCCGGTGCTGCTCTCGATCTGGGACGATGGCTTTGGCATCTCGGTGCCCACCGAGTTCCACATCACCAAAGGACATTTGTCAGGGATCCTGCGCGGCTTCCAAAGATCGGCCGGCGATGACGAGGGGTACGATCTCTACAGCGTCAAGGGCTGGGACTATCCCTCTTTGTGCGAGACCTATCTGTTTGCCGCCGAGATCGTCCGGCGCGAGCACGTTCCGGCCATCGTCCACGTGACCGAGCTCACCCAGCCACAGGGCCACTCCACTTCGGGAAGCCACGAGCGCTACAAGTCCGCAGCACGGCTCGCCTGGGAGCGGGAGTACGACTGTCTGGTCAAGATGCGCGAGTGGATGATCGAGATGGGTATCGTCGGCGAGGAACAGCTCGATCGAATCGAGGAGGAGGATCGAGGTCTCGTCACCGAGCTCCAGCGCCGGGCCTGGGAGGCCGTCCGCCGGCCGCTGGAGGAAGAGCGCCGACGGGTGTCATCGTTGATCGCCGAAGCGGCTGCGGGCTCATCCCACCAAAAAGCGGTGGAAATCATCGGGGCAAAACTGGCCAACAAACAGAATCCGCTGCGCCGTGACCTGCTGGCGGCGGTGCAGGAGGTCCTGGTCGCGATTCGTGACGAGGAGCTGGAGGCAAAGCCCAAGCTGATCGAGTGGCGCTCGAGCACTTTGGAGGAGGGCAAGGAGCGCTACGGTTCGGATCTGCTGGCGTCGGGACCCGGTTCGATTCTGGAAGTCGCCGAGGTGAAGCCGAAGTACGCGCCGGAGTCACCAAGAATCAATGGTTTCGAGGTGCTCAACCGATGTTTCGATGCGGCATTGGGTCGCTATCGCAATCTCGTGGCCTTTGGCGAGGATCTGGGCAAGCTGGGCGACGTCAACCAGGGTTTTGTCGGCCTGCAGGAGAAGTATGGCGAGCTGCGGGTGGCGGACACCGGGATTCGCGAGATGACCATTTTGGGTCAGGCGATCGGGCTCGCCCTGCGCGGGATCCGCCCCATCGCCGAGATCCAGTATCTCGACTATCTGCTCTACGCGCTCCAGATCATGTCGGACGATCTTGCGACCCTGCGCTGGCGGACCAAAGGCGGGCAGAAGGCGCCGGTCATCATCCGCACCCGTGGGCATCGTCTCGAGGGCATCTGGCACTCGGGATCGCCGATGGGAGCAATCATGAATCTGCTCAGGGGTGTCTACATCTGCGTACCGCGAAACATGGTGCGAGCCGCGGGTTTCTACAATCTACTGTTGCAAGGCGACGATCCAGCCCTGGTGGTGGAGGTGCTCAACGGTTACCGGCTCAAGGAGAAGCTGCCGACCAACATCGGCGAGCTGACGGTACCGCTGGGGGTGCCGGATATCCTACGCAAGGGAAGCGATGTCACCCTGGTGACCTACGGCGCCTGCTGTCGAATCGCCCAAGAGGCCGCCAGGCAACTGGCCGAAGTCGGCATCGAGACCGAGATCATCGATGTCCAGACCCTACAGCCCTTCGACCGCCACGGGCGCATCGTGGAGTCGCTCGAAAAAACCGGCCGCATCGTCTTTGTAGACGAGGATGTCCCCGGCGGCGCCTCGGCCTTCATGCTGCAGCAGGTACTGGAAAAGCAGGGGGGCTACGAGTGGCTGGATGCCGGTCCGCGCACGGTGACGGGGCGCGAGCACCGACCAGCCTACGGCTCCGACGGGGACTACTTCTCAAAACCCAACCGCGAAGAGATCTTCGACGCCGTCTACGACCTGATGCACGAGACGGATCCCAAGGGATTCCCCATCTTCAATCGATAGGAACGGACCTGGTGTGTGTGGGCCGACGAACAGGGGCGCCCTCTGACTCGAGGCGGCCGGCTGAAGTACCTGAAGGGGACTCGCAGGCCGCGGATCTTCCGCCTCGGCGTGCGGCTGAGCTGGGGATAGAGGAAAAGAACACCCGCCCATGAAAAGCTCAGGTGGGAATCAAGAACCGGCACGAAGGGCCAGTCGCACTGGCCAGGCGCCGATCCAGGGTTGCCAGGGGGAGCTCGAGTGCCTCGGCGACCGCCACATACCAGGCGTCGTAGCACGTGAGGTTCTTGCGGAGCTCCCAGATACGATCGGCAAAGGGCTCGAACGGCAAGAGGTCGATATCCAGGTGCAGCACATCCCGGCGGGCCGAACCGGCCTCGAGTGGCGTCAGTCGTTGCGCGAGCTCGAGCCGGCGCAGGATATTCGTGGCCTCTACCAGGACAAGATGGGGTGCCGCCAGGGGACCGTTACCGACGAGGCGCTCGGCCCAGATTCCTTCCGGTCCGGCGTCCGCCGCGGCCGCCACGAGCACCGAAGCATCGACGACCGCAGTCACCGGCGATCGGCGTCGCGATGTTGAAGGATCTCTTCGGGAGAGAGTCGAGCCGGCGCCTCTCGCTTTCGTTCGCGTACCCGGTCGAGCCACTGCTCGATTGTCGGGCGGGCGGCAAGGCGCTCGAGCTCTCCCCGGAGGAACTCCTGCATGGACTTGCGCTGGAGCGCCGCTCGGGCTGCCAGCTCGTCGCGGACCCCATCAGGAACGTTGCGGATCGTGATCTGGACAGGCATGCATGTATTTTGCCATCATTGAGTGCATTTTGCAAGCAGACTGTCGGCCTGCTCCCGTCTCGGATCGCCAGGCATTGGAGAGGCTGAGTTCGCAAGAGCTCATGTAGTCATTTGATCCCTCTATTTAGGCAAGGTAGTTGCTTAGCTGCACCACCTTCATTGTCTCAAAGGAGGGCAGTGCGCGGTCGTTGGTCACAAATGCCGTGCAACCGGAGCCGAGGGCTGCCGCGATTTGAAGAGCGTCTGGTGTTTTCAGGCCCAACGCGGCTCGAAGCTGAGCGGCGTATCGAGACAGTCGGCGGTCGATGTCGAGCAGTTGTAGCCCCCGGCTATGCCCAAGGATCGTTTCGTAGCTCTCAGCCAGTGCGACGTTGGCAGTGCGGTAGGGGACGACGAGGGTCTCGAGCAGAGTGAGGGTGGAGGTCACTGCTTGTAGACGCTCCTCGTCGACGGCCTGAAAAAGGGCCTCGACCAGCGGAAGGTAGTCGGGATGCTCCTCGATGAAATAGATGAAGACCGCGGTGTCGAGGCCGACCGGGCCTTCACCTATGTCCTCGATCAGTCCCAAGAGCGGCGCTCCTTTTCAACGTGAGAAGCGGCTTCGAGGTCGCCCCAGATCTCCTTCCCGAGACCGCGAAGATCCAGGATGGATCCGAGCTCGGGTGGCTCGACCGCCTCCGAGAGGAGGTGGATCACCTGACCCGACACCGAGCGGTGCTCTCGTTCGGCCTTTTCGCGGAGTTTCTGGTACACGGCGTCAGGGAAGTTCTTGATGTTGAGCGTGGCCATTGAATTCCTCCATCAGTCCTCCATTATGGAGGAATCATGGAGGATAATCAAGGCGTATGCTCTCGAATACCAGTGAGTTGCATCTCGGGAATAAGCACACAATATGTAGAGACGAAATCGGGAGCTGCTTTCTGCTCCCAACGGTGCTCCGAGCCGGCCGAGATGCCTTCTTTTCGCAGTGCCCGAAAGATTGGCGATCCGAAATGCGTCTAGTAATAGAGGAGGGGCAAGATAGAGATAAGGCGCGATATGAGTCAACCATGGTGGAGTATTTCTACCTTTCTTGATACTATTCCTTCGAGAAAGGGACTCGCCATGGCAATGAACATCAAAAACCCTGAGGTGGAGCAGCTCGTGGAAGAGGTAGTCGAGCTAACCGGGGAGAGCAAGACAGAGGCTGTGCGTCGGGCTCTTCAGGAACGGAAGGAGCGGCTTTCTTTCCGAGTGGCGCCTCGTCGTCGAGGGGAGAGCTTTCTCGAATTCCTCAAGGAAGAGATCTGGCCCAACATCCCCGAGTCTGAGCTCGGGCGCCGCTTGACCAAGGAAGAAAAGGAAGAGATTCTCGGCTACGGCCCGGAGGGTGTGTGATTCTTGATAGCTCTGTGATCGTGGCAATCGTTCGTCGCGAGCCAGGTTTCGAGGATCTGGTGGAGCGGCTCAGGCAAGCCTCATCTCTCGGGATCGGCACACCGACGTTGACGGAAGCCGGTGTCGTGCTGGAGGCCCGGCTGAAGATCGATGCCCGCGGCGTCCTCGAGCGGTTTCTGCGTGACTTCGAAGTGGCCACGATCCCCTTTGGCGACCTTCACTGGCAGGAGTCGTTAGCGGCCTATCGACGGTTCGGAAAAGGACGCCATCCTGCAGGCTTGAACTTCGGCGATTGCATGAGCTACTCCACCGCAAAACTGGCTGCGACGCCTCTTCTTTACCTCGGGGATGATTTCTCCAAAACCGACCTCGAACCTGCTTAGGACAGGCGTGAATATCATTGGTGTGTGGAGGAGATGTATGAAGGGGGTATCCACAGTGCCGACAAATCTTGCGACCTCCCGTGGGCGGGGCTAAGCCCCGCCCTACATCTCAATAGGGCAGTCCCGGGATCGTGATCTCGTAGCCTTCGGCGTCCTTGGCCGCCTGCACCATGTCGCGGACGTCTTGGAGCAGTTGCTTGGCGTCGAAGATGATGCCGTCCTTGATGGTGTATTTGACTCCGCCCACCCTCACCACCTCGTTGTCCGCCGTGAGCTTGAGGGCGCCTGTGCCGTAGAGCACCTTGAGGTTGGCCAGGGGGTTCTCGTCGACCACTACCAGGTCGGCCAGCTTGCCCACTTCGACGGTGCCGACCTGGTCGGCCATGCCGAGACCCTGGGCCCCACCGAGGGTGGCCGCGCGGATGACCTCGAGCGGGTGGAAACCGGCCTCACGCAGCAGCTCCATCTCCCTGACGAACGAGAACCCATAGAGGTTGAAGGAGTAGCCGGAGTCGGTGCCGATGGCCACCCGCCCCCCACGATTCTTATACTCGTTGATAAAAGTCATCCACAGCTGGTAGTTCTCTTTCCAGTCGACCTCCTCCTCGGTCCCCCAGTAGAACCAGTAGGAGGCATGGGCGTCGCGATCCGGCAG
>JBAUDS010000075.1:0-2612 GCA_049678185.1 Thermoanaerobaculia bacterium
TCGCTCCTCTTCGGTCAATTCCAGAGCTCGGTCAAGAAGTTCTTTAGCGTCGGGTGACATGGGGCAATTCTATCAGCTGCGTTTCCAGCGCCTTCTAACAGCGAGTATAGGACCTAATGAAGTCCAAATGGGTCACGTAACAGTTCCCTAATATGCTAGTCGACAAGATCGCCTCAAGGCACTCAACGTCCGGGACCGAAGGAGATACCAGCTTCACATCGGTGCGTTGGCGAGGATGCAATGAGACGTTGAGGGGTCCATAAAGTGATGGGAGGGAGCCATTGCGACGTTTGGTGTCGCATAGGAATCCCGACTTCCGGGCACTTCCGGGCCCAGAAAAGGCATCGCCCTCAGGCGATCGAGGTTTTCAGGCGGCACCTGAAAAGGGACCAGAGAGTGTCCCGTAATGTTCGATGGTGAGTGTTTTGGGGAAAAAGCAGAAGGAGGGACGGTCGTCCCTCCTTCTACGTTTGAACGAGTCCTCTTGCGAGGTGGTGCTACATGCCCTTTTTGACCTGCTTTTTGAGCTGTTGGAGGTCGTGCTGGAGCTCTCTGGCGTGGCCGCATTTGAAGTATCCGAGGTTGGCGTAGTCCACCGGCTCGGTTTTTATCGCCGCGGGGTCGACCGTCAGCTTTCCATCCTTGACCTGGTCGCCGGTCAGCTCGGCCCACGCAAACTTGGGGCCCTTCGAGACCAACTTGATGGTGCACCCCTGTGGCACGCGTGCCCAGTCGCCCTCGCTGGTGCCGCCATCCGCCGTCTCGATAGCTTGCTGCGCGCCACCCTTGACGGTCTGATCGGAATTGTCGACCACCGTGACATCGGCGATCTCAGCGATGGGGACGCGATAGATGAGATTGACGGTGTGCTCGAAATGGCCGCCATCGGCCACGGCGTAGTAGAGCACGTTCTGAGCGTCGTCGTACTTGACGCCAAGGAACGAGTAGTCCACATGCTCGACAGTCTCTCCGCTCTTGATCTTGTCCACCACCACTTTGGCCTCGGGCGGTCCCCCGGCCTGTGCGGCCACGGCCACCAGACCGACAACGAGCACTACACCGAGGAAAATCCAATGAAACTTGACGCTGGTCATTACAACTCCTCCTTGTTGGTTGTTCGTGCTGGCCCCGAGTACTTCAACGGCAGGAATGCCCATGATACCAGAAGCGATCGTGGGCGGGCCAAGAAATGTCAGCCGAGGGCAACCTAGCGCGCGCTGAGCGAGAGGTTTTCGTAGGGAATTGCAGGGGCCCAGTAGGAGATGGTGGCTCCGTCCAGCTCCGGCCGGGTAAACCGATAGACCTGCTCGTGGAAAAGCGGTAGCAGCAGGGCCTCCCGTTGGATGAGCTCTTCGAACCGGCGGTAGATGCCGTGCCGGGTCTTGGGATCCGACTCGGTACGACCGGAGTCGATGAGCCGATCGAGCTCGGACGTGCCGCACATCCGCCCATAGAGCCCTTCGGTACCGTGGAGGACGTGGGCAAAGGCGTCCGGGTCGGGATAGTCGGCGATCCAACGGCCCAACCCGAGATCGGCGTTGCCGTTCTTCAGCACATCGACGAACTCCGACATGGTCTTCGTCACCCGCTTCAGCTTGACTCCTACCGTCGCCAGAGCCTTTTCGAGTCGCTCGAAGAAGCCCGAGTACTCCCGGAAGAAGATCGGATGGGCGGCCACGCTGAGCTCGAGCTGACCAGCCAGGGTCTCCTCCATTGGTCTCCCGGATGCTGCGATGCCGCTGCCGCGAGCTGGTTCCGAGCCCAGAAGACCCGGCGGGATCCAACCCTTGGCTGCCAAGGCTACTTGCCTCAAAGTCTGACCGACCATGGCCTCGCGATCGATGGCAGAGACGAGCCGCCGCCGGAGCTCGGGATTAGCCATTGGGCCATCGTGGCCATTGAACAAGAGAAAGTAGGTGTTGAGCCGCGGAGCCTCGAGAAATCCGGATGCAAAGCTCGGCTCCTGACGGAGAGCCTTGATGTCGGCCGGGAAGAGATCGCTTGCCACACAGAACTGCCCGCTGCGGAATCCCGACAAGATCTCGGTCGCGGGTAGCGCAAAGCTGAATTCCAGTCCCTCGCTCCGGGGCAACCCCTCGCGCCAGTAGAAGGGGTTGGCCTCCAGCTCGAGACGGCTTTGAGGGTCGAATGACACCACCCTGAAGGGTCCGGTGCCCACTGTCCCCTGCTGCCAACTGCCGGCAAAGTTCTCGGTGCCCTCGGGCACGATCGCCGCCGGTACGTAGGCCAGCAGCCCGAGAAAGAAAGACATGGGCTTTTCGAGCTCGATGGTGAACTCGTGCGCCGACCGAATATGGATGCCCGCGAGATCCAAGCCCTCGCCGTCGAGCAATCGCTTGCCACCCGAGATGGCCGAGTAGAGCCAGCGTGGATCGCTCTCCGGGTTACAGAGCAGGCGCTCCAGCGAATAGCGAACATCCCTTGCCGTGAGCCTCCGTCCATCGTGAAAGCGCACATCGGATCGCAGATGAAAGCGATAACGCCTGCCCTCTTCTTCGACCTCGATCTCCCGCGCCAACCAGGGCTCGATCTGACCTTTACCGTTGTCCCGAGTCAGCGTCTCGAAGATATTGGGAAGAACCTCTGCCTGC
>JBAUDS010000076.1:0-2388 GCA_049678185.1 Thermoanaerobaculia bacterium
CGGCACTGGCCGTCGGATAGGAGACCGATCGTCCCTCGACCTTGGCTCCCTGGTGGGCCTCTATCCCACCACCCAGAACAAAGACATCCCCGGCGACCCGGGCCCCGTCGCCGAGAATACAGTTGCCTCCCAGGATCACCACATCGCCGCCCACGCGACCTTCGACACGAATCGAGCCGTTGATGGCGGCAACATCCGCCTGGGCCTCGCCCTCCACCACCAGATCGCGCCCCAGCGCCACCACCTGCTGGCGAGCCAGGCTCCCCTCCTTGATGACGATGGCGGGCTCCGCGGCTTCGATCGTGGCGGCGATCGACACCGACAGGACCGCGACGGAACCCAGGAGCCGCCAGAACCTACGCATATCTCTCACCATATCCCTCAGCCTCCGAGCTGGCTCAGCAGCTGCCGCGCCTGCTCGATGTCCTGGTCGTATCGCCCCGCGGGGGCGGTCTCTATAAAGCGCCGCAATGCCCACTTCGCTCGCTCCACCTGACCGAGCTCCGGCGCCTTGACGCCGATGTTGAAGAGCGTCTCGTATTGGGACGGGTCCTGTTTTACCGCCTCCTCCCATGCCGTCAGCGCCTCCAGCGGTCGCCCCAGGTAGTAGAGAGCCGCACCCAGATTGTTCCACGCGTCGGCGAGCTCGGGGACGAGATCTACGGCTTTCCGGGAGTAGTCGCGAGCACTTTCCCACTGCTCGAGTCGGAGATGGACGAGACCCAGATGCTCATAGGACTTGCCATTGTCCGGATTCTCCTCCAGCACCCGGTTCAGAATCTCGATGGCTTCCTGCTGGCGCCCCGCCTCCGACAGCACCCGGGCCAGGGCGTTGAGCGACTCCGGGGTCTCGTCCCGCGCCACCTCTGTGAGCAGATCGAGTGCCTCTTCGACGCGTCCCAGCTCGGCGAGCCGGAGTCCCATCCGACGGAATGAATTCGGGTTGATCACTCCCTCTTGTCGCGCCAGGCCAATCCCCTCCAAAGCCTCGTCGACCTGACCAAGGTCTAGTTGAACCCGTGCTGACGCCAGTACGAGCTCCGACCCAGGTCCAGCGATGTCCATGGCCTTTCGGTAGGCCTCCAGCGACTCCTCGAATCTGCCCAACTGCTCGAGGGAGCTACCCAGCAACTGCCAGGCATCGATCATTTGAGGATTGGCCTCGACGGCTCTGCGGCAGGCGGCTGCAGCACCTTCATGGTCGCCGGCTTGTTGGAACCTTTTGGCGGTATCAAGATCAACCAGCGTGGGGAGCTCACCCTTGGGATCGGGCAGCGGTCCACTCACATCCCGGGGCCCCGCCGTCAGATAGCCCAGTGCCGCCAACCGGTCACGAGTCTCCTCATCGACACCGCCGGGGGGGCTCAGCTCCCGGTTGTATGCGCCAAGTTGCTTTCGCAAATTCCCATAGATGCGACGCTGCTCCCGCAAGATGTTCTTCGTCTCCTCCGGATCTTCGAGCAGATCGTAGAGCTCGGGATCTGGCCCGTGTATGTAATGAAAGCGACCCTGAACAAGCGAGGCTAGATCACTCCAGCCGAAGTGGAGCCGGGGGTAGAAGGTCTCCGAATAGACGACCCTTTCCGGGTCCTCGGTGTCGACCAGATCGAGAAGTGAGGTGCCGGAGACCTCTGCCGGGGGAGAAAACCCCAACAGCTGGGCGATGGTGGGATATATATCCACCAACTGGGCATTGTGAGCAACCCTTGTCCCGGCCAGCAACTGCCCGGGCAGCTTCAAGAACAGGGGTACCTGCAGCACCTCGCGATAGAGCAAGATGCCATGCCCCGAGTCCCCATGGTCGCCGAGCGCTTCGCCGTGGTCGGAGAGCAGAATGATGATTGCCCGGTCGTAGACACCCAGCCGCTTGAGCTCATCAATCAGCTCACCCACGATCTTGTCGGCAGCAGCCACTTCCGCATCGTAGGGGTCTGAATAGCGGGACGCGAACGGCTCCGGAGCCTCCCAGGGAGCGTGCGGCTCATAGATGTGAAAGAAAAAGAAGAACGGCCCGGAGACCACCGAGCGAATCCAATCCAGCGCCACGCTTAGCGTGCCATCGCCCCGTCGCGAGATTGCACCGTCAGCATTCTCCTCCTGAAAGGGTATGTTGTCTTCGAAAAAATCGAATCCCAGATTGACGCCCACATCGCGTCGAAGGATGAAAGTGGAGACCGCCGCTCCGGTGGCATAGCCAAAATTCTTCAGCTCCCGGGGAAGGTAGGTCGCGATTTCCGGGGAAACCCGATACCCGAGGTTGTCTCGGACCAGGTGACGATCGGGAAGCTGACCGCTCAGGATGGAGGCGTGCGAGGGAAGCGTTAGAGGGTAATGGCAATAGGCCCGCTCGAAGGTAATGGCATCGGCTGCAAAGGCATCGATGGACGG
>JBAUDS010000077.1:0-2150 GCA_049678185.1 Thermoanaerobaculia bacterium
TCCCGCCGGCGCCCGCCAGGTGGTGCCCCGGCTGCGCACCCTCCTCGAAGACGCCGACTCACCCCTGCCTGAGGCCCTACGGCCGGCTCTGGCTGAAGCCGGCAACGACATCCGTGAGCTCGAAGTCCGTATCCACGACCTCGAACGACAACTCAAGGCCCTGGCCCGACAGATCCCCGCCGTTGCCTACCTCCTTACCATCCCAGGCATCGGACTGCTGACCGCCACCGCCTTGGTTGCCTTCGTCGGTGACGTGCGCCGCTTCCCCTCCGCTCGACACTTCGCCAGCTATATCGGGCTGACACCCAGAGAACACTCCAGTGGCAACATCCGCCGACTCGGCCGTATCTCCAAACGCGGCGACTCCTACCTCAGGATGCTCCTCATCCACGGGGCCCGCTCCGTCCTGTGGGCTGCCAAGACCCGCAAGCACCCCGATCGACTACAACGCTGGGCCCTGCATCTCGAAGTTACCCGTGGACACAACAAAGCCGCCGTCGCCTTGGCCAACAAGCTCGCACGCTTTGCCTGGGTCGTTCTCAAAGAGAAACGGGACTTCCACACCACGCGCCGCGCCGCCTAGGTACCACCACCTCAATCACTCCTACCCTTGACTGCGACGAGAGCAAGCAAGTGATGGCAAATCGGTCGGACCGGGGCGGGGTGGAGCCGATAACAAGGATGGCCTACAAAAGGCCGGTCTCAGCGAATGGCTCCCCGCCCGCGGGTTCCATCATGGCCAGGAGCAAACAAGCTCCAACAACGGGCCGAAGATACGACTGCAGTCCCGACCCACCGCCGAATTGACTAACTCTCGACGCCCAATCAATGAAAGGAGTGTGAAGAAAAGAAAAGACCTGAAACCTTATTGCTTGACCGAGGAGTCCAGATACGACTTGTTAGGCGGGCGCGCCTGGGCCGGTCAGGAGATGAGTCTGTTGTACTCGTCGTGATTGCCGATCCAGAACCAGATGAAGTCATCGCCCTCCTCTGTGGCCAGAGCACGGTAGTGGGCCCCCACGCGGACGGACCAAAGTTGGCCAACCTTCTTGAAGTGCAGCGAAGGATGACGAGGATTCTCTTTGAGTAAGTCGAAGCTCTTGTCGGCGAGCTGCTGAATGTGGTGGGGAAACTTGTTGTAGAGGCGCCAGAAGCGCTCAGAAGCGAAATGTCTCACAGAGGCCGCGTGCGCCCCTCACGGTGTTCGGTCCGAGCCTCCTCGACAAAACGATCGAGCCGGCCAGCAGCGATGTCGCGCTTAAGCTGCCGCTCCCAGAGTTCGGCGTCAAACTCAAGAAACCACTCGCGAAACTGGCGTAGGTCCTCTGGCGGCAGCTTGCGGACAGCCCGCTCGAGCTCGTCTACCCTACTCATAACGCTACATTTTACCACGGCGACCACTACCTCTGCCCGCGACGCCTAACGCCCGGGAGTTGAGCGGCGGCAGGGCGCAAGCCCTGACGTCCGCTCCAACGACTTGTTAGAGAGCTCCCCGATACACATCCTTGCGGTGGCCAACTTTCACAACGTAGACAATGAGCTCTTCGTCTTCGACCGAGTAGACGATTCGATATTCACCCTGCCTAACGCGATATCGATCTTGACCCGACAGCTTCTGGCAACCCGGAGGCCGAGGGTTGTCCGCCAACCCTTCAATCCTTCGGACAATCCTCAGCCGGTCCTTCTTCCGGGGAACCGCCTCGATTTCCTTTAGCGCTGAGGGCTTGATGAGAACCCTAGATTTTGCCACGCCGCTTTAGATCCTTCACCACATCCTCAAAAAGAAGATTCGGCTCTGCAGCTCGCTCCTCGAAGGCCGCCAGATCTTCCGCGTCCTCAGCTAGTGAGAGCATCACCGCTTCGTTCACAAGGTCCGACATGCTGCGGTCCATTTCAGCTGCTTTCACGCGAAGTGCGCGATGGAGATCCGGATCAAAGTAGACAGTGGCTCGCTTTGTCTCTGTGCTCATGCAGACAGTATAACGTCTAAGCGTTGTAACGTCAAGACGTTACCGAGAGCTCTCTAACGCCTGGGAGTTGAGCGGCGGCAGGGCGCAAGCCCTGACGTCCGCTCCAACGACTTGTTAGAAGGCGCCGCCCTACGTGCGCGAATGCCAGTAACCTGGCTTACGCCTTTGATGAGCCACAGC
>JBAUDS010000078.1:0-2263 GCA_049678185.1 Thermoanaerobaculia bacterium
GCCGGGTCGTAGGTGAAGCTCGTCACGTCATCGGTGCCATAGCCGGGCGGATCGATAGTCTCCGGCTGGCCTGTCGAGTTGAAGCCCGTCACCGTCTGATAACTGAAGCTGCTCCCCGCCTCCACACCCGCAATTGTGCGACTGCTGGCATTTCCCTGGGCGTCGTAGACCATCACCATCCGCCTGACCCCTGAGTCCGACGTCGACGGCTGCTCGGTGGCCGTTGGAAAGGCTGGGTAGGCCGGGTCCTCGTACTCCCAGGTCGTCGTTCGCTCCAGCGGGGTCCCCAGGGCCTCGGTCCGCGAGGTCATCTGGCCGTTGCCGTCGTAGACCATGAGCGTCGTCGTCCCGCGGCCATCCAGCGTCCGGGTGGGCCTCAACGGGTTGACCGGGTCGTCGTAGAAGAACTGGGTGTTGGGACCCAGGCCACACGTGGGGCAGTCTCCCGAGATCGACTGCACCCGGGGCGTGTCGCTGGCCGGGTCACGATCTACCGTATACGTGGACAGATTCGCCAGGGGGTCGGTGACCTGCGTCTCGGTCGGCAACTCGGGATCGTCGAAGGCATAGCTCCAGACGTCGACCGCTCCTGGACCCGGTGCGTCGCCTTCAGGCGCCGTCGTCGTCTCCCCCTTCCAGGTGCGCACCACATTGCCGTGGTCGTCGTACCGCCACCCCTGCTTCACCCGGCGGCCGCCGCCGGTTCCTACCAGCTCCAGGTGGGTCAGATACCCGGGATACCGCGGGTCACTGTAGAAAAGCTCCAAGGCGGTCCCGTCGGGACGGTCGATCCGGGTGAGGTCGTCCCCCACCCACATATAGGACCACGTGCGAGAGGTCGTGCCATCAATGCCGACTTCTTCGATCGAGGCGAGCTTGCCGGCCGGGTGATAGGCGAAACGCTCGGAGCGGCCGTCGGGGAGCACCACCTCCTCGAGCCGGCCCACCCCGTCGTAGGTCGGGATCCGGGCGTTGGCGTTCCGATCCACGGTTCCCGACCAGCGGCCGGTCTCATCGAAGCTCTGGACCGTCCCGGCGAGACCCCGGAGCTCCCACCCGTCGGCCGTCCGGTGCAGCTTGCGGTACTCGGAGCTCGGAGAGACTCCCTGGTACAGGCCCCCCTGCAGATTCCAGAACTCGGCATAAGTGCCAAATCGGGTAATGAGCCAGACATGGATGTCGTCCGGATCGAGGACCAGCCGCTCGGCGTAATCGTGCGACCAGCCCCGGCCTAGGCTCGGCGACCACTCAGCACTCCCTCGCAGGCCCTCGGAGCCGGCGCCGCCCGCCGTGTAGCGCAGGTTCGCCTGGGGGCCGGTCTCCTCATCGGGAAGGCACATATCCCCCTCCCCACCGGCGACGCTCCCGCCGCTGCTGCCCGCGGGGCAGTTCTCACAGGACATAGTGCAGCAGCTCGACTTCGGTGCCTCGCAGTTGAGCAGCTTGGAGAGAGCTGGATTACTCAGATTGATCGGCTCCGAGTCGGTCCGCGTCGTGCACTCGCCATTGGGAGACGCGCAGCGATAGACACTCAACGAGAACTTACCCCCTTTGTCGAGCTCCTTGCACGATACGCCTGACACTTCGATATAAGTCCAGCCGATATCGAAGTCGAGGGTCGCACCGGAAACACCGCATGACTCGATAAGACCGGTGCAGTCACCCCAGCCCGGGGTGCCCTCACCTTTTGGATAGCAGTCCACTTCCGGAGGAGCCTCGCTCGAGAACCAGTGGATCCGGGCACGGGAGTCGAGAAAGGTACCGTTATCACCGTTGTTCTGGCTGTTGCCCTCGACCGTGAACGGCACCTTCACGCGCACCGTATACGTGCCCTTGACCGGATCGAAGATAGCCTCGGCCTCGGGGGCACTCACCTCCGGCTTCTTGCAGTAGAAGGCTCCCTGGCATTTGTCATTGGAGGTCTGTGTGCCAGTACCCACCGCACCGATGGTGATCCCCTCCGGGGCTGCGTCGCCGCAGTACTGGCCGGCAGCCGGTGGCGCGAGCGCCGCTCCGAGAAGAAGAGATCCTGCCAGTATCAGCCGCGTGTTGTTCATCCAGAGATTCCCCTTCTATCCTCCGACGAGTCTCTTGGCTATGGATCGGTACACAAACCCAATGCGTTCCCAGAGGACGCCGTCCGAGTTGCCATCTGAGTCAGAGTCCGAATCAGAGTCGCCGTCCGAGTCACTGTCGGAGTCGCTATCACTATCGGAGTCCGAATCATCGTCGTCGCAAGAGATCTCGTTATAGGCCTCGAGCA
>JBAUDS010000079.1:0-2344 GCA_049678185.1 Thermoanaerobaculia bacterium
AAGATACGCCGCGCGGAGCCAAAGGCTTCCTGCAACTTGTTGTTGATCCGGGTGATCCTCTTGATGATGAGAAAAGCCCAGGTGAGCGAAGTCAGGAAGGCCAGCAGCACACCTGGATCCAGGGTGCCGTTCTGAATCCGGGAGCCGGAGTACCAGATGAGCACAGCGCTGATCAGGGCGCCCAGCAGCTCCATCACCGGAGTGGTCAGGGCCAGAACCCTGATCCCCTTTCGATCCACACTGAAGAGACGGCTCAGTGCGGCAGAGAACCTCGACATCTCGAAGTCCTGCATATTGAAGCCGGTCACCACCCGTGCCCCGGATATGGTCTCGTGAAGCCGGTCGGTAAGCTCTCCCATCTGCACCTGAGAACGAAAGGCGACCTTCTTCATCCGTTGTCCAAAACGGACGATGGGGTAGAGAACAACCGGCAGGATCAATCCGCAGATGACCGACAGCTTCCAGTCGTAGTAGAGCATCAGCCCTACCATTCCCACCAGGATGAGGGAGAACTGGATCAGGTCGGCGAGCTGCTTCGCCAGGGTGAGCTGGAGTCGGTTGACGTCGTTGGTGACCCGGGAGATGAGCTCTCCGGTCTTGAATCGCGAGAAGAAGCCCACCGCTTGCTGGATGATCTTGCTGTAGAGGGCCCCCCTCAGGTCCATGATGGCGCGCAACCCGATGTAATCCATGAGGTAGGAGGAGAAGTAGGTGAAGACACCCTTGAACAGGAAGAGGACTATCCAGAGGATCGGCACCTCGAGAAAGGCCCTCTCCTCTCCGAGCCGGAGAATCTCGTCCAGGGGTATGTAGCGTCTGACCAGAGAGAGGATGTGCTCCTTCGAGGGCAACGCCTCCGGGACGACGTCGGCACCCGCGGGAGTGGGCTGGCTATCCACCGCGGGGGTCAGCACGGTCTCATAGAGGGGAATGACGAGCGAAGTGAAGGCGACGGTGGTCAGGGCCACCACTACCGAGCAGAGCAGAGCGACCGCGAACAGGAAGCGGTAGCGCCAGAAATAGCCCCAGAGCCGTTTCAGCTCGTACACGGCACACCTCCGCTCAACGGCCTCTGTTGTAGGTACACGGTGTGGGGATTGTAGAGACGGGGTCTTTTGGGTGTCAATCGGGCTCGTTTGAGAGGAGAGTCTTGTTTCCCACTTTCTCGACGATGGTGAACCCGTCGGCAATCTCGTCGAGTTTCGACAGGTACCTATCCTCCACCAGGCAGAAGGCTCTTTCCTGGTCGGCAAAGTAGCGGTCCAATTCCTGTGGATCTCTGAAAACGACCGCCCCGCGACCGGTGTAGAAGAGAGCGGAGTCTCGCAAACGGCTGAAAAAGACGATCTCCTCTCCCGGCGGCAGCCTCGGGTCGAGCTTCAGGGCCAGGTCCTTGGTGGAACGGTAGGGATCGGTGGCCGGGGCAAAGATGGTGGTGAAGACGACGAGGCCCGCGACCATCACTCCGACCAGTGCCGCCAGGCAAGCCGCGTACCTCCGGCTCCAGAGGAACCAGAGAGAAGCCGTGAGAAAAACTGCTATCGGGAGCACAAAAGCGAAGAGCACCGCCTGGTCGATGCCGTAGCGGAGACTCTTTTCGAGCGGCGGGAAGAGCCAGACATAGCCGACGGCGGCCAGGCTCAGGCCGACGATGGGCAGGTGAAACCAGATTAGGCCGCGGCGAAGCCCTTGGTGACGGGTCGTCAGCAACTCCTCCCAGAGCAGGGCGATAAGCAGGGCCGCAGCGGGGAAAAGAGGCAACAGATAGGTCTCCAACTTGGAGACCGCCAGCGAGAAGAAAAAAAAGATCACGATGACCCAGATGAGCAAGAAGCGGATCGGGCCCTGCGACCTGGCTTGCCGATCGCGAAGAGGGCGGTAGATCGCCAGCGGTAGGAAACCGGTCCACGGGAAGAGAAGACCGGGCAGCAACAGGAGATAGAAGTAGAAGGGCTCGGGATGGCGGGACTCGGCCGACAGAAAGTAGCCGAGGTTCTGCCCGAGGAAGAAGTGCGAGAAGTAGTCCTCGTTGCGTGCGCCCATCAGGATGTACCAGGGCGAGGCAATCGCCAGCACGATGAGGGCACCCCAGCCGATCTGCATCTCCCGCAGCAGACGGAGTTGCCTGGTCAGCAAGAGATACGGTCCGATGACCAGAGCCGGAATCACCAGTCCCAGGGGGCCCTTGGCCAGCACCGCAAAGGCGGCGGCGACGTAGAACAGAAGGAAGTAGCGCCGTCGGTGCTTCTCGTCCACGACCCCGCTATAGAAGAGGAAGAGTGAAAGTGTGGTGAAGAAGGTCAGAACCATGTCGTACTGAACCGATCGCGCCAGGACCATGAAC
>JBAUDS010000080.1:0-3114 GCA_049678185.1 Thermoanaerobaculia bacterium
TGGGTGGCTGGTGCGGATGCTTCAAGCCAACAGAAATGAGAACCCGGCTGCGGAACTGAAAGCTCGAGCCGTTAAACCAATCCCAATCGCCACCGGGGAGCTCCCCCTCCCCAGGGGCAAGCTCTACACCTTGACACGGAGCCCGCTAATGGGTGGCACCTATTCCCGGCCACTTGAGGCGTAAGTTGTCTGTAATCAGGGATTTGAGAATCGGCTGGCACTTTCTCGGCTAGAGACCGCAAGAGCCGCCGAGAGGTACCCACCTCCTCAGCTAGACCACTAAGTTCTTCTATATCAATGAATTAAGAAAAGGCTGGCACCTTTTCGGCACCTATTCCCCTATTCCCAGGACCTATTCCTTCGGGGCTGGCACTTTGTTGGCGCACAGATTTTCACTCTTGAGCCAAGTGTGGAGCGCCTCACCTTCATAGAATCCTATCCGTGGGTTATTGCTCCTCTTATCTCGCAAAATCACTATCGGTCTTCCAGCAAGTGAGTGCCTCGTAGCAACAGCCACTAGGAAAGGACCCTGTTCCTTCGCTTGGATTTCGAATTTGCAGTAGTAGGCCCACCCACTAACCTCACCAACCGACTTGGCTGCTTCTAGATATCTGAGTCGACTCACGAAGCTTTCGAGTATGTCCTTCGGAAGTTCTATCGGTTGCGGGTCGGACTGGTCCAAAGATGCAGAAGTGATTTGGTCAGGTCTGAGTCCTTTGATTTCCTCGAAAAGCTCTTCGTCTCCCCAGTTCGACTGGCAGCCCATTGCCAAGCTGACAAGAAATAGCAGGGTAATCAGTGTTCCCCAGACTTCTTTCAGAAAAATCCCCATGTCGTTTGCATCAGGGTTTCGGAGGCTATTTCGCGGGATTCGACTGCCCTTCGGCTTGAGGCCTCCACAGAATGATGAACCAGTACACCATGATCGTAATGAAATGCCCGATCAAGAGTGCGATGGTCCATTTGAAGCGGTCTTCTCTTGCAAGCCGCCTATTCCTCAAAGCGTGAGAGATATAGAAGGCTAGCAGGCCCATCAGCAGAAAGATCGTGGAAACGTGGAGAATCTCGATACCGGGTACAGAAAGAGCGTTCGACGACTCAAGAAATAACGCACTCAAAAACAGCACCACGTAGAAAAAGGGCCAGAGCGTTAGTAGCCCCAGGAGCGCTATTCGAATGAACGAATGAACCGCCCCGGGTTCTCCGGAGACCAAATTAGTTGAGTCCCGCCGCTGCGGGCGCGACCTCCTGCTGCTGATAGTAGTTGGTTTCATGCTCGAGCGGCGGCACGTAGCCAATCGGCTCCAGGAGGCGCTTGGTGTTGTACCAGTCGACCCACTCGAGGGTCGCATACTCGACCTGCTCGAGTCCACGCCACGGTCCCAGCCGACGAATCACCTCCGTCTTGTAGAGCCCGATCACGGACTCGGCTAAAGCGTTGTCGTAGGAGTCGCCGCGGCTCCCCACAGACGGCTCGATCCCCGCCTCCGCGAGGCGCTCCGTGTAGCGGATGGATAGGTACTGCGAGCCCCGATCGCTGTGATGCACCAGCGGTTCTACGACCGACTCGCGCCGGTTGTAGAGCGCCTGCTCCAATGCGTCGAGGACGAGATCGGTCCGAAGGGACATCGAAACCCGCCAACCGACGATTCGACGAGCAAAGACGTCGATGACAAACGCGACGTAAACAAAGCCCCGCCACGTCGCCACGTACGTCAGATCCGAGACCCAGAGCTGATTCGGACGCGTCGCGCTGAAGTCCCGATCCACGAGATCCAGTGGGCGTGATGCTGATTCGTCTGCGATGGTCGTCTTGAATCGACGGCCTCGGACCGCGCCCTGAAGCCCCATCTCCCGCATCAGGCGGGCCACTGTGCAGCGCGCCACTTCGATCCCTTCGCGATTGAGCTGCCGCCAGGCCTTGCGCACGCCGTAGACGTCGAAGTTCTCGCGGCGTACACGCTCAATCTCATCGCGCAAGTAAGCGTCCTGCTTCGCTCGTGGCGGCAGCCGCCCCGAATCCCTCTCGCGGGCCTTCTGCTCGTAGTACGTCGACGGGGCGATCTGCAGCATGCAACAGATCGGCTCGACCCCGTAGCACTCGCGGTGCTCGTCGATGAAAGACACTAGCGCCCCGGTCGGCGGTCGAGCTCCGCCTGGGCGAAATATGCCGACGCCTTGCGCAGGATCTCGTTGGCTCGTTTGAGCTCACGATTCTCCCGCTCAAGCTCCTTCAGACGCTGCCGTTCCTCGGTCGTCAGGCCCGGCCGCCGGCCACTGTCACGTTCGGCCTGCCGGACCCAGTTGCGAAGAGTTTCCGACGAGCAACCGATCTTCGAGGCGATCGAACGCATCGCTGCCCACTGCGAGTCGTGCTGGACCTCCTGGTCAAAGACCATTCGGACCGCACGCTCCCGTATCTCTGGCGAGTATCTGCTTCTTCTTCCCATCGCTCCATCCTCTCAAGAGTTGGAGTCTCCGGGAAACCCGGGGCGGTTCAAGGTCTGATTACCCGCGGCATCGTAGAAATAGCGGATGGAGTCCTCGGTTCCCGGGTTGATCTCGGTGAGCTTCGGGTTGTGGCCGCCAGCGGTGTTGCCCAGGTACTGGTAGACGTTGGCCTCACCGTCTCGGGTCTCGCTCAAGCGGTTGCCGATCCTGTCGTAGGTCCAGGACAGCTCGCCCCACGGGCCATCACCCCGGGTCAGGAAGTAGTGGACGTCCTGGTAGCCGTAGGTGCGGGTGCCCGTCGGGTCCTCCGCGTCGGTGATCGAGAGGATGTTGCCCACGGCGTCCGTGGTGTAGGTCCAGTCCAGCAACCCCGCAACGTGGATCCTCTGGGGGAAGTAGCGCTGGTCATAGTCCCTCGTCTCGGCCAGTCCGTTGCCCAGAGTGAGACCGGTCAACGGGCCTGACGGCTTGTAGGCGGCAGCGGTGACCACGGGCTGGGAGGGGTTGCTCCCGTCCTCGAGCGTCAACGTCTCCTGCCGGTCGCCATAGTCGTGGGTATAGGTGGCCGTCACTCCACCAGGATAGCCGATCTCAGTGCGATTGCCGTTGTCATCGTAGGCGTAGACGAGGGCGCCATCCTGAGTCACCCTCCCAAAGCGGTCG
>JBAUDS010000081.1:0-16090 GCA_049678185.1 Thermoanaerobaculia bacterium
AACCACACCAAGAGCGGGATCTGGGCGCTCTTGCCCACCGCACCGATAAACAGACACAGACCCACAAAACCGGCCAATGACAAACCCAGCAAGTAGGGTTCTTGGACCAAGTGCGGGTCGGCCGCGACACGACCAAAAATCTCGCGGAAGTTGAGGGTGCCAAAGGTCGTCGCCAGGGCGAACAGACCGATGAGAAAGCCCGCATCACCTATGCGGTTGACGATAAAGGCCTTGCGACCCGCAATGGGCGGAAACTTCTCCTCGAACCAGAAACCGATCAGCAGGTACGAACACAACCCCACACCCTCCCAGCCGACAAACATCACCAGGAAGTTGTTGCCCAGCACCAGCAGCAACATCGTCCCCATAAACAGGTTCATATAGGTGAAGTAGCGCTGATATCCCGGATCCTCCGCCAGGTAGCCGATCGAGTAGACGTGGATCCAGAAACCCACAAAGGTCACCACAAACAGCATCACCACCGACAACGGGTCGAGAAGAAAAGCCACATCGATGCGCAGCGGCCCGACCGTCCAGGGGTAGAGGATCTGTTCGAAGGGGGCGGGGTTGACCCGGCCGATGTACTGCCAGATGCACCCCAGGGCCAGGAGCAGCGACAGGCCAGGAGCGCCGATAGCCACCGCCGTGGTCAAGCGCCGGGGCACCCGCGGGCCGAGGAGCCCGTTCAGAGCCGCGCCGAAGAGCGGCAGCAGGGCGACGAGCCAAAGCAGATCCAGCAATCCCATGCGATTACCAGCGCAGCAGATTCAGACGGTCCACATCGATGGTCCGACGTTTGCGATAGACGGCGATAAACAGCGCCAGCCCGACGGCCGCCTCGGCGGCGGCCACGGCCAGCACAAAGAAAACGATGATCTGAGCGGTGTGGGCGCTCGCCAGCTCCATGGTGCGCTCGGCCACCACCCGACCGTAGGCCACCAGCGAGAGATTCGCCGCGTTGAGCATGAGCTCGATCGACAGAAAGATGGCGATACCGTTCCGCCGGGTAAGAGCGCCGGCCGCGCCGATGGCAAAGAGCATCGCCGCGAGCAGGAGATACCAGGCGACCGGTACGGTCATCGCTCCTCCTCCGGCGACACGGAGTCCTGTTTTCTCGCCAGCACGGTGGCACCGACGACGGCGGCCAACAGCAGCAGCCCGATGATCTCGAAGGGCAGCAGATAGGTTGAGAAGAGCTCACGCGCCAGCGGCTTGATCGCCACGCTCTCGGGGGTCAGGGCGCTCAAGAACTGGCCGGCGTACGCCCTGAGCGACAGCGAGCCGAGAATGGCCGCAAAGATAGCGGCGCTGGTGAGAGCCGCCAGTTTCTGGGCCCACCGGCCGTCCGCCGCATGGGTCTCGCGCTCGACATTGAGCAGCATGATGACAAAGAGGAAGAGAACGAGGATGGCGCCGGTGTAGACCAGCACCTGGAGCGCGGCCAGGAAGGGCGCTCCCAACAGGATGAAGAGCACGGCGGTGGAGATCAGGGTCACCACCAGACTCATCACCGAGTAGACGGGATTCCGGTGCGCGACCACCACCAGGGCCGAAACCAGGGCCAGGAAGGCGAAAAGCAGAAAGACCGCTATCTCCATCTCACAGCCATCCAGCCAGTGTCATGGCGGCGACCAGCACAAGATTGAAGATCGCCACCGGCAGCAGGACCTTCCACCCCAGCCGCATCAGCTGATCGAAGCGAAAGCGAGGAAAGCTCCAACGGACCCAGACAAAAAAGAGCAGAAAGAGGGCGACTTTCGACAGCAGGATGCCAAAACCCTGGGCCAGGGCGAAGTACCAGGTGGAGGAGAACTGGATGCCGGGAAGGTACCAGCCGCCGAAATAGAGGGTCGCCGCCAGCGCCGACAGGGTCGCCATCGACATGTACTCGCCCATAAAGAACAGTGCGAACTTCATCGAGCTGTACTCGGTGTGGTACCCGGCCACCAGCTCGGAGTCGGCTTCTGGGAGGTCGAAGGGCACGCGGTTGGTCTCGGCAAAGGAGGCGACCAGAAAGACCATGAAGCCGATGAATTGTGGAAAGACATTCCACCTCGGCAGCAGCCCCAGCCAGGTGCCCTGCTGGTAGATGACGACCTCGTCGAGCCGGAAGCTGCCGACGGGAATCAGCGCCGCCAGCACCGCCAGGGTTAGCGCCAGCTCGTAGCTGATCATCTGCGCCGAAGCCCGGATGCCGCCAAAGAGCGAGTACTTGTTGTTCGAGCTGTAGCCGGCCATCACCAGCGAGTAGACACCCAGGCTGGCCAGCGCCAGCAAGAGCAGAACACCGGTCTCGACGTCGGCGACGATGAGGGAAACAGTGCGGCCGTTGATCTCGACATCGGGCCCGAAGGGTATGAGGGCAAAGGTGGTCAGTGCCGGCAGCACCGCCAGCAGGGGCGCCAGCATATAGAGCGGGCGGTCGGCCTGCGAGGGTGTAATGTCCTCCTTGAAGATGAACTTGAGGGCATCGGCCAGCGGCTGCACCAGACCGAACGGGCCAACACGATTGGGTCCTCTCCGATCCTGGATAAAGGCGCTCGCCCGTCGCTCTACCCAGACCATCACCGGCACGGTGGTCAGCAGCACCACCAGCCAGAGACTGATCTTGACCAGGGTGGTGATGAGGTCCTGGATCACTCCGAGCGCTCCTCCGACAGCGCTGGAACCTCGAAGCCGTGTGCGGGTAGACGATCCAGCTCCGCACTCGGCATCCCCATCAGCGTCGTGGCCAGGCGCCTGAAAACCTTGGCCGTGTCCAGGGTCTCCCAGCGGGGGTCGAAACGCCGGAGCAGATCGACCAGGATGTCGATACCGGGACGGGCCTCACCGGGGGGTGGAAAGGCCCGCTCGAAGCGCTGCAGTCGTCCCCGGACATTGACAAAGGTGCCTTGTCTCTCGGCGTGGGTGGCGCAGGGTAGGGCCACGTCGGCCACCGCCGTCAACGGCGTCTCGGCCCAGCCCATGACGATCAGGGTCTCGGCGGCGCGCAGCCGGTCGACGATCTCGGTGGCGTGGATCGCGCTGCCGGGATCACCGTCGGCGACAAAAAGGCATCGGCAGCCGGCGGCGCCATCCCCGGTCAGCAGCTGCTCGGCGGTCAAGCCGGCCACATCCGGCACCAAGCCGGCCAGCTCGGCCCCGCGGCGATTTGGTGCGGCCTCCCGTCCACTGATGCCTCCCGCGGGGTTGGGGATGGCTCTCTCGGGTCCCTCCTCGGTCCACACCGCGCGGTGGGGAGCGCCAAAAAGCTCGGCGGCTCGCGCCATGAGAAAGGCCTCCTCGGTGGAGAGATAGGGTGAGCCGAGAAGAGCCAGAGAGGTGCCGGCGTCGAGCATCTTCTGAAAGGCGATGCCCAAAGCCTGGCTCCATGAGATAGAGGCCCCGGCGGCCAGATCCGGACGCCGTCGCGGCGCCGTGAGTCTGGTGGCAACGCCATAGCGCTGGGCGGTCGAGCGGCCGTAGTCGCACATCCAGAAGTCGTTGACCTCGGGGTTGGCGCGTGGCTTGTAGCGGCGAATCTTGCCGTCTCGATGCTCGAGCGTGATGTTGCAGCCGACATCGCAACCGGTGCAGATGGAGGGGACCTTCTCCAGATACCAGACCCGCTCGGCAAATCGGAACTGAGTCGAGGTCAGGGCCCCCACCGGGCAAAGATCCACCACACAGGTGGAGAGATCGTTGTCGAGCTCCTTGCCCGGGAAGACACCGATCTCGGTGCGGGCACCCCGCTCGAAGAATCCCAGCTCGCCGGTGCCGGTGATCTCCTCGGTGAAGCGGATACACCGCGTGCACTGGATACAGCGGTTCATGTTGAGCAGCACGTGCGAGCCGAGCGGAATTCGCTCGCGACCGGGGTAGGTCCGCTTCTCCTCGTAGACAAAGCGTGAGAAGGACTGCCCGTGTTTGAAGGAGTAGTCCTGGAGCCCGCACTCGCCGGCCTGGTCACAGATGGGGCAGTCGAGGGGGTGGTTGATGAGCAGGAACTCCATCACCCCCTCCTGCGCCGCCTGGACTTCGGGGTCGTCCACCAGCACCACCATGCCGTCCTTGTTCACCTCGGTCGAGCAGGCGGCCTGGAGCTTGGGGCTGCCCTCGATTTTTACCAGACACATCCGGCACTGACCCACGATCGACAGCCGGGGGTGGTAGCAGTAGTGGGGGATCTGGACACCCACCCGCTTGGCGGCCTCGATGAGGTTGGTGCCGGCCGGCACCTCGACCACACGGCCGTCGATGGTCAGAGTGGGCATCAGCCGGTCTCGGCCTCCTGGAAGTATCTTGGCGGTGGCAGCGGGCAGGCGCCCTCGTGGATGTGCCGCTCCACCTCGGGGCGGAAATTCTCCACCAACGAGCGGATCGGGCCGACGGCGGCATCGGCCAGCGGGCAGAGGGTGGTGCCGGTCATGTTGGTGGTCATGCGCAAGATGAGCTCCGGATCGCCGGCGCCGCCCACACCCTCTTCGATCCGCCGCAACACCATCTCGGACCAGTTGGTGCCCTCGCGACAGGGGGTGCACTGGCCGCACGATTCGTGGTTGAAGAACTTGGCCAACCGCAGGGTGGCCCTCACCAGACAGGTGGTCTCGTCCATGACGATGACCGCCGCCGAACCCAGCATGCTGCCGGCTGCGGCCAGGTTTTCGAAATCCATCGGCACCTGTCGCTTGTCGGCCGGCAGGATGGGGGCGGAGGCCCCGCCCGGCTGGAAGGCCTTGAGCTCGCGGCCCTGGTACATGCCACCGGCGGTCTCGATCAGCTCGTCCAGGGTTACTCCGATCGGAAACTCATAGGTGCCCGGACGCTCCACATGACCGGAGATGCAGTAGAGCTTGGGGCCGGTGTTGCGCTCATCGGTACCGATCGAGCTGAACCACTCGCCGCCGCGGGCCACGATGTGGGGCACGTTGCACAGGGTCTCGACGTTGTTGATGACCGTGGGCGAGTCGAAGGCGCCGACGAGGGCGGGGAAGGGAGGCTTGATCCGGGGTTGTCCCCGCCGCCCTTCGAGCGACTCGAGCATGCCGGTCTCTTCGCCGCAAATGTAGGCTCCGGCGCCGCGGTGGACCCACATGTCCAGCTTGAAACCGGAGCCGAGGACGCTGTTACCCAGGATCCCCGACTCATAGGCCTCGCCGATGGCAGCCTCCAGGATCTCCGCCTGACGGACATACTCACCGCGGATGTAGATGTAGCAGGTGTTGGCGCCCACGGCGTAGCAGCACAGGGCGCAGCCTTCGATCAACTGATGGGGATCGCTCTCCATCAGTACTCGATCCTTGAAGGTACCGGGTTCCGACTCGTCGGCGTTGCAGACCAGATACTTGGGCCGGTCGATCTGCTTGGGGACAAAGCCCCACTTGACCCCGGCGGGGAAACCGGCGCCGCCCCGGCCGCGCAGTCCGGACTTCTTGACCTCTTCGATGACCTCGTCGGGCTCCATCTCGAGACCCTTGGCCAGGGCCTCGTAGCCACCGTTCGCCCGATAGCCCGCCACGGTCAACGCGTCGGGGTTGCCCAGATTGCGGGTGAGGACCGGCTCGAAGCCCATCAGTCGAGCTCCTCCACCAGCCGGCGGACCTTCTCGGGGGTGAGCCGGCCGTGGTAGTCGTCGTCGACCATCATCATCGGCGCCATGTCGCAAGCGCCGAGACACTCGAAGTGGGTGAACGAGAGCTTGCCGTCGGCCGTCACCTGGTTCTCGCCGACCTCCAGATCGCGCCGCAGCCCCGTCAGGATCTCCTCGGCCCCGCGCAACGCGCAGGGCAGGTTGGTGCAGACGCTCACCCGGTGGCGGCCAACCGGTCGCTGGTGAAACAGATCGTAGAAGGTCACCACCCCGTAGACCTTGGCCGGCGCCAGCTCGAGCTCATGAGCTACGGCTGCGATGGCCTCGTTTGGGAGCCAGCCGCCAAAGTGCCGCTGGGCGAGGTGGAGAGCGGGGAGGAGCAGGGCCTCCGCCGTGGGGTACCGAGGTCGCAGCGCATCGATCTGCGCCCGCACCTCGGCCGGTAGTCTCACCGGCGCGTTCTCCCGCGAGCTGCCGGCCGGGTTACTCACCGCTGACTCCGCGTGAGGCCCGGGCCCGGGGATTCAGCTCCAGACCACCCTTCTGCCAGATATAGACCAGACCGATGAGAATGAGCGCCATAAAGACCATCACCGCCCAGAACAGCGGCCAACCCCCGTCGCGCAGCACCAGCACCCAGGGATAGAGAAAGGCCGCTTCGACGTCGAAGATGACGAAGTCGATCGCTACCAGGAAGAAGAGGATGGAAATCCGCTTGCGCGACCGATCCAGCAGGGGCTCGCCCGATTCGTAGGGCGACAGCTTGCTCCGACCGCCCGATCGACTGCCGACCAGAGCCGAAAGAGTCAGAATGACTGCACCGAACAACAGGGCGATGCCGAAGGCCACCAGGACCGGAAAGTAGTCGGCGGGCATTGTGCGTTTCGAGTATCCGAGTGCCGGACAGAATCCGACTAACGGGCTCGTGAAGAATGTCACAAGGTCGCCGCAGAGACAAGCACTCGAGCGGCGCGCCGGCGGATAGAGTACGCTTATTGGGCGCCGGAATCAGCGATGAGGAGGGAAAGATGGTGCGAAAGGGGGGACTCGAACCCCCACGCCCTTGCGGGCACAAGGTCCTGAACCTTGCGCGTCTACCAATTCCGCCACTTTCGCCCGTCCGCCGAAAATTGTAGGTAGTGGGAGTGCGAGTGTCAAACGATATTCCTGGGATGGACAGAGCACTGGCTCGGCGCGCGCTCGAGCGAATCGAGGGAGCCGGCAAAAAGGGCCTCGGCCGCGAGGAGCTCGAGCAACAGATGCAGGGTGTGGTGGGGGAGGGGGAGCTGCCGAGGGCGCTGGAGCTACTCCAGCAGGACGGCCTGGCGGTGGAGTGGAACCGCCGCTGGATGGCGGTCCGCTTCACCGATTGGGTGGCGGGTGTGGTGCAGCAGCTCTCCGCTGGTGATGCCCTCATCCGCAGCGGCCAGCGGGGCGAGGCCGGGTACTTCGTCTCGGCCCGCAATCTCAAGGGTGCCCTGGCGGGAGACACGGTGCTGGTGCGGCCGCTGGGGCGGAAGCGCAAACAGCTCGACCAAAAACTCCCCGAGGTCACCGTCGTGCGGGTGCTCAAGCGCCGCCACCAGACCCTGGTTGGAACGCTGGAGATGGAGGGTGAGCGCCGCTGGCTGGTGCCCTTCGATACCAAGCTCGACCTGGAGCTCGAAGTGATCGGCGGGGATGAGCTGCTCGAGGATCAATATGTCGTGGTGGCGATAGAGCGTCCGGCGCGGGGAGACAGGTCCCCGGCCCAGGGCCGCATCGTGGAGGTGCTCGGCAGCCCGGACGTCCCCGGGGTCGACGTCGAGATCGTTCTCCGCCACTACGAGATCCCCGACGAGTTTCCCGAATCGGTTCTGGCCGAGGCCGCCGGCCGCCCGGCCGATCCCGAGGACTCCGACTTTCAGGGCCGCGAGGACCTGCGAAGCCGGACCCTGGTCACCATCGACGGCGAGACCGCCCGCGACTTCGACGACGCCGTCTCGGTAGACGCCATGGAGGACGGCTCCTTTCTGCTCGGAGTCCATATCGCCGATGTCTCCCATTATGTGGAGCCTGGGAGTGCGCTGGATCTCGAGGCTTACCGGCGAGGCACCAGTGTCTACTTTCCCGACCGCGCTGTGCCGATGCTCCCCGAGGCGCTCTCCAACGGTCTCTGCTCGCTGCGCCCGGAGGTGCCGCGGCTGACACTCTCCGCCTTTCTGCGCATCTCACCCGAGGGCGAGGTGGTGGAGCGCCGTTTTGCCCAGACCGTGATCCGGAGCGCTCGCCGGCTGACCTACTCCGAGGTCCGCCGTCTGCTCGAGGAGCCCAAGACCTCCGATGCCAAGGAGTACGGGGAGGTTCTACCCCTACTGGAGACCGCCCGCGAGCTGATGAAGATCCTCTACCGGCAGCGGTTGGCCCGCGGCTCGATCGACTTCGATCTGCCCGAGGGGAACGTGATCCTCGACAGCGAGGGCTTTACCGTCGGCGTCAGGCCCGGTGAGCGGTCGGTGGCGCACCGGATCATCGAAGAGTGCATGATCGCCGCCAACGAGGCGGTGGCCTACGAGCTGGAGAGCCACGAGCTACCGGCTCTCTACCGGATCCACGATCCACCAAGCAGGGCCAAAATGGAGGAGCTCAAGGAGATCCTCCAGCCTCTCGGCATCGCGCTCAAGGGGGATCTCGAGGATCTCCACCCGAGCGCCTTCCAGAAGATCCTCCGCCGGGTGGAAGGCAAGGAGGAAGAGCCGTTTGTCTCCAGCCTGGTGCTGCGCGCCATGAATCGGGCCCTCTACGACCCCGAGTGTCGGGGTCACTACGCCCTGGGATCGAGCCACTACACCCACTTCACCTCGCCCATCCGCCGGTACCCCGATCTGCTGGTCCATCGGGGCTTGAAGGGCCTGCTCGACGGGCGTGCCGGCCGCGAGGCCGAGGCCAGCCGGCTCGCCGAGCGTCTCCCCGGCATCGCCGAGCACACCAGCACCACCGAGCGGCGGGCGGAGCGCTCGGAGCGCGACCTGCTGCAATGGAAACTGGTGCGCTTTTTGGCCGGCCGTATCGGCGAGGAGTTCTCGGGCCGGGTGACCGGGGTGCAGCCGTTCGGACTCTTTGTCCAGCTGGCGGATTACTATGTCGACGGACTGGTGCCCATTCGCACTCTGGCGGACGACTTCTACGTCTTCGACCCCGAGGCGCACCGGCTGGTGGGGCAGGAGAAGGAGCGCGTTTTCCGCCTCGCCGACGAGGTACGGGTCCAGCTCGCCGGGGTCAACCCCCGCCAGCGCGGCCTCGAGCTCAAAGTGGTCGGGATGCCCGAGCCCCGCGCGCCCCGACGACGACGGCCGCGAGGGCGGCGCGGAGACAACAGACGGCAGTAGAAGTCCACCCGGCTGTTAGACTTCTACTATGAGACGCAGCGTAGCCACCCTGGTTCTCACATTCCTGGTCTGTGCGGCGTGTGGTCCCTCGGCCGAGCGCCAGGAGGCGGATCGCGACGAGATCAAGGCCAATCTCGAGGTCTATTTGCCGCTGCTGGGGGAGGCCTACGCCACCGGCAATCTCGAGCTGCTGCGGGAGTGGGCGGTGGAGAAGGAGATGGCCAGGGTCATGAAGCGTCTGGACGACCTGGGGGCCCAGGGCCGCCGGCTGGTACCTACCTTTCGCCAGGTCACCGTCGAAGACGTCAATGTGTGGAATAACTCCAACGCCTTTGTCAGCACCGTGGAGGTCTGGGACCTCCAGATCCTGGCCATCGGCACCGAGAACGTGCTGGCCGAAGAGCTGGCACAGAGCAACCGGGTCAAATACCAGCTCAAGCGGGACGAGGATCACTGGCGGGTGCTCTTCCGAACGATCCAAGAGTAGAGAAGCCCACTTATGTCTGTGACACCGACGGTGGCCATCGTGGGCCGTCCGAATGTGGGGAAGTCGACCCTCTTCAACCGCCTGCTGGGCAGGCGCAAGGCCATCGTCCACGACCAGCCAGGGGTGACGCGAGACCGGGTGACCGGGCAGGCGACGCTCGGCGACAACCGCGCGGCGGTGCTGGTGGACACCGGGGGTCTGGTGCCGGGCGACGATCCCCTGGGGCTCAACCAGCAGGTGCTGTTGGCGGTCGAGGAGAGCGATCTGCTCATCTTCATGGTCGATGGCAAGGAGGGGCTGCTGCCGGCCGACAGCCAGGTCTGGGAGGAGATCCGCCGCTATGGCAAGCCGGCGGTGCTGGCGGTCAACAAGTCCGACACCCATGCCGCCAAAGACTCCTTCGCCGAGTTCTACAGTCTCGGCATCGACCCCCAGATCCTCATCTCGGCCGAGCACGGCCGGGGCATGGAGGCGCTTTTCGAGGCGCTCGAGGAGCTCTTGCCCGAGCGGGTGGAGGAGGAGGCCCCCGAAGCACCCAGACTGGCGATCGTCGGCCGGCCCAATGTCGGCAAGTCGTCGCTGCTCAACCGGCTGCTGGGCGAGCCGCGGGCGCTGGTGTCGCCCGTGGCCGGCACCACCCGCGACCCGGTCGACTCGGTGCTCGAGCACGAGGGCCGCACCTACCTGCTCATCGACACCGCCGGCATCCGCCGTCGCAGCCGCGGTGCGGCCGCCCCCGAGGAGTTGGCGATCATGATGGCCCGCCGGCAGGTGGAGAGGGCCGACCTGGCGCTGCTGGTCATCGACGCCGAGGACGGCGTCACCACCGGCGACCTGGCCATCGCCGGCAGCATTTGGGAGCTGGGCCGGGCCGCCGTAGTGCTGGTCAACAAGTGGGACCTCATCGATCCCGCCAAGCGGGAGAAGGTCGAGGAGAGCTGGCAACGACTGGACGAGGTGCTGAATAACCCTCGACGGGTCAACGTCTCGGCGCTCTCGGCCCGTGGCGTCGGCAAGATCCTGCCGGCGGTCGAGGAGACCCTCGAGTCTTTCAACACCCGGCTGAGCACCTCCGAGATCAATCGGCTGTTCGAGGAGAGCGTGCGCCGGCACCACCCACCGGCGGTGCGTGGCAAGCCCTGGAAGCTCTACTACGCCACCCAGGTGGGGACCGGCCCACCCACCTTCATGCTCTTTGTCAATTACCCTCTCTCCCGTGGCTCGAGCTACCGCCGCTACCTGGAAAACAGGGTCACCCGGGCACTGGATCTGCAGGGTGTACCGGTGCGGCTGGTGGTCCGCAAGCGGGCAGATCGGCAGTGAAAAAGTGGGTTGCTGATGCGCACATGGGCACGTATACTTAATGGAGATTCTTTGAGAATCTACTTTAGGTTTCTGCAGGGAGCGCAGCGGCGTTGGGAAGGCGAGACAAGGAGAAAGAATCCCGCTCGGGGTTGACCAGGGCGGACCTGTCCGACGTCGTGTACGAGCTGCACGGCGGCCTCACCCGACAGGAGGCTTCGGAGGTCGTCGAGGTCATTCTGGGGACGGTCAAGACCAGTCTGTTGGATGGTCGCCCGGTCAAGATCAAGAACTTTGGTGTGTTCGAGGTCACCGAGCGTCAGGGCCGAAGCGGGATCAACCCGTCGAGCGGTGAGAAGATCTACATACCGGCCCACAAGGGGCTGAGCTTTCGACCGTCGAAGAAGCTCAAACGGTTGCTCGAACAGCGCCGACAGGAGCGAGATTCTCAGCCAGAGGGAGAGTAGCCAGTGGCCAAGAAGCTGTACTACAAGATCGGCGAAGCCTGCAAGATGCTCGAGATCCAGCCCTACGTGCTGCGTTACTGGGAGACCGAGTTCTCGGCGCTGAGGCCCAGCAAGAGCAAGTCGGGTCAGCGGGTCTACAGCGAGAAGGACCTCCAGGTCATCGGCCGGGTCAAAGAGCTCCTCTACGACGAGGGATTCACCATCGCCGGCGCCAAGAAGAAGCTCGAGGCCGAGCTGGAGACCGGCGAGGTCAAACCGACCCACAAGAAGCCAGCGGCCGCGGAGACAGAGGAAGAGGAGACAGCCAAGAAGCCGGTGGCAAAGATAACGCCGGCAAAGAAACCCGTGGCCAAAAAGACCGCAGCCAAGGCCACCAAAGCAACCAAGAAGAGCCAAGGGGTTGACACCGAGGCCGCGAAGCAGATAGAGATGCTCCGCAAAGGAGTGCAGAAGGCGCTCAAGGAGACCCGGGCGATTCTGAAGCTCCTGGACTAAAACGGGTTCTACAAAGCAGTAGCAGAGTTCCTTCGGTCGGGACGTGGCGCAGCCTGGTAGCGCACCTGAATGGGGTTCAGGGGGTCGGGAGTTCAAATCTCCCCGTCCCGACCATTTCTTCTTTAGAATCAATAACTTACTGGAGCCCTCGCGCTCCTATTTGAGCTTGACCGGCATGCAGTCCAAGGCCTCGAGAAAGTAAATGACAATGAAGGAATCGTCCTATCCTCACCGCCGATTGGCCTGTCTGGCCGCCCTGCTCTGGTTGGGGGGATGTGCCGGCTTTTCCAACCCGGATGCCGTGACTGAGCATGTGAGCCAAGTAACCGGCGTAGCGTACGAGCGGCAAGGTGGCTTGACAGTGGGTCGGAGCGCGGTACAGCTCGCGCGCCTTGGTGTCACCGCTGCCGGGCAGGAGAGTCCGGCCATGCTCGAGAACCTGAAGGATATCCAGGTTGGCGTCTACCGCGCCAGTGGAGCCACGAGCGAAGTGACGGGTCGCAGTTTGCGCGTAGGCGACTTCTCAGCCTACGAGCCGGTGGTGGCTCTCCAGGCAGAGACCGGAGAAGACATCCTCCTGCTGTCACGTCTCTCGAGGGGAACAATCCGCGAGCTGCTGCTGGTGATCCACGGCGGGGAGGGCCTGACGGTAGTGCAGTTGCGGGGTGACCTCGAGGACCTCCTCGAGGAAGCCGTGAAGCTCGCCTTCGGACGTGCCGAACGCCCCGATCTCGCTGCCGCCACTCTCGACTCCCTCGCCGCGCCGTCTTCTGAGCCCTAGGAACAAAGGGTCTCCCTAAGGCAGTCCCAGGGGAATCTAGGAATCCGGATTATCGGTCGATGTCTATGGCACCCTGCCCGTCTGAGAGTGGGTGGGGCGGCTGGAAGCCCGGTGTGATTCTGGTCATCGGGGCCGCGTTGGATAGTGCGCCGCCAAATTGGTCGTTTTCGACAACAGTGCCTTGTAGGCCGGCGGAATGCTCGGCCCAGAACTGATTTCGCACCGAAGTCAGGCCCTGCGGTCCCCCGTACAACACCACGACAGCACCAGCGCCGGTGGTGCCGGCGAGGCGTTCTCGAGGTGAGCCGATCGCCAGATCCTGATAACCATCACCATCGAAATCACCGGTGCCAAACGCCTGCCCGAACTGGTCGCCGGTCTCGACACCATAACCGAGCCCCGCGTGATCCTGGTGCCACAACTCCTGGCGGGTGAAGGTCCCTGGAGGATTTGGGGCGCCATACAGAACATGGAAGACGCCTGCACCATCAAAACCCACAAAATTCTCATTGGCCACGCCGATCACCAGGTCGTACTTGTAGTCAGCGTCGAAATCGCCTGCAGCCACGCTATCGGCAAAGCGATCGGATGCCTCTGCGGCGCCCCCAACGCCCTCCACGTCCTGGTGCCATTGCTGATTTCCGTTGGGGGAGAGTCCGGCGAAACCGAACAGGAGATTCAGGGCGCCGGCTGCAGGAAGGGTCCCGTCCGGCGTGTTCTCGAGTGATTCTCCAGGCACGCCAATGGCCAGGTCGCTGCCACCGTTTCCATCAAAATTGGCGGCTGTGAGCACCAGTCCGAACTGATCCATGAGCTCTCTCTTACCGAGCACATTGGGTGTGTCTTGACTGAAAAGCTGAACTGAGGGTCCTTCCGTCACGAGTCCACCGGCCAAACCGTGAACGATAACCACATCACCGCCATGCGGTGGCCCGGGTGCTCCGAGTGAGCCGGGCGCTCCGATCGCCAGGTCGGCAAATCCGTCTTTGTTGAAATCTCCCGATGCGAGTGCAGAGCCAAAACGTTCCCTAGCGTGCCGCACCAATCCCAGGGATGCCTTTCGCAGGATCAGCTGGGGCGTAAACTCGTCAACCGATGCCACCAATCCATCGGCCGTGCCGAGAAAGATCACAACGGCACCGTGGAAATTGCCATCATTTGGCGCAGCAACAGCGAGCTCGTCAAAACCGTCCGAATTGAAATCCCCGGCGGCCATCGCGGCGCCAAACTGAACTGTCCTGGCCATCGGGTTGAAGGTATCGAAGGATGTGCCGAGACCGGATGAGGTGCCGTAGGTCACGATGATGTTGCCAGCGCCGAGAATCTCGTCATCGGGTATCGCTGCAAGCGGAGCGCCAATCGCCAAGTCGGCGCGACCGTCGCCGTTGAAGTCACCCACGGCCAGTGTCTCTCCCATCCGCTCACGCGGCAACGGCCGCTCGCCCGGCAGACCGTTGCCCCGTGTCAGCAACTGGGAGCCGGTCGAAGTGAGACCATTTGCCGATCCGTAGAGGACTCGGACCGCGCCGGCGTCGATAACGCCGTTGACATCTTTCCCGAAGATCCCGATTGCCAGATCATCAAAGCCGTCTCCATTGAAGTCGGACGACCGTTCGGCAAACTGAGCAAAGGCCGGAAACGAGGCGAGCAGACCAGAAATGAGGACGGCGACAACTGCGTGCGAGAACGGGATGCGCTTTGGCCACATATCAGATTTCTCCCGGAGACCCCGTCCTCCCGAGGTTTCCCATTCGGTCTTCCCACCTGTCCCTAGGTAAGGCTTTGAACGGATACTACCACCCTGTTGGAAATGTTATTGGGGCGTGTCGAGTGGCCCCGGAAAAGGTTCCAGAGGATTCCGGAAAAGGTTCCAGAGGATTCCGGAAAAGGTTCCAGAGGATTCTGGAAGGGTAAGCTGGAAATCTGTTGACTCGACCACTCCATCAAACTGTAGGGATCGCGGATCCTATTTCTGGAGCACGTTGTCGGTTCCCGGAAAAGGTGCCAGAGGAATCTGTGGGCCGAAGGGGCGAGAACCCCGCGGCCGCCTGCCTTCGTTCCCGATCAGGGGCGATTGTGACGGCTGCAATAGCGGCACGAGTGGCTATCCCCCACAATCGGTGGAGGTCAGGAGTCTCAAGAATCCTCTGGAACCTGTTCCGCCATAGTTCAACCCAACCTACCAACAAGAAAAGGAGGGGACGGAGATGCGACGAACGATCCGATGGCTTGTGGTTATATTGGTCGCATTCCACGGCGCCTTGGCATACGCAGTGGATCAAGACGTGGCA
This sequence comes from Thermoanaerobaculia bacterium, assembly GCA_049678185.1. Taxonomy (GTDB): domain Bacteria; phylum Acidobacteriota; class Thermoanaerobaculia; order Multivoradales; family JAHEKO01; genus M0029. The sequence continues at coordinate 14,761 of JBAUDS010000081.1, forward strand.
GGCACAGACTCCCCGGCGCCGTTTGAAATTCCCCGCCTGGACGACTTCAATAACGTGTCCGTCATCGTAACCGGGACGCCAGAAGTCAAGAAGAAGAAAAAATTCTACACGGCTGCGGCCAACGTGTCAGACGCGCTCGTCGAGAAGTTGATTGCTGCCCGCGTCTTCGAGAATGTCAGTGCCGAAGAGCCTGCCGGGGCATCGGCAACAGATTTGATCATCACGTTGTTGATCGATGACCTCAAGATTACATCCCAGGGTGGCCGTGTCATGGGTGGTATCGCAGCGGGCAAAGCCAGGCTTGGCCTGAATGTCAGCTTGACAGCGGGAGATTCAACAGAACCGCTGGCCGAGTTCTACTTATCGTCCGTCTCCAAACAGAAGCACGGAGTGTTCGGCGGAACGACGGGACGGCAAATTGAGGGAATGACGGACCGTATCGCAAGGGCAATTATCACGCAAAAAGAGTAAGGACCCGCAAAATGGGCGCCAGAGGAATCTGAGGAGTACTTCCCCGGACTGTAGGAAGTCGGCTAGGTGCCGAGTTCGTCCAGGTGCCGGGCGATCAACACCTTGATGAGGGACTGACGGGGCACCCCCAACCTCGAGGCTTCGCGATCGAGTGACTCGATCATCCAGATGGGGAAGTCGACATTGACCCGCCGGTGCTCGTGACCGGGACGCCGCGCCTTCGACAGGTCGAGATACTTGGTGATGTCTTCCCCGGCGTCGAACTTCGTGTCGAGTTCTTTCGCTTTAGCCTTCATAGAGTTCGACCTCCTCTTCTCGAGATCGGCGAACCGAGGTAATCCGGACTCGGTCGCCTCGAAGAGTGATGATCCCGGACCAATGTAGTCTTTCGATCATTCCAACGATAAGGAACCTTGGTTCGTCGGCAGTCCGCGCCGGGATTACGATCACGTCTGGATCGTCCCAAAGTCTCTGCGCCTCGACAAAATCGATCCCATGTTTCTTCTTGTTTGAGCGACTCTTGCGGACATCGAGCTCGAACTCCATGGTATAGGAAATATACCCTGGGTATACAGATGTCAATGATGTCTTCTGGGCCGAGAACTCAAGAATCCTCTGGCACTCAATTCGGTGCGGCAGGTAACTTCGACGAGGCCGCCTCCTTCGGGGATGAAGCGTACTCGTCGTCCCATGCCATACTAGACGGGAAGCGAGACCTTGATCTTTTAGGAATCCTCTGAAACTCCTCTAGCGAGGCTCCTCCTTCGAGCGAGACTAAACTCGCTCAAGGCATTAAACAAGAAAAGGAGGAGCAAATGTCACTGTACTGCGGAATCGATTTGCATTCAACGAACAGCTT
>JBAUDS010000082.1:0-6995 GCA_049678185.1 Thermoanaerobaculia bacterium
AGACGGAATCGGCGGCTCTGAGCTTGCAGCAAAGGCCGAGCCGCCAGATTCGCGTTACGACTCGGCCGTGGAAGGGGTCAGTGGCTCCAGCGACGGGGTCGGGGCGAGGGGCAGAGTTGGTCCTGGAGCAGTCCGGTCTCAGGCCAAGGCCGAGAAAAGCAATTTCTTACACGGTGATCTCAATCGGCTGAGCCGCACCGCTGTCTTCCACGTCGACGTCCTGATGAACAAGTGCCCTGCCAGCCGCTGCGCCTACGAGCTGGCGTTCTTCTTCAAGACGCAGTAAACCCTGATCGCTTGCCTACTCCACGGTCACGTACATGGTCACTTCGTTGCCGCCATGCAGCGTGAACTGCAGCTCGTAGTCCCCGGTCTCGGAACCGGCGCGGAACTTGGCCGTCAACCGGGCCGTGGGTATGCCGGTGACCGGCGAGTTGATGGCGAAGGAGGGCACCTCGGTGAAAACCTCCTGCCCGTCGGCTCCGACCGGTGAGACGACCTTGACATGGCCTACAGCCTTCGGGCCCTGCCGCAGAAGAGCCAGGTTGCCATCCACTATCTCCGCGGTCACGCCCTCGAGCGGCCCGCCGTCCCGATCCCAGATCAGGAAGTCGTAGGGCAGGGGCGTCAGTGCCCCGGGAGAGGTCGTCTGGAAAATGGTATTCGGCGCCCCCGCATTGAAGGCACTGGTGACGTTGATGCTCGGCCGGACCTTGGGCAGGATGTGCAACCGCCCGGTTCCGTGCTCCGGCTCACAGGCCGGACCCGTCTGCACCTCCACCTCAACATCGTAGAGACCGGGTCGCGTCGGGTTTCGCCAACCGGTGAGAATCAGGTGCATCTGCTTGATCCCCGGGCCGGGGAGAGGTAGGCCCGGTACGATGTCGACGAGGGCGGTGTAGACGATAGTGTTGGGTCCGTCGAGGCTCAGGGCATACTGGTTCGGCGCACCCGGAGGCGGAAAGACCGGCAGGATCGGATGCTGCGGCCACCCCTGGAGCAGCACGGCGGTGCTGCAGGTGGTGATCGGAGGCACGCACGCCAGGGAGCTGAAGAGATCCAACAGCGGCGGGTCGCCGGTGTTGACGAACTCCTCGGGCAGGGTCACCTTGATGCTGCAGCCGGCCGGCAGCGACCGACCCGCCACCGCCGGGTCGGGGGAGATGTCCAGGTTGACCACCACATCGGTGATGGCACCGGCCACATCGCCATCGGGAGTCACCGGTGCCTTGACCACCGAGGCGACGAGGTTGTCGGCCTCGGCCGAGGCGCCCGGCAAGATGACCAGGCCGAGGAACAGGATGGTTGCGAGTGTCAGATGTCGCGAGTGCATGAGTGCCTCCTCTTATTCTTCGAGGTTGACGGGACCCGCCAGGGTAGGGCACCACGAACGGCTCTCACGAAGCCGCCCACAAGCGCCGATCGCGCCAGAACCTCGACTGTTTCACTTCTACCGCTGGTACTTGGCAAACTAGGGTAGTCCATCGGGAACGGGCTGTCAAAAATGCCCCTGGTAGGGAATTTTTCAGTGATGGTAGATTACCCGCAAGAAAGACGATCGCCATTTCGTGGCCAGGGGTCGAGTCGGGCTTGTTCTCGAGGACCGCCGACCGGCGGCCGACCGGTCCGACACGATTCACTCCTCCTCAGTCCCGCGATTGGGAGGGGATCTCGACCGCAGGCGAAGGGCATGGGACTGGCATGAAGACAGAACCATTCACTTAAGGGAGCAGAAAATGAGAACCAATCGACGACATTCCCGTCTGACGGTCCAGGTGGCCGCCACCGCCCTGTTGTTCATCAGCACGAGCGCGCTCGCCCAGATCCCGCGGGGCGACATCACCATCCAGCTCGAGACCATCGCCTCGGGGCTCGTGGCCCCGGTGGCGGTGACCCATGCCGGAGACCGCTCAGGACGTCTGTTCATCGTCGACCAGCCCGGTCAGATTTGGATCGTTGAGGACGGCAGTCTCCTAACCACACCCTTCCTCGACATCTCGGCCAAGCTGGTGGCGTTGAACCCGTTCTTCGACGAGAGGGGACTGCTCGGCTTGGCGTTCCACCCCAAGTACAAGCAGAACGGACGCTTCTTCGTTCGCTACAGTGCGCCCCGGGCGGGTGATCCCGCCGAGCCCTGCTTCGGCACCACGCGCGGCTGCCACGAGGAGATCCTGGCCGAGTATTCGGTCTCCGTCGACGATCACAACATCGCTGATCCCGCCTCGGAGATCATCCTATTCAGAGTCGACGAGCCCCAGTTCAACAACAACGCCGGGACCGTCGCCTTCGGCCCGGACGGCTTTCTGTACTTCAGCCTCGGCGACGGCGGCGGCGCGCATGACGGGCTGGCCGACGTCCCGCCATCACATGGGCCGATCGGCAACGGCCAGAACATCGAGACGCCGCTCGGTGCCATCCTGCGCATCGACGTCGACGGGCCTCCGGATCCCGGCCTGGCGTATGGCATACCGCCCGACAATCCCTTCGCCGGAGCCTTCGGCGCGGACGAGATCTACGCCTACGGGATGCGCAACCCGTACAAGTTCTCCTTCGACGACGGTCCCGGCGGCGACGGCGCCTTATTGCTGGCGGACGTCGGCCAGAACCTCTTCGAAGAGGTCGACGTCATTGAGAGAGGAGGCAACTACGGCTGGGTCATCCGGGAGGGCTTCAGCTGCTTCGACCCCTTCAACCCGCAAAACCCGCCGGCAAGCTGTCCCGACACGGGGCCCCTGGGCGAGCCCTTGATCGACCCTATTGTCGACTACGCCCATGAAGATGGGGGAATCGCCGTCGTCGGCGGCTTTGTCTACCGCGGCCCGGGCTCGCCCAGTCTGCGCGGCACCTACGTCTTTGGCGATTTCGCCAGCGCTTTCTTCGCGCCCAGCGGGCGTCTGTATTTCCTCGTCGAGCCCACACCGTCGAGCTTCGAGATCCGTCAGTTCCAGATCGGTGCCGATGATCGGCCTTTGGGTCTCTTCCTCAAGGGCTTCGGCGAGGATGAGGAGGGTGAGCTCTACGCCTGTGGCTCGACCACCCTGGCCCCGACCGGCAACACCGGGGTCGTCCAGCGCATCGTCGTCCAGGGCGACTACGGGGGTCGACCGCTCACGACCGTGCTCACCGGGGATGCCGAGGTACCCGGGCCGGGTGATCCCGATGGCAGTGGTCTGGCCCGCATCACCCTCAACCAGGGCCTGAGGAAAGTCTGCTTCGACCTCGAAGTCTTCGACATCGAGCCGGCTTTTGCTGCTCACATCCACCGGGGAGCGGCGGGCGAAAACGGACCGGTGGTGGTCACCCTTGGTCCCCCCACGACCGGTTCTTCGAGCGGCTGCGTGGGCGGCGTGGCTCCGAGCCTGATCAAGGAGATCCGCCAGCATCCGTCGGGCTTCTACGTCAACGTCCACAACGCCGAGTTCCCGCCGGGTGCTCTAAGAGGCCAGCTCTCGAAGTAGAGGAGAGAGACTAGTACGAGCGGTCGGCAGGTGAGGTATTTCGAGCTGAAGGGTTGGGCCTCGCTTCACGCACGCGAGCCACCGGGAACTTCGGCCTCATGACGAAACATCGAACTCCAGCTCAGCCCGAATGAGCATCGCCTCTTGGCGGCGTCGGATACGGATGCCGTGGAGCTGGTGGCTCTGCTGCATGGAGGCGATTCTGTCGGCCGCCTCGTTCCAGCTTTTGGCAGTAAGAAGATCTCGCAACGGCTCGAGGTAACGATTGAAGACCCCCCGGTTGTAGGCGAGGGAGAGGAGCACCGTCTGGACGGTCGGTAGGGTGTCTTTGCGAGCGAGGGCTGGAAAGCGACGACAGATGCCGTCCCAGTAGGGCTTGGCGGCATAGGGCATGAGCTCGGCCGCCTGCTCGCGGCTGATACGGATGGCCGCGAGATCGGGGAGGGCGTGAAGGGCCGTCCGCGCATCCTCCCCCTTGATGCCGTAGACCAGCCGTAGGGCCTTCATCTGGGCCTGGGTCAGTAGGGGAGAGTAGAGCTCCTCGATGGTTTCCGAGGAGGCGTGGCCGAGATCGACTCCGGGGTCGAGGGTGGCCCCTGAGACCCCGCCCGGCCAGTAGGGGCGGCCCGAGTGTGACTCCCGCTCGTGGACCCAATCGAGGTCGCCTCGAAACCTCACCAACATTTCCCTGATCCGTGCCTCTCTTTCACCAGTCGCCGCCTCCAGGTGCGGAGCGAGCTTCGTCCAGCTGCCGGGATCGAAGATTCCGGATTCCTCTAAGCCGACCGAGCTCTGAAAGGCCTTGATGGCATTCAGGGTTCCGCGGCCAAACATTCCGTCTGCCTCGAGGGGAAATCCCGCCTGAATGAGACCGAGCTGGATCTTCTTCACGACGCTTCGCAGCCATGGCCGACCGCTCGAAAGTCCATCTCCGAGTCGAAGTAGCGCTTTGATCATGTGGACCTCTTCTCGAATCAAGATTGACTGTGCTTCCGCCCCTGAATCCTCTCATAGAGCTACTGGGTCGTAGAAGTGTGGGCATCGCCCCGTTCGGAATGTCGGAAAGACCACAATCGTCGCCGACATTTGGACTCTTGTTGCCGAGTACGAGAGTACTTGGTGTGGATACTGTCAGCTCGAGTTCCCGCGGCCGGCTTTGACCTCGACAACGTGTGACTCTAGGATGTTCGAACCCCTACATCTCGCCGTAGTTCTCGGTCATTCCTGCTCAAGTTGGCAGTACGGTGCCGGAGGTACTGTCAACTTGAGCCCCCGGGGCCGACTTTGACCACCATATCGTGCGACTCTAGGAAGTCCGAACCCCTACATCTCGTGTTCGTTCTCGGTCATTCCTGCTCAAGTTGACAGTATCTACAAGCGGGGTACGGAGCCGCTGTCCGACGCCGGCAAAGCGGTGGACTTTGCCCAGATCGGTAGTGATTTCCTGACCGCTCATGAGCGGGTCATGCGGGGAATCGGAGGCCTGGCAGTCGAGCAGTGGACCGAACTGGCTCCCTACAGCCCCGGTAACAACCCCAACGAAACCCTGGGCTCGCTGCTCCATTTGATCGCCTTTCACCAGGCGTATCACGTTGGGCAGCTCGGTCTGGGCAGGCGCTTGGTCGGCAAGGCCGGCGCCATCAAGTAGTCGAACCGAAAACAGGAGAGGAGAAGTTATGCGGTTGCAAGCTCCCTCGATGACTTCCTGTGGGATAATCCAGGGTGAGCCGACGCAACTCCGGTAGTCACGGGTCCTTGCTGGAAAGGAGGGGGCCCGATCAGCAAGCACGACGAGCAGACCGACACGTTGGGTGCGCTGGGGAGCTCGACGCCCCTACTGGAGGAGGTGCGCGACCAGGTCGGTGACCCTGGGCCGACGCCGCGGCTTCTGGCCGGCACGATCATCAATGGGCGCTACCGGTTGGAGGAATGCCTCGGGGAAGGAGGCATGGGTGTTGTCTACCGGGTGGTCGATCCTCTTCACCCAGAGCGCCGGGTCGCCCTCAAGAGCATCCGTCGCAGCCTTGTGCATCCCGCCCTGATCGGCCGCTTCAAGGCCGAGTTTCGCAATCTGACCCAGCTCCAGCACCCGAACGTGGCCGCGGCCTACGACTTCGAGGAGATGCGGGCCAGCGACGACTACTTCTTCACCATGGAGCTCGTCGAGGGTCGCGACGTTCTCCGCACCACCGAAGAGGCACCCTGGCAGCTCATCCTCGACTTGCTGGTTCAGGTGTGTCGGGCTTTGTCCTACGTGCACAGCCGCAAGCTCATCCACTACGACATCAAGCCCGCCAACGTGGTGGTGGGCGACCACGATCACGTAAAGGTCCTCGACTTCGGACTGGCGTCCGCCAAGACGATCGGCTCGCGCGGTCAGTGGGGGGGCACACCGGCCTACATGGCGCCCGAGCTGACCGACCCCGAGGCTTTTGTCGACCACCGTGCCGATCTCTATTCTCTTGGCATCATGGCCTATCACCTCTTGTGTCGGCGGCTCCCCTTCGAGGGCCGTACCCATTCCGAGCTCTTCCGGATGCACCGATTCGAGGCGCTCGAATTCAGCGATTCGGACCGGCAGGGGATTCCCTCCTGGCTACCGGCAGTGATCGAGCGTCTGTGCGCCAAGCATCCGGCCGATCGCTACCCGACGGCCAACGCGGTCATCGAAGACATCAATCGGCACGGCGGTCTCGAGTACGAGCTGGAGACGCTCGAGACGCGCGAAAGCTACGTCTTCTCGAGCCGCTTCGTGAATCGACACGCCGAGTATGACCGGGTCAACGACTTCGTCAGCCGCCGGATTCGCGGCTCTCCCGGCTTTCCGCCGGTGTTGATGGTGGGTGGCTCCAGCGGCAGCGGCAAGTCCCGACTGCTGCGGGAAGTGCGCCATGATGCCCAGCTTTCCCAAGTGAGCTTCTGCCAGGGGCGTTGCTTCGAAGGCGATCTTTCCGACTTTCAGCCGCTGGTGCCGGTCTTGGAGCTGCTCATTCGCCTCGCCGAATCGCTCGACGGCCCCGACCTGGTCGGTGAGTACGGGCCGGAGCTGGTAAAGATCTGCCCGAGCCTCGGCAAGCTGCGGAACACCGAGCCGTCGGCGCCTTTGGCGCAGGTTCACCAGGAGAGCACCCGTCTTCGCGAGGCGGTCACCGACTTCCTGGTGCGCATCGCCGGCATGGCGCCGTATGTTGTCTACGTCGACGACCTGCAATGGGCAAGGGCAGGTCTGACCGAGCTGCTTGCCGACCTCGTCCACCGCATTGCCATTGCGGAGCGCGGCGGCAAGCCGGTCCCGGTGGCCGTGCTCGGGGCGTATCGGGACGAGGAGATCGCGGGGCGTCCCGTGGAGGCTCTGCGTGAGGCGCTCAAGGGTGGGGGGAACCTCGAGGATTTCACGCTCGACAGCCTGGGAGGGGCCGAGGTGAGCGAGATGGTCGGTTCGATGCTTGGGAGCGGTGAGCTTCCCGAGACGTTTGCCGACCGGATCGCGCGCGAGACGGGAGGCAATCCGTTCTTCGTCGAAGAGCTGATGCGCGC
>JBAUDS010000083.1:0-26466 GCA_049678185.1 Thermoanaerobaculia bacterium
GAGCCCTTGGATCTGTTGCAGGGCGCCTATATGACCCTCAAGGCCCTGGAAGAGGGACGCTGGGGGGTAGAGAACCAGTACACCCGGTCGGTCACCAAAGAGGGAAACCAGCCGGCCCAGAAGCTGCTCGGAGAAGTCTTCGAGGTCTGCGACCGCAAGTGGCGGGGCATCGGCGAGATCCCGGGCAGCGGCTACCGGCTGCGTCCGGAGCTCCGCCAGTACGACGCCGAGTTGCGGTTCGACGTCGGCGAGATAGTCGCCCAGGAGGCTCCAGAATGCATCGCCGGCGAGATTCTCACGGGTCAGAAGAAACCCCACGAATGCTCGGCCTACGGCACCAAATGCACCCCCGAGCGTCCTCTTGGCGCTCCCATGGTCTCATCCGAAGGGGCCTGCGCCGCCTACTACTTGTACGCACGGCACGAATGAGCGACGACCACCAGACGCCCTCGTTCGCCGGTCTCGCTTGTCCCATTCCGCTGAGCGACTACCCCACGGTGCAGCTCGCTCACGGTGGCGGTGGGCGCCTCTCCCAGATGCTCATCGAAGGGATGTTCGCCAAGGCCTTTGCCAACCCGGTGCTCGAAAGTCTGCACGACGGCGCGGTCCTCGCCATCGAGGGGGATCGCCTGGCTTTCTCCACCGACTCCTTTGTCATCCGACCACTGTTTTTCCCCGGTGGTGACATCGGCTCGCTGGCGGTTCACGGCACAGTCAACGATGTCGCCATGTGCGGTGCCCGGCCGCTGGCGATCTCCGTCGGTTTCATCCTGGAAGAGGGCTTTCCCATGGACGATCTCTGGCGTATCGTCCAATCGCTGAGCAAAGCCGCCGAGGAGGCGCAGGTGACCATTGCCACGGGTGACACCAAGGTTGTCGACCGGGGAAAAGGAGACGGGGTCTATATCAACACCTCGGGAATCGGGGTCATCCCGCAGGGCATCGACATCTCACCCCGACGAGCCCAACCTGGTGATGTCGTTCTTCTGAGTGGCGAGATCGCGGTTCACGGTATCGCCATCATGTCGGTGCGCGAGGGCCTCGAGTTCGAGACCGAGCTGGAGACCGATTCCGCCGCCCTCCACGGGCTGGTCGACGCCGTTCTCGCACGTGCCGGTAGCCGGGTCCACGTTCTCCGCGATCCGACACGTGGCGGTGTGGCCAGTGCGCTCAACGAGATAGCGGCCCAAGCCGGCGTCGGCATGCGGCTCACCGAACAATCGATCCCGGTCGGAGAGCAGGTACGTGGGGCCTGCGAGATTCTCGGTTTCGACCCTCTCTACGTCGCCAACGAGGGTAAGTGCCTGGCCATTGTTGACCGTGACTCGGCCGACGAGGCGCTCGAGACCATGCGTCACCACCCTCTGGGCCGCGATGCCGCCATCATCGGCGAAGTGGTCGAGGACCACCCCAAGAAGGTCTTTATGCGCAGCCGCATCGGCGGTATGCGCATTGTCGACATGCTGAGTGGCGAGCAACTCCCCCGCATCTGTTGAGGATCACCATCGTCGAGCTGTTGAGTGGGCTGGGCTCTCCCTCAGCCGTCAAGGAGCTCGACGACCTTGGCCGCTGCCAGTGGCACGGCCTCCTCGACCGGCCGTGAGAGACCGAGTTCTACCGTCTCCAGCTTGCCGGTGGTCTGAGCGGCAATGATGGTGACCTTGATGCCGCAATGGTCCTGAAGCTCTTTTAGCAGATTGGTCGTCGGGAACTGGTGGAATGAGTAGTCGACGATTTTCTTCTCGGGGATCTCGTCGACCGAGATCTCGAAGACCTCACCCGCTTCGCGCCCCTCTCTCGCCACCGCATCGAGGACGATGAGGTGCTCGGGGCGGTGCTCGAGCACCGTAATGTTGAACAGGATCTCGCGGACGCTGGTACCGACGTCCTCGGCGTGGGCCCAGTCGGGAAGATGATGGTTTCGCTCCAACTCCTCGACCACCGCCGGTCCAAAGCCGTCGTCACCCAACAAGACGTTGCCACACCCCAGGATGAGGACCTTCTTGGTTTCTATTTCGCGGAACATGGGTGTAGCTCTAACTGCCAACAGGAGAGAACCAAGGTGACAGGCTGCAGCGCGAACTGTCACTGCAGCCTGTCTCAACGTCACCGCGGTGTCAAAAGGACACGAGGACCCTCGGGTTAGAAGTTCCGCAGCCGGCCGACCTCCTCTCCCACGCTGTCCACCAGGCTGATCTCCAGATCGAAACCGCCATCCAGGCGGTGGGTGGCGCAGCTGAGTCACGGATCGTAGGCACGTATGGCCATTTCAATCTTGTTGAGGACCCCTTGATCGTAAGTGCCCTCCTTGATCAGCTCCGTGGCCGCCTGCTTGATCGACATGTTGATCGGCGCCTGGTTGTGGGTCGTGCCGACGATCAGGTTGGCCTTGGTGATCAGGCCGTTTTCGTCACCCACATAGTGGTGGATGAGAGTGCCACGGGGTGCTTCGACACAGCCCACTCCCTCACCGGCCTTGACCTCCACCGCTGCCCGGATCTCGCGGCCGGTGATCTCCGGGTCCTCCAGCAGCTCGATGGCGCGCTCACAGTTGTTGACCAGCTCGATCAGACGCGCCCAGTGATAGAGCAGCGTGAGTTGGGCCGGTCGCCCGAACTGCCCGCGGAACTCCTCGAGCTCCTTCTGGGCCTCGGGTGTGCCCATCTGGTCGCAGACATTCATCCGTGAGAGCGCGTTGCTGCGATAGATCCCCTGGGGGTTCTCTAGATCCATCGAGAACTCGCCGTCCGCCCACTTCTTGGCAAACGGCATCTTGCCGTAGGTCCAGGGCTCGATGTGCTCGCCCAGGTGATCGGTATAGTCCTCGTAGGGGAAGTCGTCGTAAGTACCATCCGGCTTCATCAGCCGGATTTTGCCGTCGTAGATCTCGTGGGTGCCATCCTCGGTGACCGTGCCGATGAAACCGGTGTTGATCACCCCCAGGCTCTTGACGGTCTCCAGGTACTTTGGGAAGACCTCGGTCTTGGCGTAGTGGATCGAGAACTTGGCGAACTCGAGCTGCTCCTTGGTCTCCTCGAGAAACTGCTGCCGCTCCTCCTCCAGGAGTGGTCGCGAGAAGCCGCCGGTAACCGCCGCCACCGGGTGAATCACCTTGCCCAGCCAGCGCTCGAGAAGCATGGCTCCCTTTTGGCGGTAATGCACTACCTTCTTCGCCAGATCGGGCGCCGCCTGGGCGATGCCAATGACGTTGCGCACCGCAGGATCGGCGTCCGGTCCGAGGACGAAGTCGGGCGCAGCGAGAAAGTAGAAGTGCAACAGCTTGTCCGGAATCCAGGCCAGATGCTGGGCCAGACGACGCAGCTTGACCGCCGTCGGCGGTGGAGTGACACCGTAGACCCCGTCCGTGGCCTTGACCGACGACAGGTGATGGTTCCAGGGGCAGATGCCACAGATGCGGTTGACGATCCGCGGCATCTCTTCCACGGGCCGCCCCTCGCAGAACTTCTCGAAGCCGCGCAGCGCCATGACGTGGAATTTGGCGTCAGCAACGTTGCCCGCATCGTCGAGATGGATCGCCACCCGGGCGTGCCCCTCGATCCGGGTAATGGGTTGAATGTTGATCACTTGTCCCATGACCAAAACCTCCCTAACTCCGCCGCGCTGGCAGTGGTCTGAGATTACCGTGGGCGCCGACGAAGCGGTTGAGCGTCGCCCGGCGATCGATGACACTCTTGGGGTCCTGACCGACCGAGGAAAGCGCCCCCATGAAGTCCACCAGCGGCTTGGCCCCCTTGCGGATAGGTCCAAAGCAGCCGCGGCATGATTGGCGAGCCGAAATGCAGCGCGGTGTCCCCTCCTTGCCCGCACAGCCGGACCGGGTTACCGCGCCCAGGCAGAGATAGCCCTGCTCCATGATGCAGCGCATTTTTTCCAGGGGCTCGTCGGCGTCGTACTCGAAGTTCTCCAGCGGCCGCTTGATCGCTCCGCCGCCCGACTTCTCTTCCCGAATCACCGGGCAGGTGTCGCAGACACTACGCTCCGGTAATGCCCACTCGGTCTTACCGTCGAGGAGCGCCAGGAGGGCGTCGGCGATCCAATCCGGATGCGGTGGACAGCCGGGGATGAAGATGTCCACCTTGACTACCTCGTCGATCGCCTTCACGGTGTCGGTGTACTGCGGCACGACCCGGGTGGGAGTCTCCACCGGCTCGTGGGTCGGGCAGTCGGTGAACACCTTTTCGAAGATGTCTTCGTTGGGGAAGATGTTGGCCTGCGCCGGGATGCCGCCGTCGGTGGCGCAGGTGCCGAGCGCCACGAGGATGTCCACCTTCTCCCGCATCTCTTTGAGGACTTCCTCATGCTCGGCATTGCGCACCGCGCCGGACACCAACCCCACCGTTGCCTGAGGCAGTGTCAGTTTCTCCCCATCCCCCCGGGGACCAAAGTACTTGCTGTCGACAAGGGCGGGAATGTGTACCAGCTCGAGCTTCTCCGGGATCAGATCGAGTATCGCATCCCCAATATTGAGGATAGAGATCTCGCACCCGGAACAGGCATTGAGCCACTCCGATGACACAGAGACAGCCATCTCTCTACCTCCTATTCTGTAGGCGACAAAAGTAGGGCCAGAAGTCCCTGACCCGGTCCATTTGTCGCCTCGAGCTCCGCAATCCGCGATCAGTGGACCAATCTTGCGGTCCGACCGCCACCCTCCTCTCGGCCCTGTCGACGGTCCGCAGCCCTCCGCTTCCGCCGCCGGTTCTCCGCCTTGATCTCCAATTGTTGATCGACCCTCTCCTGGACGGCCTGACTGAGCTCGCACCCCTCACACTGATAGAGGCTCGGACACGACCGGGCGGAGAAGTCTCCGCTCATGACGTATCGGCACTGTTGGCACCCGGCAAGATAGGCGAGCTTGTCGAGATAGGGCTGAATCCTCGGTTCATCCTGGTGCTTCTTCGACATCGCGGTATGGAACCGACAACCGGAGTTGCATCGATAGCCAAGGGTGCACAGGCGGTCCGGCGCGACTCCAGCCTGGGTCCAGATGCAGGGGGAGATATTCTCCTCTTCCAGCAGAAGCTCCTCGACGGGCGGGGGGAGGATCTCCGGCTGCTCGTAGACCCAGCCGAGGGATTCTTTCAGCCGCGCGAGCTCGAAAGGCTTGGACAGGTAGTCGAGGGCACCTCTGCGTTGGGCCTCCACCTCGGTGTCATGAGATGGGTAGGCGGTGACGATCACGACCCGCGCAGTCGGGTTTCGTCTTTTGACCTCGGTCAGAACATCCAGCCCATCGCGTCCGGGCAGCCTGAGGTCGATGATCATGGCGTCGTAGTCCTCGACGCTAAAATCGGTCAAGGCCTGATCACCGTCACCCACACCGTGAGCCGTATGCCCCTCGGCGGAGAGCCAGGCCACTAGCGAATCCCGCATGATGTCTTCGTCTTCCACGACCAGAATGGCTTCTTTGTCCATGACTCGGTTGCTCCTGATACCGTTGACCCTGCAATCACTGTCCATCCTCTGTCAGGGCAACCTGCATGCCACCGCGATCCGACTCCGGTTCGATCCCTTAAGCCTCTTAAAAAAAAGGGTTTACGCATCTCAGTAGGCTGTCATCAACGACTGTTGTGCACCTGAATCTGTAAACAATTTAGACAGGGGGTGTCTAATCTCCGATCAGTCCCGCTCGGATCAGACACAAGCGGTGTCGACCTTCAGATCGTATTTCTTCAGCTTGTTGTAGAGCGTCATGCGCTGGATACCCAGAATCCGCGCCGCCTCGGAGATGTTGCCGTCCGCTTGCCGCAGTACCTTGAGGATGTGATTCCTCACCACCGCATCGATCGTGTCCCCCTCTAGAGGTGTCGCTGCCGCCATATCGTGAGGTGTCTCGGCCAGGGTGATCTCCTCGCCTGGCGTCAGGATGACACCGCGCTCCACCATGTTCTCGAGCTCTCTGACGTTCCCGGGCCAGGTGTAGCTCAGCATGAGCTCAACCAGCTCGGGCGAGAAGCCACTGACGTCCTTCTCGTTCTCGGCGGCGTATCTCCGCAGGAAGTGGCCCGCCAGAGGCAGGACGTCCTCTTTGCGCTCCCGCAACGGCGGCAGCTCAATCGTCATGACATTGAGACGGTAGTAAAGGTCCTCTCTGAACTGCCCGCACTCGGTCATGGCCTTGAGATCCCTGCTGGTCGCGGCAATCACTCGGACATCGACATCGATCTCCTCGTTGCTGCCGATTCTCGTGATCTTCTTCTCCTCCAGCGCCCTCAGCAGGTGAATCTGGGTCTTGGCGTTGATCTCACCGATCTCATCGAGGAAAAGAGTGCCGCCGCGCGCCGCCTCGAACTTACCCTGGGTTCTTTCCACGGCGCCGGTGAAGGAGCCCTTCTCATGGCCGAAGAGCTCACTCTCGAGCAGCCCTTCCGGAAGGGTGGCGCACGCCGTGACGATCAGTGGTTTGTGGTAACGGCGGCTTTGGCGGTGAATCGTGCGGGCGATGACCTCCTTGCCGGTGCCGCTTTGACCGAGGATAAGGACGGTTGCGTTCGAAGGAGCGAGGGTCTTGACGAGCTCTAGAACGCTCAGCATCTTAGGACTGCGGGCGATGACTGCGTCTGCGGCACGGCGCGCTTCGAGGCGTTTCCGCAGTGAGACGTTCTCTTCGATGAGCTCCTGACGCTCCAGCAAGGACTTGAGCAGCAGCTCCACTCTTTCCGGACAGAACGGCTTTTCGATGTAATCGTGAGCTCCTTCTCTCATGGCCGTTATGGCGGTCTGGACCGTAGCGTGTGCCGTGATGATGACGGTCGAGATCGTGGGGACGATCTTGCGTGCCTCTTTCATCAGCTCGATGCCATCCATGCCTGGCATGACCAAGTCGGCGAGCATGATCTTGACGCTCTCCTGCCTGACGAGCCTCAGGGCCTCCTCTCCTGATCCGGCCGTGAGGATCTCGTACCCGGCACCGGTCAACCAGTCCCGCAACGACTCTCGGATGATGCTCTCGTCGTCAACGACCAGTACTCTTGTCCGCTTATTCATTCATAGCCTCTAGCCACATCGTGAGGGTAGTGCCCTCGTTGAGCTTGCTCTCCACCTTCAGTTCGCCCTTGTGCCGTTCGATGATCCCCAGCACGGCGGCGAGACCGAGCCCGACACCTTTGCCCTTCGGTTTGGTGCTGAAGAAGGGAGCAAATACCTTCTCCAGGTGCTCCTCTGGAATGCCCTGTCCACTATCGCTGATGGCGATCCGCACGGCGTCCCCAGTCGACTCGCCCAGACGGACGCCTTCGGCGAGTGACGTCTCGATTGTCATACGGCCGCCCTCCGGCATCGCTTGGATGGCGTTTAGAGCCACATTCATCAAGGCCTGCTGGATCTGGTCGAAATCGGCCACCACCTTAGGCAATCCGGAAGCCAGACCCTTCTCCAGATCGATGTTGCCCAGGCTGATCTGATGGCCGATGATCGACAGCGTTGCCTCCACCGCTTCATTGATATCGATAGGCCTCAGATCCGGCTCCGTCTGGCGTGAGAAGTCGAGCAGAGCCTTGATAATCCGCGATGATCTGGCGGTTTCTCGCTCCATATCGAGCAGCTGCCTCTCTGTCTCCTCTGTCTGCAGCTTGCCTTCGCCAAATTTCTTCAAAAGAACCTTGAGATATACCAGGAGACCAGCCAGCGGGTTGTTCACCTCGTGGGCGACGCCCGCCGCCAGCTGACCTATGGCGGCCAGTTTCTCGGCTCTGATGAGCTCTCCTTGGGCTTTCTTGCGGTCGGTAACATCCTCTCCCGAGCTGAGTAGGCCCGTGATCCGGCCTTCCTCGTCCTTCAACGTGATGTGTTGCCAGGCTATGGTTCTCTCGGCACCACCCTTGACCATGAGACGTGTCTCGTCAGGGTTTTCGGCCTCGATGGTGCCATCCATCAAGCCATTGAAAAGACGTCTCGCCTCGGTTCTGAACCGTTCCGGCACACACAGCCCAAAGAAGTCTTTGCCCGTAATCTCTTCTTCTTGATGACCCAGGAGCTCGCACCCACGCCTATTGATGAGCGTTACCCGACCTTGGCAGTCCAGGGCCACGATGGTGACTCGCGCGATGCTGAGATACTGCTTTGCTCGGTCCCTCTCCTGCAGCAGCTTTTCCCACAGGTGCTTCTGCTCGGTCATATCCCGGAGGATGCCGACGGCACCTATCGGCTCGCCTGCGGCCGAGCGCAGCGGCGAGATTGTTACATCGAGTGGGAGCTTGTCACCGGACTTGGTGGTGGCAATCGTTTCGTAGTTGAGAGGCGAATCCGGGATCCGGTGGGTCAGCTTTACCGAACATTCGTCGCAGCGGTCGGTTTTGAGAATCTCGTAGCACCTCCCGGCTACAACCTCTTCTCGATCGTAGCCGGTAAGGCTCTCGGCACGACGGGTAAAGGCGATGAGCCGGGCGTTCCCGTCGATGGCAAACAGCCCGGCCTTCATCCCAGCGAGGACGCTGTCGAGGAATTCCCCCGCCATCTCGTGATCGATTTTCACGCTGACAGTTCCTCTTAGCAGTTCTCCCGGGTTAGTTCACCTGGCGTTTGGAGTGGCCTACATCGGGGGCTCGCCGTTCACGACCACCTCGGCGACGACCCGGCGCGTGTAGATTTGTACCTTCTCGTCTTCCTCCAGGAGCCTGGTCTCGAAGTTGTCCTGCTCGTACTCCTCCTTGACCTCCAGGGCTTCATCGACGCTGTCGTAGTCGCGCCCGTCCCACATGAACTTCATGCCGTCGATGATGCGTGACCTTGGTTCTGCCATGCCGACCTCCCGTCAGGTATCCCAGCCACCCGACTACGCGTACGGGTTGGGACCGAGCTCCCGGACCTCGGTGGTGAACTCGTCGATCACCTGGGCAAATCGCTGCCCTTCGGACGCCGAGACCCACTCGATCCTGAACCGCTCCGGCTCGAGTCCCAGATCCTCGAGGATCAATTCGATCGCTTCTGACCGCTGCTTCGCTTTTTCATTACCATCCTGGTAATGGCAGTCACCGAGGTGTCACCCGCAGACCAGGACACCATCGGCACCGTTGGTCAGCGCGTTGACGACCAGATTGGGATGGATCATCCCCGAGCACATCACGCGTATGATGCGGATGTTTGCCGGGTACTGCTGCCTGGAAACCCCCGCCAGATCCGCGCCGGCGTAGGCGCACCAGTTGCAACAAAACCCGATGACCAGCGGTTCGAAGCCGTTATCGCTCATTCCGCGCTCCTTTTGTAACGAGATTCGACATTCGCTCCTCAATGCTCGAGTGCCGCGTTGATCATGGCCTCGAGCTGATCGAGCCTGAAGTGCTTGACGAAGACCCCCTCCTTGGGACAGGTGGCCTGGCATGAGCCGCAGCCTTTGCAGAGGGATTCGTTGACTTCGACGGTTTTGCGGACCGCTCCGTCGCTCATGTACTCGACCAGGGTGATGGCTTCGTAAGGGCAAGGCGCGATGCAGTAGGCACAGCCGTCGCAGTTGGCATCCTTGACCGTTGAGACCGAACCCTCGAGCTCGAGCTCCTGCTGCGACAGAATCGTGGCCGCCCGCGAGGCCGCCGCCGAGGCCTGGGAGATGGACTCGTCGACCGCCTTGGGCCAGTGGGCCAGACCGCACATGTAGACGCCTTCGGTGGCAAAGTCCACCGGCCGCAGCTTCATGTGCGCCTCGAGGAAGAACTTCTCCTGGCTCTGCGAAACCTTGAGCATCTTCGCCAGCTCGTCGGCGTCGTCGTGGGGGACGATCCCCGTGGACAGCACCACCAGATCGGCGTCGATCTCGATCTCGCGGTCGAGCATGCGGTCGAATGTGGTTACCTGGAAGCAGTCGTCGACCCTCTCCACCACCGGCTTTCGATCCTGCTCGTAGCGTAGGAAACGCACTCCCTTCCGCCGCGCCTCGCCGTAATACTTCTCCCTCATGCCATACGTTCGGATGTCCCGATAAAGGACGTACACCTCGGTGGACGGGTCGAGCTCTTTGAGCTTGAGTGAGTTCTTAACCGCATGCGAGCAGCAGATGCGGCTGCACCACGGGCGGTCGGGCTCGCGAGAGCCAACGCACTGGATCATGACGACCGAGCTCAGACCCTGCACCTCCGGATCCCGGTTGGCCAGCTTGGCCTCGAGCTCGTTCTGGGTCAGGACCCTGTCGTCCCCGTAGAGGTACTCGGTGGGCTTCCGCTCCTTGGCGCCGGTGGCCACAATGATGGCACCATGCTCGACAGTCTCGGGCTCGGCGCCGTTTTGAATTGTCGACTCGAAGTTGCCGTAGAAACCCTTGACCTCGCTGACGGTGCTCCCCATGTGTAGGTGGATCCGCGGATGAGCTGCCACCTCTTCGATGGTCTTGGCCAGCTTGACCTGAGGGTCCGCACCATTGAACAGATAGTGGACGTGGCGCAGGTTGCCGCCCAACTGCTGCTCCCGCTCGACTAAATGGACGTCGAAACCCTGATTGGCCAGATCACAAGCGGCGGTCATGCCGGCCATGCCGCCACCGATTACCAGGGCGTCCTGGTTGACTGCCACTCTGATCCGCTTGAGCGGCTCCAGCAGTCTTGCTTTGGCCACCGCCATGCGGGTGAGGTCCTTGGCTTTCTGTGTGGCTTTCTCGGGCTCGTGCATGTGCACCCAGGTGTTCTGATCCCGGATGTTGGCCATCTCGAACAGGTACTCGTTGAGGCCCGCCTTGCGGCAGGTGTCGCGAAAGAGCGGCTCGTGGGTGCGGGGGCTGCACGAGGACACCACCACCCGGTTTAGGTCGTGCTCCCTGACCATCTGCTGGATCCGCACTTGGGTGTCGACCGAGCAGGTGTAGAGGTTGTCCTCGGCGTAGACCACATTGGGCAGAGTCCTGGCGTACTCGACGACATCGGGGATGTCGGCCACACCGCCGATGTTCTTGCCGCAGTGGCAGGCGAAGACCCCGATGCGCGGCTCCTGGCCGCTGACATCCTTCTCGGGCGGAAACTCGGGATGGGTGATGAGCGATCCCCGCTCTTCTTGCAGCAACGCCGCGGCCTTGGAGGCGGCGCCACCGGCCTGCATGACCGTCTCCGGTATGTCCTTGGGCTCGGTGAATGGTCCGCAGACAAAGACACCCGGCTTGGAGCTGGCAACGGGCGAAAAATCGTCGGTGGCGCAGAAGCCGTGCTCGTCGAGCTCGATCCCGAACTTCTCACCCAACTCCTGCACCCCGAGCGAGGGGCTCAAACCGCAGGAGAGGACCACCATGTCGAACTCCTCGGTCACCAGCCCCTTGGCTGCGTTCTGGAAGGTCAAGCGCAGATTGCCGGTGGCGTGATCCTCATGGATCGCCGACGGCTTGCAGCGGATGTATCGCACTCCCGCCTCCTCGGCCCGCTGGTAGTAGTCGTCGAATCCCTTGCCGAATGCCCGCATATCGATGAAGAAGATGGTGCATTCGAGATCCTGCTCGTGCTCCATAGCGATCAGAGCGTGCTTGGTGGCGTACATGCAGCAGACCGACGAGCAGTAGTTGCGACCCTCGATCTCCCGTGAGCCGATGCACTGGATGAAGGCGACCCGCTTGGGCGTCTGGTAGTCCGACGGACGCAAAACCTTCCCCTCGTAAGGGCCGCTGGCGGACAGGATCCGCTCGAACTGGAGGCTGGAAACGACGTTGGGATAGCGACCGTAGCCGTACTCCTGAACCAGCTCCGGATCAAAGAGCTCGAACCCCGGCGCCAGAATCACCGCGCCGACGTCCACCTCCTCGGTGGCGTCCTGCTGGGTGAAGTCGATGGCGTCAGCGTCGCAGTAGGTCTCACATGCCCGGCAGACGTCTTGCGAACCGCGGCGCAGGTGCATGCAAGAGTTGGGGTCGATCACCGCCGCCCGCGGCACCGCCTGGGGATAGGGGATGAAGATGGACGGGCGCGGACCGAGTCCCACATCGAACTCGGAAGCGATGGGGCGCACTTCTCTTCCGGTCACTCGCGTGAGGTCCACCGTCTCGATGGGGCAGACCACACTGCAGGCACCGCAGACGATGCATTTCTGGGAGTGCTTGTTGTAGGCCGGTGTGATGAGCTTCTCCGTCCCACGATTGACAAAGTCGATGGCTCCGATCCCCATCCTCTCTTCGCAGACCCGGACACAGAGCCCACACAGGATGCAGTCCTCTTCCCGCTTGGGAAAGCGGGTGTCCTCGACTCCCAGCTGCCGGGCCATCTCCCGAATCGGCTCCACCGTCGAGCAACGAGCCAGCAAGAGCTCCATCATCACCTTGCGGCTTCTCACCACCCGCTCGGTGGCGGTTCTGACCACCAGGCCCTCCTGCACGGGGAAGACACAGGCGGCCTGGAGCTTTGGCCTGGGACTTTCCACCTCCACCAGACAGAGGCGGCACGCTCCGTAGGGCGTCAGCGCTTTGTGGTGGCAGAGAGTGGGGATGTGGATCCCCCCCTTCTCCGCGGCCTGCAGCAGGGTGGCGCCCGCTTCGACTTCCACGCTCTTGTCATCGATCGTCAAGTTGACCATGGTCTACTCCGATGCGCTTTTCTCGCATTGCGTGCTGTCCAAGCTGGCAACAACCTCACCATCCCGCCGGTGGACGAACTGGAGCTCGAGCTCCGGGCGACCAGCCAGAATCGCCCCCAGGGTCGACGCCACGTCGCCGAGCGGCTTTAGATCCGGATGGCTTATCTGAAAAACCGCCAGAACCGTGGTTCCCCGGCCCGGTGCCGAGGCTAGCTCGAGGCTGCCGCCGCTTTGACGGGCGGCCTGGGCCAGCAAAGGCAAGCCCAGGCCGACCCGGCGGGTCGTCCGCGTCGTAAAAAAGGGGTCGAGGACCTTGCTGCGCATCTCCTCGTCCATCCCGCTGCCGTCGTCGGTGATCTCCAGGGAGAGCCGATTCTCGGCCTTGTCCTCATTGATGAGAATCCTGACCTCCCGCGCTCCGGCAGTGAGCGAGTTCTCCACTACGTCCAGAATGTGAAGTGACAGGTCTTCCATGTTAATGAATCACGACCTTTCGGCCGTCCTTTCTTGCCAACGCCTTGCCGATCTCGTCGAGGCTCGCAGCCCGGGCCAAAAACGACGTCGAGCTCCTACCGATGTCCACCAGGCAGTGAGCATCGGAGGAGGTGATGACCGGGAAGTCGGCCCACTTTTCGACCCATTCCCGGTGGGAGACCCGCGACGAGACCTCCAGGGCGTCGAGACCCAACTGGGGCGGAATAAAGCCCAACTGACCGACGAGACCAAACCCCTCGCGATCGATGTGGGCGGCGACGGCCAAGCCCCCGAACCCGTGGATGGCGTCGACAACCTCCTCGATCGTCAGGGCGGTGGCCCCGATCAGCAGCTTGGTCTCGAGCCCCATCGGCTCGTCACACTCGTCCACCACTACCTGGATGCCGAAGGCCTCCTCGTCGTTCTCACCCGGGAGGTTCTTGTCCACCAACTCCTGGATGCCTCTCAGATCTTGCTGGGCTCCGAACAGGCCCAGGATGTGGACCTCTTCACGAGACGTGATCTCGATTCCCGGTATAACGGCAAGTGATTCCCGCTCGCCCACTTTAGCTACCGACAAAGCGTTGGCCACCGAGTTGTGATCACAGACCGCGATGACGTCTAAACCCACGGACTTGGCCTTTCTGACGATGGCTGTTGGTACCATTTCGAGCTCCGCACACGGCGATAGACACGTATGAACGTGCAGATCTGCTTTCCACTCCCTCATTCTCGACGGCTCATTCTCGGGCCTGCTCGCCCCTCAGGACCGCACCCCGAACCCCGAGGGTGTAAAGCCTGCCGGCAAGCTCGAAGGCCGGCAGCTCGCTGACCAGGATGGGCAGACTTTCCGCTTCCGCCTTTTCGACTGTCTCTTCCTCGGGCTCTCTTCCCGCAACCAGCACGATGCCTGCAAGCTGCTTCATGCTCGCAACGGCGACGATGTTCTGATGCCGCTGCAGAGTGATCCACAGATTCCCGTCGCTGCTGTGCGCCAGTACATCGCTGAGAAGATCGCTCATGTACCCGCCAGTCACTTCATTGCCGAGGCTGTGTCTGGCCGATCTCACTTCGAGGTCCATCTCGGTCACGAGGTCAGTTAGCTTCATGGCGCTCCCGGTTGGTGAAGAATTTGAGCCTCAACGTGGTTCCCGTACCCTCTCGCGAATCGATGTCGAACTCGTCACTCATGTTCTGGATGTTGGGTAGGCCCATCCCCGCGCCGAAGCCTAGCTCCCTGACCCAGTCCGCGGCGGTCGAGTAGCCCGGTTGCATAGCCTTCTCGACGTCGGCGATGCCGGGTCCCGCGTCCTTGATCTCGACGCGAATCCTGTCTGGCCTCACTCGAACGCCGATACTGCCGCCAGTGGTGAAGATCACCAGGTTCATCTCCGCTTCGTAGCTGGCAATGGCCACCCGGCGTACGATCTCGGGGCGAACACCCAGGCGTCTCAAGGTCCTCTTCAAACGGCTGGAAGCCTCGCCTGCCTGATCGAAGTTTTGGCCGACGACGCAGTACTCAAAATCCACGGTGGTGGCATCCGCTTCGATGTCCTCGAAAATGTGACTGGCCCGATGGCGGTGAAGCTCCTCCTCGTGGTAGTCGACCTCCAGCTTCTTGAGCAGGCCCTCGATGACGTCGCCCTTGGTCAGAATGCCAACCAGCTTGCCGCTGTCACGGTCGATAACCGGATACCGCCCCAGCCCCGAGCTGTCGAACTTTCCGAGGGCGCTGACCAGAGGATCATCTCCATATAGGGTCTCGACTCTGCGGGTCATCTTCTCTGCGATGACACAGCCGTTCTGCCTATCGGCCAGGCACTCGATGAAGTCTTCGAGACTGATGATCCCCACCATTGCGCCCCTGTCGACGACCGGCAGACCGGAGATGCGATACACCCGCAGCAGATCCCGCAGCTCGCGCACCTCGGCTTCTGGTCGAACGGTGATGAGATCCGTGGTCATGACGTCGCGGACCATCAGCTCGTGAACGATCTCCTGGAGCTTGGTCGGCTTTTCGGACTCCGCCACACTTAGCCTCCGTTCGTGCAACCCGGGAGTCCGGCCGCATACAGCCGGCCACAGCTTTCGAACATCGGCAGCTCGGTGGTCATCAGGGGAATCCCATTGCTAGCCGCCAGGGAGACTGTTTCCGAGGACGGCCTCTTCCCACGCACAAAGCAGAGCGCCTTGACGCCAGCCATCTCTGCGGTTCGCACCACCTGTGGATTGGTCAGCCCGGTCAGCAGCAGGGCACCCGCCTTGATGTGAGCCAGCACGTCGCTCATCAGGTCGGCACCACAGGCCATCGTCACGTCGACCTGACTCAGGTCGGAGCCCGCGATGACATCCGCTTCGAGGAGTCGTCTCACTTCTTCCAGAGTCATCCCTGTGGTCCTTTGATCCATTTGTCCTTCTATCCGGCCACGGCGCTCTCTTGCGCCTGTTTCTCGACCTGTTGGACATCGGTGTCGCACCGGAGACAACGCCTGGCTTCGGCAATCGCCATCTCGGCGGTGAAGCCCAGCTGCACCTCCTGGAAACCGGCGAGCCGCTCGCCCGGCGGCAGGAGAGGCATCTGCGGCCGCTCCAGAGTCTCGATCTCGTCTTCCGCAAGCTCCGTGATGCCGACCTCGATCGCCGGTCTGGTCACCCGGTATTCCCTCTCCAGAGGCTCGCCTTGCAGGTACTTGTGAATCATCTGGGCGGCGAGCTTGCCGTCGGCCATGGCGGGCACTACCGCGTTGGGACCGCTGACCACGTCGCCGCCGGCAAACACCCCTTCGATGCCGGTCTGCATGGTCTCCGGATCGACCTCGATGGTCTTCCAGCGCGACAGTGACAACTCGGCCTCTGTGGCCAAAGGCTCGATATCCGGCTCCCGGTTGGTGGCCCGGATCAGGGTGTCGACCTTTATCGTGAACTCGGATCCCTCGATAGGTACGGGTCGCCGGCGGCCCGTCTTGTCGACATCCGCCAACCTCAGCCTGACGCACTCGACACCGGTTACTCGGAAGTGCTCAGCAATCACCCTTACCGGAGCGACGAGACACTGGACCTCGATCCCCTCGCACTCGAGCTCTTCGATCTCCTCCCTCTGAGCCGTCATCTCATTACGGTTGCGCTGGTAGAGGATCGTCACCGCCTTGCCCAGACGCCCGGCGGTGCGAGCCGCATCGACAGCGGCGTTGCCGCCTCCGATCACCGCCACCTTGGCGCCGATCTCGACGGCCCGGTCGAGATTGACCGCCTGTAGGAACTCGACCGCATCCAATACCTGGGGGGATGCCTCCTCCCCCGGAATCCCGAGCAGCTGTCCTTGGTGCGCACCGGTGGCGAGAAACACCGCCTGATGCTGCTCGCGAAGCTCGGAGAGCTGGATCTCCCGACCGACGGTGGTGTTGGTCCTGATCTCGACCCCCAGCTTCTCGATCATGCGGATGTCGTGGTCCAAAACCTCCCGGGGAAGCCGGTATTCGGGAATGCCCACTGCCAGCATCCCACCGGCCACCGGCTGAGACTCGAATATGGTCACACCGTAGCCCGCCAGCGCCAGATAGTGGGCACAGGTCAGGCCGGCCGGACCCGAGCCGACGATGGCGACATTCTGGGGTCGTCTCTCCCTCGCCCTGGGCGCGAGCTCCAATTGGTGCTCGCGCTCATAGTCCGCCAAAAACCTCTTCAAGGACCGGATCGCGATCGGCTGTCCCTCTTCCCCCTCACTACAACGACACTTCAGCTCACAGCTGGCGTCACAGACACGGCCACAGACACCGGGGAGCGGATTCTCGAGCCTGACGATCTCCATCGCCTCTTTGAACTTTCCTTGAGCGATCAGGCCGATATAGCAGGGCACATCCTGGCCGATCGGGCAGGTATGCTGACAGGGCGATGAAGCGATGCCCTTGCAGACCGCAGCCGGACACCGCTTGTACTTGATGTGCGACTCGTACTCGTCGCGGAAATAGCGGATGGTGCTGAGGACCGGATTCGGCGCCGTGGCGCCCAGCCCACACAGGGAGGCGTCCTTGACCGCCTCGGAAAGCTCCTCCAGTAGCTCGATATCGCCTTCCTGGCCCTCGCCGTTGCAGATTCTGGTGAGCATGTCGTGCATCACCGCGACGCCCTCGCGGCACGCCGTGCACTTGCCGCAGGACTCGTCTCTGAGGAACTCGAGGAAGTACCTGGCCACATCCACCATGCAGGTGTCCTCATCGAGCACGATCATGCCGCCCGAGCCCATGATCGATCCGGCCTCGGCCAGCCTCTCGTAGTCGATGGGCAGCTTTAGCAGCGAGGCCGGCAGGCAGCCCCCCGAAGGGCCGCCGGTCTGCACTGCCTTGAACCTCTTCCCGTTGGCGACGCCGCCACCGATTTCGTAGACGATCTCCTCGAGAGTGATCCCCATAGGAACTTCTACGAGACCCGTGTTCTTGACCTTGCCCACCAGGGCGAACACCTTCGTGCCCTTGCTCTTCTCGGTGCCAATGCCGGCGAACCAGGCCCCGCCGCGGTTGATGATCTCCGGGATGTTGGCCCAGGTTTCGACGTTGTTGATGTTGGTGGGCTCGCCCCGGAATCCGACCTCGGCCGGGAAGGGTGGTCGCACCCGCGGTTCGGGCGGCCGACCTTCCAGAGAGGCGATCAGCGAGGTCTCTTCACCGCAGACAAAGGCGCCGGCACCCCGATGAACCGAGATGTCGAAGTCGAATCCGCTGCCGAGGATGTCCTCGCCCAGCAGACCGTAGTCTCTGGCCTGCTCGATGGCCCTGATCAGCCGCTCGCGAGCCAGAGGGTATTCGTACCGGATGTAGACGTGCCCCCGCGAGGCCCCGATGGCCCGGCCGCCGATTACCATCCCCTCGAGCACGGAGTGCGGATCGGACTCGATAATGCTGCGGTCCATAAAGGCACCGGGATCGCCCTCGTCGGCGTTGCAGATGATGTGCTTGCTCTTACCCTCGGTGTTGCTGCAGATCTCCCATTTCAACCCGGTCGGGAAGCCGGCACCCCCTCTTCCCCTCAGCCCCGAGGCCTTGACCTCTTCCACAATTTCCTCGGGCGTCATCTCGGTCAGCCCTTTGACCAGTGCCCCGTAACCGTCCCGAGCAATGTACTCATCGATCTTCTCCGGATCGATCATTCCCCGGTTGCGCAGCGCGATGAGACGCTGCTTGCTGAAGAACCCGATATCGCTCATCTTGGGCACGGGCGCTTCGTCTCCTGGCGGGGTGAACATCAACTCCTCGACCGGCCGGCCCTTGAGGAAGTGCTCTTCAACCATGTGCGGAATGACCTTTTCGTCCAGCAGCTGATAAAAGATCCCGTCCGGCTGAGCCACCATCACTGGCCCTTGGGCGCAGAAGCCGTTGCAGCCCGTCATCACCACCCCGACCTCGTCCTCGAGACCGCGCTCACGGATCTGGCCTTCGAGCACCTCTTTGACCCGGAAGGCCTTGTTGGAGACACAGCCGGTCCCGGCGCAGAGCATCAAGTGCATCCGATACGGCTTCATCGACAGAGCTCCTTCCTACCAATACCGTCCTAGCCGACCCGCTCGCTGCCGAGAGCCAGGGCAAGCTCCTGGACCACCTCACCCGCCAAAACGTGTTCCCGGAAGATCCTCTCCGTCTTGGCCTCGTCCAGATCCGCGTACTTGATGGGGGCTTCCTCCTTGAGCTCCACGGTGATCATCGGCTCTCGGCTGCAGAGACCGGCACAGCCCGAAGTGGTGAGCATGATGTCGCCGCCCTCCCCCTCCTCGACCAGGTCCATCAGCTTGTTCATGATCGTCCTGGCCCCAGCGGCGATCCCGCAGGTGCCCAGGTGCACGGTGATCTTGGCCCGCGCGTCCCCTGCGCGCAGACTCATTGTCTTGGCCATCTGCGCCTTGATTCTTTCCAGATCTTCTGGCTTGATCTTTGCCACCACTGGTCCTCCTTCAAGCGGCGCACTGATCGAGAAGTGTGACCGCTTTGGTCGGAGTCAGCTTGCCGTGTATCTCCTCGCCTACCGTGACTACCGGTGAGAGCCCGCAACAGCCCAGGCAGCGCACCTCTTCCAAGGTGAACTGCATATCCCCGGTGGTCTCTCCGATCCGGATCCCCAGCTCGCCGGCGCAGCGATCGATGATTCTGGGCGCACCCTTGACATGGCAGGCAGTGCCGGTGCATACCCGAATGATGTATCTGCCCCGCGGCGAGAGACTAAAGGCCTTGTAAAAAGTGGCGATCCGCAGAATGCGCTCCAACGGCATTGCTTTGAGCTCGGCCAACCTCGCTAGCACCTCCGGCGGCAGCCAGTTGAGCTCGGCGTTGATGTCCTGGAGGATAGGAACCAGAGTCTCGGCACCACCCGGGTAGCGGGCGGTGATCGTCTCGAGGAGAGCATTCTGCTCGGGGTCGAGCTCTGCCCTGGGGACGACGAGGGGCGTTTCGAGGTAGGCGTAGTTCCGCACCAGGCAGTGCTGGACGCACTCTGCGCAACCCGTGCATTTTGCCTCGTCTACGAAGCGCGCCTTTCTTCGGACCCGCACCCTGAAGTTCCCGGCCGAGCCCTCCATCCCCTCCACCTCCGAATAGGTCAACCTCTCGATGTTGATGTTCTGGCCGGCATCGACGAGCCGCGGGGCCAGTGTGCACATGGCGCAGTCGTTGGTGGGGAAAGTCTTGTCCAACTGGGCCATAACCCCACCGATGGCCGGGTTGCGATCCACCAGATAGACCTTGTAGCCGGAGGCAGACAGATCCAGAGAGGCCTGCAACCCGCCGATACCGCCACCGACAACCATCACCGAGCCCACTTTTCTGCCGTTCTCATTCATGGCCTTGGCCTCGCTTGGCTCTGACTCGGTGCCTTGCATCCGTTTCTGCCTCCCGTCACGCTGCCGGCGCCTCAATCGCGGTCTCGATCAGCCTCTCGGCATCTACAAGGTGCTTGCCGAGACCCAGCTCGACGCCGGGAATCCCCATTGCCAGCCCCATCAACTGGGTGAAGTAGAAGACCGGCAGCCCGTACCTCTTCTCCTGCCGCTCCTCGATCTCGCTCTGCCGGGTGTCGAGATTCGCGTGGCACAGAGGACAGGCCACCGCAACTGCGTTGGCGCCGACAGCCTGCGCTTCGTCGAGAATCTCCGCCGTCAGCTTGTAGACGATGTCGGTCTCGGTCAGCGAGAAGGCCGCGCCGCAGCACATGGTCTTGAAATCCCAGTCCAGGGTGGCGATGCCTGCAGCCCGCAGCAGGGTATCCATCGACATTGGGTACTCGTGACGGTCGAACTGCATCACCTTGGGTGGTCGGGTCAACAGGCAACCGTAGTAGCAGACCACCCGCAAGGCGGAGAGGTCGGTGGTTGCCTGCTTGGCCAGCATCCCGAGCATCTCGCGATCCGAGAAGATCTCGAGCGGGTGGCTGACCTTGACCGTCCCGCGATACGGCTCATCCACGACCCGATTGACCCTTGCCGCCACGTCCGGCCTGGTCGTGATCTCCAGGTGACCCGACTTGAGCCGCCGGAAGCACGATGCACAGGGAACCATGACCTCGTCCTCCTCCATCTGCTCGACCAGACAGAGATTGGCCACCGGCAGAGCCAGCGCCAGCAGCTCGGAGACCGAGTGGGCGGGTGTAGAACCGCAGCAAATCCATCCCCCGACCTCGTCCAGCTCGACGCCCAATCTGGGAGCAACCGCCCTGAGCGAGATGTCGAACTCGGAGCCGGTGGAGTGAAGCGAGCACCCGGGATAGTAGGCGTATCTCATGTCGGCTGCGACTCCTCTTTCTCGACCCTCTCGACACGGGAGAAGATCCTCCCGGCCCGCCGCGATCCCGTGAACGACGGCAAGAGCTTCAGTTTGCCCTTGCGCAACATCTTTCTGCCGAGATCTGCATCCTTGAGGTAGTCACCGGTGCGCAACTTCAACGAGACGATCATCCCGGCTTCCCACATCCGGCCGAATCGTCTGATGTTGGACACCGCCGCCATGTGGAAAGCACGAATCGAGCCCAAGGTCGGCTTTAAACCCCTCTTGACCGCCAAGATCTTCGCCGCATCCATGACCTTGGCGACATCCACCTCCTGCGGACACCGTGTGGTACAGGTCTCGCAAGCGGCGCACAGCCACATGGTCTTGGAGTTGAAGACCACCTCCTCCATGCCGAGTCGAATGGCGTGGATGAGCTGGGCAGGTGCATAATCCATGGCATAGGCAATGGGGCAGCCGGCCGCGCACCTGCCGCACTGGAAACACATATTGACGTTGGTGCCGAACCCGTCCAGGACCTGGGTGGCCAGTCCAGAGCTCGGTTTGATCGCTTCTGCAGGTCGGACTTCACTCATGGTTCGCCCTCGTTCGCGCGCCTGACTCCCTGTGGCCCCCCGTCTCCCCCTGTCCGTGCCCTCGCGGTCCAGAAGCGGCTAATGGGAGACTTCACATAACTGTCTGAGATTCTCCAGTGACTGCTCCAGACACTGCGCCTCGATGCGCTCGATGGTGGTCTCGTCGTCCTCCGTCTCCATCATCTCCGTTGGCACGGTGAAGTCGCGGACCACCGTCACTTCGGTATCGTCGTCGATCGCCCGATAGGTCCAGTCGAACTCACCGGCGAGCATCACCAGTCTGCAGGGACGGGTCACTTCGACTGTTCGGGCGGGACCCACTACCTTCGCCTTCCAATGAGCCTCTTCTTCGTCGAGGCGGTCCTCCATCACCCGTTGGGTGAGCGGAAAGGGTGTTCCGACCATCAGCAGTCTGTGCTTGCCGGCTCCACCCTCCACCTCCATTTCGACCTCGTCGCTGACCCCGACGTACCAGTCGGCCCAGTGCTTCGGATCGTGAACCGTGTTGTAGACGGTCTCCAGGGGGGCGTGGATTCTTACGATTCGCTTCAGGTGTGACATGGTCTCTTTCTCCTTTCTCCAATCCTCGCCAGAGGAATGAGGCAAAGGGTGTGCCACTTTGATGGTGTCCAGCTCCACTCGACTAAACCACTGAATCTAAAGGACGTACCTGTCAAGAGGAACGCCAGGTGCGAGATCTCCTTCTCCATTGGACGTTGGATTCTTCAACGGTCTCTCGGGTTTCCATCAGGTTGTCAATAGACATCAGGGTTTGGCCGGTGATGAATTCTTCCCCGCCGGGTGTGCGGTTCTTCCACAAGAGATCCTCTCCACACCACCCAAAGATCGACCAGCCGACACGACTCTTCGTCGGCAGCGACCCTTCACGTCAAAACCCAGGTCAGGAGATCGTGCTGTAATAGCCTGTCGCGGGACTGAACATCTGCGAGAGCACCGCCGTATCTTGATGGGAGTCCCCACGGCACCACAACCAGTGAAGGAAACTTCCAAGTGAATCTCAACCGTCTCATCGCCCTCGCTCTGATGCTTGCCGCCCCTCTTGGCACCCTCCGAGCGCAGGAGCGGTTCTCCGACATGATCGCGGTGACCGAGGTGGAGGTCCCGGTACGGGTCCTGGCCAAGGGCAAGCCGGTCGCCGGGCTGACGCGGGAGGATTTCGAGCTCTACGACGGCGGCGCGCTGCAGACGATCGTGGGCTTCGAGGTGCGCGATCTGTGGACCGGCCGCGGTCAGCAGCCGAGCCCCGAGCTGGCACCTACGACCGCCGACCCCGCCAGCCGTCGCCTGCTGCTGGTTTTCGATTTTTCCTTCTCCCGACGGCAGCGTCTGGCCCGCGCCCTGCGGGATATACGCGGGTCGCTCGACCAACAGCTGCAACCGACCGACCGGGTCGGCGTCGCCACCTACGGCACGATCTCGGGTCTCAACTTGCTGGTGGGATTCACCGGTGATCGAGCCAAAGTAAATCTCGCTCTGGACGCGGTCCAGGCCATGCTGGACGCCAGAAGCAAGCGGCAACGAGAGACCCTGGGGCAGCTCCATGCCGCCCGCTTCTCCGACTCGGAGGGTACTGATGGGTCCTCGACCTACGCCACGCTGGCCGAGGAGCTCAGCCCAACCGCGGCTCTGGCGGTCCTGGCAGGTCCGGTGGAGTACGACGACAGCGAGGACAATGGCGTCGTCGTCCAGGAAAAGACCTCGTTTTTTGGACCGATAAAGGTGCGGGTGGAGGTGGATGTCACCGAGCCCATCAACACCGCGCAGGATGTGGTCACCAGCGTGGACGACTTGGCCGCCGTCCGCGCTTTTGGCATCGCCTTCGCCGAGCTGGCCACCCTGCTCGAGAGCGTCGGTGGACAAAAGGATGTGCTGATGCTCTCCGAGGGATTTGGCGGCGGCCTTTTTCAGGACGCCTACTCGTTGCACTACCTCGAGAAGGCGGCTCGGGCGTTCAGGGACACCGGCTGGACTTTGCATGGCATCGACGTCGGTGGCGTCCCGGGAATCGACGAATCGAGCTTCTCTGCCGACTCGCTCCTGTATCTCGCCGAGGGGACCGGCGGTGATCTGGTTGAGAATGTCAACGACTTCTCGGTCGCTACTTCCAGGGTTCTGCAGCGGACCGGAATCGTCTATGTGATGACCTTTCAACCGACCGCCGAGGGGGAGGAGGGCGAGTTCCACCCGCTCGAAGTCAAGCTCAAGAACCCACGCAAGGGCGTGCAAATCATCCATCGCCCCGGCTACTACACCGCGCGCTCGCTGTCCGACCGCGAGGCTTACGAGCAACGCGCCGATGCGGCCGAGTGGCTGCTGACCAATCTGGAGTCGGCAGAGATCGACGTCCAGGTCTATGCCGAGTCGGTGACCGACCCGGCGGGCGGCACCCGCGTGCCGGTGGCGGTCGAAGTCGACGGCAACTCGCTGATGGAGATCCGCACCAAGCACCGCTCAAAGCTCGAGCTCCAACTCGTGGTGCTCGACCCTGACGCCCAGATCAGGGAGATCCTCAACGGCGAGGAGAAGATCGACTTTGGCGATTCCGTCTCCACCCTGAGAGGCGGCGGCGTCAGATTCGTCGGCGAGCTGGGCCTGCCACCGGGCGACTACCAGCTCCGGGTACTGGTGCGGTCGAGCCGCAGGGACGAAGTCTTTCTCGCAACCTACCCTCTATCGGTAGGCCCAGAAGCCAAAAACACCCTCCCACCCCCACCACCAGCCGCCGAGCGCAAAGCAGAGAACTGGATCACCGTCGAGACCGAGCGGCGCTCGGGGTATTTCCGCTAGAAATCGGCCTCCGTGGGGACAAAAGGGCTTGGCCCAATCGCTCGTCCACCCGGGCGTGAGGCCTCCAGAGACCGAAGCGCCACGTCCCAAAGATCCCCAAATCCATTCACCCCAACAGGGCCGGTCGGTTCCACTGCCGCGATTACACCGATTGCGCTAGGGTTATCTCGCTGGAGGGAATCATGCGGACAAAGGTGCATCTTGTTGCGGTGCTGATGGTGGTCACTGTGTTGGGAGTAGGTGTGCTCTCGGCCTGGGACCCGCTGCCGGTCAAGGACGATCCGCTGCTGCGGATGCCGGGTACCCAGCCACCCCCCGAGGGCTCGGTTCTGCTCGACGATCCCGATGACTGCATGCTCTGCCACGGCGGACCTCCCGGTGGAGTCTTCCCCGGCTTCAACTGGCAGGGCTCGATGATGGGACAGGCGGCGAGGGATTTTCTCTTCTTCTCCTGCCTGGCGGTAGCCGCCCAGGATTCGATCTGGGCGATCGGCCGCCCCAACGCCACCGATATCTGCATCCGTTGCCATTCGCCCAAAGGCTGGCTCGAGGGGCGCTCCGACCCCACCAACGCCTCGGCCCTCATCGACGCCGACTGGGATGGCGTCCAGTGCGACTTCTGCCATCGGCTGTACGACCCGTTTTTCGAGACCACCCACGACGGCAGCCGCGAGGGCGACGACTGGCTCGACTACTGGGACGAGACCAACCTCAGCGACACACCTTCGCAAGAAGCCGCCGATGCGACCCGGGCGGCCGACGCGCTCGAGTCAGAGCCGATGGAGACCTTCGACGGTGACGACTTCTTTGTCGACAACGAGCCCTTCAGCCCGGCCTACGATGAAGCGGGTAGCGGCCAGTACTTCGTCTCCACCGACGATCGCAAGCGGGGGCCCTTCGCCGACGTCTTTCCACCCCACGACAAGTACTACAGTCGCTTTCACAAGTCGAAGTACTTCTGCTCCACCTGTCACGACGTCTCCAACCCGGTGCTGGCAAACTTCGGAGCCGACATCGAGCAACCGCTGCCCACCGAGACGAGCGCGGCCTATGCCTTTCTCCACGTCGAGCGCACCTTCTCCGAGTTCATGCTCTCGGCCTATGGCCGGCAGGGGGGTGCCCCGGGCATCGGCCCCTTTGCGCCCGAGGTCTTCGAGACCTCCTACGCCAACAACTACATCGTCAAATGTCAGGACTGCCACCTGCCGGACGTGCCGGGGACCGCGGGCAGCAGAGCAGATACCCCCCAACCCGGTACCGATCTTCCGGAACATCCCCAGAGCGACAAGCCTCTTCACGACCTGACCGGGGGCAACGCTTGGGTGCCCTGGATCCTGGCCAGCACTGTTTCCGGCTCACCGAACTACGACGCCACCAACGACGCCCTGCTCAACCAGGGCTCGGCGGTCTTGACCCTCGACCTCACCCAGGGTCTCGGTCTCGATCCGGTGGCGCTGCTGGCGGGAGCAGAGCGGGCCCGACAACAGCTCGAGCTCGCCGCCGCCATCGAAGGGCTGTCCTATGACCGATCGACCGGAATCCTCTCTTTCCGTCTCCAGAACCGCACCGGACACAAGCTGATCTCGGGCTTCCCCGAGGGCCGCCGGATGTTTGTCAACATCAGGGCCTACCGACGCGGCCGTCTGATCTACGAGATCAACCCCTACGACCACCAGGCCGGCACCCTCAAGGGGCTCCGCTACCCGTATGGTGGTGGAATCCCGACTCCTCGGCCACTCAAGGTGCTCCGTGAGACCTATGTGGACGAGCTGGTCTACGAGATGCACCACTCGAGCAGCCTCACCGGCGAGACCGAGACCTTTCACTTTGCCCTCGCCGACGACTGCTACAAAGATAACCGCATCCCACCCAAGGGATTCCGCATCGCCGAGGCCGGCGAGCGGCTGGTAGAGCCAGTCTGGCACGGAGAGGTCACGCCGGGCTACTTCACCGCCGCTGAATACGACGGCGGCTACGACGAGGTCGTCCTCACCATCCCGCCGGGCGCCAGCCTGGTCGAAGTCAGTCTCTATTACCAGACCACCAGCCGTGAGTACGTCGAGTTTCTCCGCAACGAGATCCGGGGAGACGGGAACCTCACCCTCTCGAGCCCTACACCCTCCGGCGAGCCCGAGGCCTATGTGATCCAGAGCGATCCTTTCTTTTCTCAGCTGAAGGCCTGGGGCGACACCCTCTGGCAGCTCTGGACCCACAACATGCATGTCCCCGGTGCGAAGCCCATCCTCATGACCCGAGCCTCGGTGAGCAGGGCCGAGGGGTGCACGGTTCCAGCACCCCGCCTGCTGTCGGCCGTCCCCGCCAGCGGCGAGGTCGCCCTCACCTGGACCGAC
>JBAUDS010000084.1:0-2696 GCA_049678185.1 Thermoanaerobaculia bacterium
TTCTGCAGACGGCCAAGGCTTCGGAGCCGATGAATCTCGCACAGTCGGCGGCCCTCCAGGCCACCGCACTCTCGACGATTGCCACCATCTGGGGCGCGCTCTCCCTTCCTCTGTTCTTCCTTGTGAGTACCACCGGTCACTACATGTTGGCGCAGTTCCTGGCACTGGCGGTCGGGGGTATCGGCGGTCTGGTTGGGCTGATGCGCCTCAGAAGTGGTTACCTGCAGCTGTGCAGCCCGGGATCGGGTCGGCGTATGCGGTTGCCACTCTTTCTCTACCTGGTCGTGTTTGGCAGCGTTGGGGGGCAGATGGCCTGGGTGCTACGTCCCTTTATCGGCTCGCCCTCCCTGGGATTCGAGCTGGTGCGGGATCTGGAGAGCAATTTCTTCGCTCACGTTCTGCGGTTGTTGGGGTCTTGAACCGTGACTCGAAGGAATTTCACGATTTTGCTCCTGGTTGCAGCGATCGGCATCGCCGGTTGTGCCTCTCCGGAGGCTCGACGCCAAGAGAGTCTCGGCGCGGCCGATGCGGCGGTGGCTCGAGGGGACCTGGAGCGGGCTGTGGAGATCCTGCGGCTGGCGAGAGCCTACGATCCTCGAGACCGGCTGATCGCTACCCGCCTCGGCCAGCTCCACGAGGATCTGGGAAACGTCGATCAAGCTCTTCGCCTTGTCGAGACCTTCCCAGATGAGGTCCAGGAGGTGCAGTGGCTCAATCTGCGCGCCCGGCTACTGTTCCGCTGTGGTCGCTACAAGGAGGCGGCCCGAATTGCCGGTGTGCTCGAGCAGATGGCTGTAATAGAGGCAAGGACTATCGAGACCCTCTCGGACATCGTGGTTGTACGCAAGCTGATTCCGAGCAGGATTGGTACTCTTTCTGATGCTTGGGCGTTCATGCTGGTGGAGAGGCTCCTGGACCGGGGCGATCCCGTTACCGCCCTCTTCTGGATGGAGCAACTCTCCGGGGACGATCCGGCAATAGACAGGTTTCTCCAGTCCTTCATGGAGCACGCCCTGGAGTCAGACGACCTCGGATTTGTGCGGCGAATCGACAGACTCATCGGACCTGCTGATTCAGCCATGGAAACTCTCGTCCACCGAAGGTCACTGGTGTTGACAGGAAAAAAGGCGGAAGTCGCGAGATTGGATGCCCGGTTTCTCGTTCGCTACCCCGATCATCCGCAGCGAGGCGAGATTCTGGTAGCCGAGGCGCGCCGTCGTCTCTCTCGGGGCGAGGCCGAAGAGGCGCTGCGGCTAGTGGGCGCGGCACTTTATCTCGACGGGAGCGATATTCCCGCTCTGATTCTCCGAGGACTCGCTCTAGAATGGTCAGGCCGAACGGAGGAGGCGGAGATGGCGTTCCGGACCGCCCTCGCTCTCGATCCCAACAACCGCATGGCCCGCGAGGCCCTCCGATCGACGCTGGAAGAACCGGGAGCCCTAATCATGCGGATCGAGTCTCGACAGCCATGAGTCCTGCGCTAGCGCACTGGCTGGCGGCACGATCTCCTGCCCGCAGCTGGGTGCTCCTGATCGGCTACGTCCTGGCGATCTTCGCTTCCCTGCCGTTCGTACGTGGAGTGGCAATCGCCTTGCAGCGGCAAAACCTGCTCGGGGGCGCAGTGACCCTGCTCTACTTCGTGGCGGTAGTTGCGGTCGTCTACCATGTCGTCTTCGACGTCCGTCTGTCTGACCGGATCGCCTTCCTCGCCCTGGTTCTTCTTGCCGCGGTCACTGGCGCCATGATCCTGGG
The DNA here is from genome assembly GCA_049678185.1 of Thermoanaerobaculia bacterium. Classification (GTDB taxonomy): domain Bacteria; phylum Acidobacteriota; class Thermoanaerobaculia; order Multivoradales; family JAHEKO01; genus M0029. The sequence goes on from JBAUDS010000084.1 coordinate 1,753, forward strand.
GCTCTCCATTCCCGAGGAGAGAATTCATTTCGTTCAGTATGGCCTGATGGCGCTGCTGGCGCGCAGAGCGCTCGCGTGGCACTTGAAACCCTGGCAACAGTACGTGGGGGCTTTCCTTATCGCGGCCGCGGCCGGATGGGTCGACGAGTTCATCCAGGCGCTGCTGCCGGACAGGGTCTACGACCTTCGAGATGTAGCGATCAATGCGGTCGCCGCAATGTTGGCTCTGGCCGCCGACGAAGTGCTGCATAATCGCCTGGGATGGCTCCCGGGCCAAGTCCAATATGAAGCGCGTTCTCCTGATGGATGACGAGCCCGCCGTGGCTGACGTAGTGGTTTTCGCGCTGCGGGAGGCCGGAATCGAGGTGCAGGTCGCAGGGAGCTTGGCGAAGGGTAGAAGGATCCTGGACCGCGAGCAGGTTGACCTTTTGATCCTGGACCTCGGCCTGCCCGACGGCGACGGCATCGACTTCTGTAAGGAGCTGCGAAGCACCTCCCGCTTGCCCATCCTCATGCTCACCTGCCGGGACGGAGAGATCGATCGCGTCCTGGGACTCGAGATCGGTGCCGACGACTATGTGGTCAAACCCTTTTCACCCCGCGAGCTGGCAGCGAGGGTTCGTAGCATCCTCAGGCGGACCGCGGAAGGTTCGTCATCAAAAGAAGAGGGGCCGGTTAGACTGGGCCGTCTGGAGATCGACCGTGTCGAGCACCGGGTGCTCCTCGATGATGTAGAGATCCACCTGACCCCCACCGAGTTCGAGCTGCTGTGGGCCCTGGCCTGCTCGCCTCGCCGGGTCTTTCAGCGCGACCAGCTCATCGACAGGGCTTACGCCGGGCAAGCCTATCTTTCCGATCGGGCCATCGACTCTCACGTCAAAGGGATTCGCAGGAAGTTCCAAGGTGTGGACTCACAGGCGGACCCCATCGAGACCGTTCACGGT
>JBAUDS010000085.1:0-32789 GCA_049678185.1 Thermoanaerobaculia bacterium
CTACTCTGCTACCCGGCCGGCACGGAGGCCGGCCGCTTCAAAAGACTAGGAGCGGAGCCGGTCGTTTCGAGTGATTGGGGGATCAGAGTCAAATGGTGCCCAGGGGCGGAATCGAACCACCGACACCGTGATTTTCAGTCACGTGCTCTACCGACTGAGCTACCTGGGCATGGGCTTTCGCCCACGGCGGATTTGTAGCACCGAGGCATTCCGGCGTCAAGGGTGAGGGGGCACTAGGAGTCGGAGGCCGGGGGCCATAGAATAGCCCGCGATGCTCAACCGCCTGCCGCTCCAGATCCTAGCCCTTGCCGGTCTCGTGGTCCTTGCCTCTGGTCCCGGCCCCGTTCTCGCCTGGACGCCCAACACCCAGGTGGCTATCGCCGAGCATGGCACCACGCTGGCGCCGGTCGATCTTCAGAATCAGCTGGAGCGGCACGAGAGCCGGTTTCGCGAAGGGGTGCTCTTGCCCTTTGGTGACCCGGATCCTGCGCGGCATGTCAAAACCGCCGATGGCCAGGGGTACTTGGACCAGGTGATCGCCAAGGAGGTCGAGCGGGCGATCACCGCCATCGAGAAGCACTACCCCTTTGGCGACATCATCCATCAGCTGGGGGTGGTGGCGCACTATGTGGCCGATGCCAACAACCCGCTCAACACCTCGGATGCGGATCCTCACGAGCGGGAATACTCCACCGACTATCTGCGCTACATCGAGAGCGCCCAACCACGGTTCGACGTGGTATTCGACGGGCATGGGCGGATGATCCAAGAGCCCCACGAGCTCCAAGAGCTCATCCAACGGAGCCTGGAACGCAGCCGTGTCTTCTACCCCTCGATCGGTGACGAGTACCGGCGGGTGGGTACGGTCAACGGCATCGAGCTCTACGACGACCGCTCGACGGCCTTTGGCGTCGGTGCGCTCGCCTTCAACCATGCCGTGAGTGACATCACCGGGGTGCTCCGCTATATTTGGCTGCGGGCCGGCGGTGCCGACCGGCTGGATCTCTTTCCGTTCGACAAGGATCATCTGGTGCTCCTGGAGAAGGGCCAAAAGAGCCCTTGAATCGAGAGCAAACATGCTGACAGCAAGCCGCGCGCTACTCTCTGTCTACGACAAGCGAGGTCTGGCTGAGCTCGCCCAGGGGCTGCAGAGTCTGGGAATCGAGCTCCTCTCCACCGGCGGCACCTTCAAGGTGCTCGAAGAGGCGGGCGTACCGGTGGTCCCGGTGTCGGAGGTGACGCAGTTCCCCGAGATCCTGGACGGCCGGGTCAAGACCCTCCATCCGCGGATCCACGGCGGCATCCTCGCCGATCGGGGGCGTGGCTCGCACCTGGGTGAGCTGCGCGAGCACTCGATCCTGCCCATCGACCTGGTGGTGGTCAACCTCTACCCCTTCCGCCAGACGGCGGCAGCCGAAGGGGTCAGCTTCGAGCAGGTAGTGGAGATGATCGACATCGGCGGCCCGGCGATGGTGAGGGCGGCGGCCAAGAACCATCAGGGAGTCGTCGTGGTGGTGGATCCCGATGACTATCCACAGGTGCTGGCGACGCTGGAGGAGGGAGACCGGGTGGTGCCCGAGGGGCTGCGCCGGCGTCTCGCCATCAAGGCCTTTCGCCACACCCAGGCCTACGACGCGGCGATCGCCTCCTGGCTCGAGAGCCAGAGCGGCGACAACGGCGACTTCTATACACGTCATCTCCTGCTCGACCTGGATAAGGAGTTCGAGCCACGCTATGGCGAGAACCCGCACCAGCGGGCGGCCCTCTACTCCACCCAGGGAGAAGGCGGGGTTTTTGAAGGCTACGAGCAGCTGCAGGGCAAAGAGCTTTCCTACAACAACCTGCTCGATGCCGACGCCGCGCGCAAGCTGGTCGGACAGTTCGACGAGCCGGCGGTGGTCATCGTCAAGCACAACAATCCCTGCGGGGTGGGCCGCAGCGACAAGATCTCCACCGCCTACGAGCGGGCTCTGGCCTGCGACCCGGTCTCCGCCTTTGGCTCGATCGTGGCCCTCAACCGTCCTGCCGACGGCGAGCTGGCCGAGGCGATGGCCTCTCTCTTTGTCGAGGTGGTCGTCGCCCCCGACTTCGACAAGGCGGCCCTCCAGAAGTTCGGCGCCAAGACCAACCTCAGGCTGCTCGAGTGCCCGGTCTACAAGGCCGCGGCCACCGATGTGGAGCTGCGGGCCATCCAGGGCGGTTTTGTGGCCCAGACCCTCGACATCCAGAGCGACGACCTGTCGGCCTGGACCTGCCCCACCAAGCGGGCGCCCTCGGACGCCGAGCAGGAGGCTCTCGAGCTGGCTTGGAAGGTGGTGCGGCACGTCAAGTCCAACGCCATCGTCATCACCAACAGGGTGCAGACGGTGGGGGTGGGGGCCGGCCAGATGAGTCGCGTCGATTCCTGCCGGCTGGCGATCGCCAAGGCGCAGATAGACACCACCGGCTGTGTGGCCGCTTCGGATGCCTTCTTCCCGTTTGCGGACGGTCTGGAGGCCCTGGCCGACGCCGGTATCACCGCCATCGTCCAACCCGGAGGCAGCAAGCGGGACGACGAAGTCGTGGCGGCGGCCAATCGCCGCAAAGTGGCCATGCTGTTTACCGGCACCCGTCACTTCCGGCACTGATCCGAGCCGCCAGCGCGCCTATGCCACGAGTCCCGCTCACCAATCCCCGCATCGTCGGCTCCGTGTCGTTGGCGCTGCTGCTCCTCGTCGGTGTCACCGGCGCCGGTGCCGAGGAGCCCTGGGGCCTGCTCGAGCGGGTGCGCGACGAGCTGACCCGGTCGCCGCGGCAGGCCGACTTTGTCCAGTCCTACATCCCCGCCGGGTTCTCGTCCGGTGAGCAGGAGGAGGGGCGGATCTTTATCGCCCTTCCCGACTGCGTCCGTTGGGACTACCAGTCCCCCTACGCCAAGAGCTTTCTGCTCTGCGAGGAGACGGTCTGGACCTGGAACGAGGGGGAGTCGAGCGGTCGGCGCCAGGTGTTGGTTGCAAAGGAGCAGCAGGGGCTCGATCTGCTGCGGCTGAGCGTCGAGTCGTTACGCGGCCGCTACGCCGCCTCGGTCGAGACCACGACGGGCGGCAGCCTCGAGGTCCTGCTCTCCTCGCTGACGCCATACGACTCCCTCACAGATGCCCGCTTCCTTGTCGATGCCGACCGCAATCTGCTCGTCGGCCTTAGTTATCAAGATCTGGAGGGCAATCTGACCCGCTTCGAGATCTCGGGTTACGATCCCCTTGGTGACGGGACGGTTTTCGCCCCACCGGCGGAAATCGAGTGGTTGGAGGAGTAGGCCAGATATCCGGATATAATGGCCTCGCGAGATCTCTCGCAGGGGGAAAATGAGCTTTTATCGACTACATCGACTGTCCTTCTCTATCTGGAGAAAAACGACTTGCTCTCAGTGCCGGTGACATTGAAGACACCCCGGGGAGGGGGGGTTGTTCTGCTCGCCACCGCTCTACTCTTCTTCGCCCTCGCGGGCGCCGAGGCGGCTCTCTACCGAGAGGGCGAGCAGATCGAGGTCCGGGGAGTCGTGACCGACTCGGAGGGGATGCCCATCCCCGATCTGACGGTCAATCTCGAAATCGCGCGCTACGCCTTCGATTGGAAGAAATTTCGCAAGACCCGGCATGATGTCAACAAGGCGACGACCACCACCGATCTACAGGGCGCCTATGCCTTCGAGTGGACCTGGTACGACTACTACAACGACTTCCAGCTCATTGTCGGACTGATGGTGCGAGATCCCGATCTCAACACGGAGGTGTTCCAGACCCTCCACCGGGAGAACATTGCGCCTCGAGTCGGCCAGGGCAGCCCGGTGGTCGTCGATCTGGTGGCGAGTCAATCCCCGTTTCTCGATACGCAGCCTGGCGTAACTGAACCTGTCGTCACCGAAGCTGTCGACTCCGAGCCTCTCGAGAGCCCAGCTGTCGATACCTCGCGGGACTCCGCCTTCGACTTCGGTAGTGAGGACGAAAAGCGCATCTACGACGAGATGGGGCGACCCAACAAGGTGCAAACACTCGAGTATCCCGAATACGACGAGGTCACCTGGTGGTATTTTGAGCAGGGGAAGGCCTACCGCTTCCGCGAGGGTGAGCTCCAGCAGGTGGTCAATTTCGACCCCGTAACTCCGATCGACCCCAACTAGATACGAGGTCTCCGACTTGAACCCCAATCCACCACTGGCAGCGCGGCAAGAGGAGACCGTCGTCTCCCCGACAGCTCGCTTCCTGGAGATGCTCGCCCCCAAGCTGGCGGCCACCGAAGAGGTATTCATCGAGCACGTCGAGTCGGATGTTCCTTTTATCGGGCAGGCCAGTGAGTACCTGTTCGCCGGCGGCGGCAAGCGCATGCGGCCGGCCATGTTGCTGCTATCGGCTCGGTTGCTCGAGCGGGACAGCGACGAGGAGGTCACCTACGCCGCTGTCGTCGAGCTCATCCACACGGCGACACTCATCCACGACGACATCATCGATCACGCCACCCTGAGACGGGGTCAGACCACGGTCAACATGTTGTGGGGCAACAGCCTGACTGTGCTGCTGGGCGACTGGCTCTACACCACGGCGATGCAGATGGCGCTGAAGCACGACAACCTCGAGGTCATCAGACGGCTGTGCGAAGCCACCCTCAAGATGACCGAGGGGGAGCTGCTCGCCCTCCAGCGTCTCGGCTCCATCGACCTGACGGTGGACGAGTACTTCGACATCGTCGAGCGCAAAACGGCACATTTGTTCGCCGCCTCGTGTTTTATCCCCAGCCTGATGCGACCCGAGCGCCCCGACGCCGGGGAGGTGCTCGAGCGTTACGGCCGGGCGCTGGGTACCTGCTTCCAGCTGGTAGACGACCTGCTCGATTTCACCGCCCGCGAGAGCGAGCTGGGCAAACCGGTGCTCACCGATCTCAAGGAGGGCAAGCTCACCCTGCCCTTGATCCTGCTGCTTCCCCGCCTCGACGCGGACCGTCGCCAGCTCATCGAGACGGTTCTGGAAGACGGGAACTTCGGCCGGGTCTCGCGGGAGGAGATCCTCGAGCTGGTCTCCTCCGAAGGCACGCTCGAAGAGGTGCAGACGATGGCGGAGAAGTTTGCCGAGGAGGCCCGCCAGGAGCTATCTTTCTTCCCGCCGTCCGAGGCCCGGGACGCGCTGGAGCTGGCTCCAGATTTTGTCCTCCAGCGGCGTTCGTAGGCTCCCCGTTTCGAGTCCAAAGACCCCTTCCGGCGTCCTCTTTTCGGCCAGCCACGGGAGACTGGCGTCCGGGTCGGTGAGGATGACCTCCGCACCCTGGACCGAGCCCAGACCGACAAAGGTGGCATAGCGAAAGCGCCGCGGCTGGGAATCGGTCCAGTAGCGGCGACCCTCGAGAGACATCAGAAAGGTGTCGGCCGGCTGCCGTTTGTTATCGGGGGGCTCGACCCCCACTATGACCAGACCTCGGGTTCCGCCCTTGGCCGGGAATCGAAACCTGAGATAGCCGGTGACCTCGCGTCCCCAGTCGAAGGTCACCCACCAGCGAAAACGGGTCGAGCGCCGCTGGATCCGACCCTGTCCGCCCCAGGGCTCGTTGTCGGGGCCGACGAGTACCCGCTCGGCAGCCAGGGGGCGGTCGCCCACCCTCAGGTCCGCAACCGTCGGCTTGGAGATCGCTGCTCTGGGCAGCCCCCAGCGGCCGACCGGCGGCTTGCCCAAGACCTCCACCGCCTCTTCCAGGACGAGCTCCTGTCGGTTGCCGAACAGGCCACGGAGACCCCGTCCCACGACTTCCCAGCTGTCGTCACTGACAATGCGCAAGACCTCCCCCTGGGTGCCGTTTATCTCGAGGCTGAAGAGCAGGCCACCGATGCCGCGGGTGCTGCGCAGCTCGACCAGCAGGGTGTTGGTCCCGGGCTGGAGCAGCGACCCCGCGTCGTAGGCATCTACCGTGCCGGCCGCGTAGCGGTTCGAGCCCACCCAGGTCCCATTTAGATGAACCTCGTACTCCTCGTCGGCGCGGGCGAGAAGCCGAGCATCGCTAACCGCAAATGGCAGCTCGAACTGCCGCACCAGAAAAAACCTCACCGGGCTCGGCTCCCCTTTCATGCCGGGAGCCCATATCCATTCGGCATCTCGGGTCGGCAACAGGCTGCGGGAGATGACCGTGCGCCCACCCCACTCCACCACCGCCAGCAGAGCGATGACGACGATCACGCCGAGGAGCCACCTGGAAACCGCAGACATCGCCGAAATGTAGCATCTCGCCGCTGCCGGCTGCACGGTCGCCACACCGGTCCCATTGACGGACCCGAGCCCGACGCAGTAGATTTGGTCGTGCACCCCGTTCAAAACCCACCAGATTCAGCCGCTGCCACCCACGCCGGCGTCGTCGGGGCGATCCCGGCGCGCTATGGGTCGACCCGGCTTACCGGTAAGCCCCTGAGATCGCTGGCCGGGAGGCCCATGATCGAGCATGTCTACCGCCGGGCGAGCGAGGCCTCCAGACTCGATCGGGTGGTGGTGCTCACCGATGACGAGCGGGTCGGCAAGGCGGTCTCTGCCTTCGACGGCGAGTGGGAGATGACCCCGGCCGAGTGCGCCAGTGGTACCGATCGGATCGCCTGGGCGGCGCGCCAGTGGAAGGCGCAGGCGGTGATCAACATCCAGGGGGACGAGCCACTCATCGAGCCGGCGGTGATCGACCTGCTGGCAAAACATCTGGTCGCCCTGCCACAGGATCCGATCGTGACGCTCGCGGCCCCTGCCGAGGCCGGCGATCGCGACAATCCCAATGTCGTCAAGGTGGTGGTCGATAGCGGGGGCCGCGCGCTCTATTTCAGCCGCGCCCCCATCCCCTATCCCCAGCAGGAGGAGGGCAGGGCGCCGCTGCGCCATATCGGGATCTACGGCTACCAGCTCGCGGCCCTCTTCGAGCTGGCCGCTCTGGAGCCATCGCCGCTGGAGATCGCCGAGTCCCTGGAGCAGCTCCGGGCGCTGGAGAACGGCCTCGCCATCCGCGTCCTCGAGATCGAGCGGGCCTGGTTGGGGGTCGATACAATGGAAGACCTGGAGAGGGTCGAGGAGATTCTGTTCGAACGCGCCTCGGGATCCATCTGAGGCGAGCCCCCCGGAGGGTCGGAGGAGACTGAAGTATGGCGACAAAGTTCATTTTCGTGACGGGTGGCGTCGTATCTTCGTTGGGCAAGGGTGTGGCGGCGGCCTCGGTAGGCGCCATCCTCGAAGCCCGGGGTTTCTCGGTCACCCTGATGAAGTTCGACCCCTACGTCAACGTCGATCCGGGGACCATGTCGCCCTATCAGCATGGTGAGGTCTTTGTCACCGATGACGGCGCCGAGACCGATCTGGATCTCGGCCACTACGAGCGGTTTACCCACACGCTGACCAGCAAGGGGCACAACTACACCACCGGCAAGGTCTACGAGTCGGTCATCAACAAGGAGCGTCGTGGCGACTACCTGGGCAAGACCGTCCAGGTGATCCCCCATGTCACCGACGAGATCAAGGAATCCATGCTGCGGCTGGCCGACGGCGTGGATGTGGTGATCATCGAGATCGGCGGCACGGTCGGCGACATCGAGTCGCTCCCCTTCCTGGAGGCGATCCGTCAGCTGAGGCTCGAGCTGGGTCGCCACAACTCGGCCCACCTCCATCTGACTCTGGTGCCCTTTATCGCCGCCGCCGACGAGCTCAAGACCAAACCGACCCAGCACTCGGTGCGCGAGCTCAGAGCCATCGGTATCTCCGCCGACGCCCTGCTGTGTCGCTGCGACCGCCCGCTGCCCGAAGATGTCAAGCGCAAGATCGCGCTCTTCTGCAATGTCGAGCCGCGCCAGGTCATCGCCGCCCGCGACGTCGACACCATCTACGAAGTGCCGCTGAGTTTCTGCAGCGAGGGTCTGGACGAGATCCTGCTCGAGGTCTTGAACCTCCCCCAGTATCCGCGCAACATGTCGCACTGGGAGACGCTGGTCGGCAAGATCAAGAATCCGCAGCACCATGTACGGATCGGGATCGTCGGCAAGTATGTGGAGCTCCCGGACGCCTACAAGAGCCTCAACGAGGCCCTGATGCACGGCGGCATCGCCAACGACGCCGAGGTGGAGCTCGTCTACTTGAGCGCCGAGGACATCGAGTCGGGCAACTGGCCGCGGGAGATGTTCGACGTCGACGGGCTGTTGGTGCCCATCGGTTTTGGTCCGCGGGGCACCGCCGGCAAGATCCGCGCCGTGCGCTACGCCCGTGAACACCAGGTGCCGTTCTTTGGTATCTGTCTCGGTATGCAGTGCATGGTCATCGAGTATGCACGCAATGTCTGTGGGATCGAAGACGCTACCTCCTCAGAGTTCGATGCCGATGCCGCCCACGCCGTCATCTACAAGCTGCGTGATCTGCTGGGGGTCGAGGAGATGGGCGGCACCATGCGTCTGGGTGCCTATCCCTGTCATCTCAAGGAGGGGACCCTGGCAGAGCAGACCTATGGGGTGCCCGAGATCAGCGAGCGCCACCGTCACCGCTACGAGGTGAATCAGAAGTATCTGCAGCAGCTCACCGACCACAACCTCGTGGTCTCCGGCATGAGCCCCGACGGCAAGTTCGTGGAGATGGTCGAGCTCGAGGACCACCCCTGGTTTCTGGGCTGTCAGTTCCACCCCGAGTACAAGTCGAAACCGACCGACCCTCACCCGCTCTTTGTCTCTTATATCCGCGCGGCGCTCGCCGAGCAGGGCCGGCGACAGGATCCCGAGCGGGCGCGGCAGCGGGAGGTGGTCACCCTGGCCGGAGAGACTAAATGACCACGAGCTCCGTCGAGCTGGCACCGGGAATCGTGCTCGGGGACGGCCGCCAGTTCCCGGTGATCGCCGGTCCCTGTGTGATCGAGAGCGAAGAGCTCACCCTCGGTGTCGCCACAACGCTCAAGGAGATGGCCGGGCGGCTGGGCTTTCCCCTGGTCTTCAAGGCCTCGTTCGACAAGGCCAATCGCAGCTCGATCGAGAGCTTCCGCGGGCCCGGGTTGGCCGACGGGCTGGAGGTCCTGCGCACCGTCGCCCGCGAGACCGAGCTGCCGATCCTCACCGATGTCCACGAGCCGGCGCAGTGTGAAAAGGCCGCGGAGGTCGCCGCGGTGCTCCAGGTGCCGGCCTTTCTCTGCCGCCAAACCGATCTCATCCTGGCCGCCGCCGACACCGGTCGCGCGGTCAACCTAAAGAAGGGCCAATTCATGGCCCCCGACGACATGCGCCGCGCCGTCGACAAGGTCAAGAGCCGCGGCAACGAGCGGGTGAGCGTCACTGAGCGCGGGTTTTCGTTTGGTTACCACAACCTTGTAGTGGACATGCGGAGCTTCTCACTGCTGGCCGGGGACGGTATCCCGGTCATCTACGACGTCACCCACTCGCTCCAGCTCCCCGGTGCCGGCGAGCAGACCGGTGGCCAGCGGCAGTTCGCCTTGCCGTTGGTGCGGGCCGCGGTGGCGGCCGGTGCCGACGGGCTCTATCTGGAGGTCCACCCCGAGCCCGCCAAGGCGCTGTCCGACAGCACCACCCAGTTGGATCCGACAGCGGCCGAAGCGCTGCTCGAGTCGGCTCTGGCCGTCAGGCGGGCCGTCGCCACGCCGGAAAGCGCTTTATGACCAAGAACCGGTCCCGCACCCCCCGCGAGGTGGCGCAGAGCGTGCTCCAGATCGAGGCCGGTGCCGTGCATGGTCTTCTGGACCAGCTCGACGAGTCCTTCGACCGGGCTGTCGAGATGCTCGAGCGCTGCAAAGGACGGGTGGTCTGTAGCGGCATGGGCAAGAGCGGCATCATCATGAAGAAGCTGGCCGCGACCCTCTCCTCCACCGGCACCCCGGCCCTGTTTCTCCACCCGGCCGAGGCCATCCACGGGGATGTGGGAATGCTGGCGGCGGGCGACGTCGTGCTGGCCGCCTCCTACTCCGGCACCACCGAGGAGCTGGTGCGACTGGTCGAAACCCTCAAGCGGCTCGGGGTGCCGCTGATCATGCTCACCGGCAAGGCCTCGAGCCCGCTGGCACAACACGCCGATGTCCTCTTGCGGGTGGCCATCGATCAGGAGGCCTGCCCGCTGGATCTGGCCCCCACCGCGTCCACCACGGCGACGCTGGCGATGGGTGACGCCCTGGCCATGGCGGTGCTCGAGGCCAAGGGGTTTACCCACGAGGATTTCGCCCGTCTCCACCCCGGCGGCCAGCTGGGCAAACGGCTGCTCAAGGTCGAAGAGCTCATGCACGCCGGCGAGGCCATGCCCGTGGTCACTGCGGCCACCCCCATGCGCGACGCCATCTACGAGATGTCACGCAAACAGCTGGGCATCACCGCGGTGACCGACGACGAGGGCCACCTGCTCGGCTGTATCTCGGATGGCGATCTGCGCCGGCTGCTGGAAAAGGACGAGACCCTGCTGCAGCAGACTGCGGGTGACTGCTCGCAGCCAAAGCCGCGGACGATCTCCCGCGACGAGCTCGCTCCAGTGGCGCTCAGGACCATGGAGGAGAACCGCATCACTTCGCTCTTTATCTGCGACGAGCAGGGACGGCTCGATGGCATCCTGCACCTCCACGATCTGTGGGGTCTGGAGCTCTTCTGATGGGGGTGCTGAGCGAGCAGGAGCTGGCCCGCCGGGCGGCGGAGCTGGAGTGGTTGCTGTGCGACGCCGACGGCGTGCTGACCGACGGCGGTCTCTACTACGATCACCGGGGGCAACGCCTTCAGCGCTTCAATGCCAAAGACGGGCTGGGGCTCAAGCTGGCGCAGCGGGCCGGTCTGAAAGTGGGGATTCTCTCCGGTCGCGTCTCGAAGCCCGTCGAGCGGCGCAGCGCCGAGCTCAAGTTGGATGCCTGCCTGACCGGGATCCACGACAAACAGGCCGCCCTCGAAGAGTTCCTGGAGCGCCACAACACCGTTCCCCGACGTCTCGCCTTTATCGGCGACGATCTCCCCGATCTGGTGGTGCTGAGCCTTTCGGGTCTCTCCTTCGCCCCCGCCGACGCGGTCCCCGAGGTCCGCACCGTGGTCCACCGGGTGCTGGAGGCCGGCGGCGGCCACGGCGCCGTCCGCGAAACGGTAGAGATCATCCTCCGCGCGCGCGGAGTGTGGGACGAGATTTTTTCCCGATTTACGTTCGACGGCTGAAGAGCCACCCCTACTCAGGAGCGTAGACGGCCGTCCAGTCCGTCTTCATGTCGACCACTACCCAGCCACGCTGGGCCGCCTCGTCGAGCCCGCGGTCGAGTCGCCCGACATGGGAGTCCCGGTCGTAGGCCCATTCGCGCTCGGCATCCGTGTGGTGGATTAGGACTCCCAGCCGAGCCCCGTTGCCGGCCGTCGTCCACTCCAGCATCTGGAAATCGCCGTCCGAATTGCCAAAGGCGGCGATGGGTCGGCGGCCGATGAACTTGTGGATGCCGACCGGCTTGCCCTCCTTGTCGTCGATGAAGTCGATCTCCGGCAGCCGAACTAGCACCGGCTCGCCGTCACGGACCTCGTACTCGACCACGATGCTGGAACCGACCACCTGCTCCGGCGGTATGCCGTAGACCTCCTCGACCCAGGGGCGCATGAACTCGATGCCGCCCCCCGAGGTAATGAAGGTCTTGAAGCCGTGGCTCCGCAGGTGGGCGAGCACTTCGAGCATCGGTTGATAGACGAGCTCGGTGTACGGGCGATCGAGCTCGGGGTGGTGTGCGCTGGCTAGCCAGTCTTCGACGATCTCCTCGAACTCGGCCGTAGTCATGCCGGCATGCGAGGCCATCACGAGCTCGAGCAGACCGTGCTCGCCGGTGGCCGCCACGGCATCCAGATCGCCTTCCAGGACGCCCTTGAAAGGCTGCTGGTCCTGCCACTCGGGATGCTCCGCGGCCATCGCCTTGACACGATCGATCGCAAACAACAACTGGAAGTAAACCGGCTTCTCCGACCAGAGACAGCCGTCGTTGTCGAAGGTGGCAATCCGCTCCGCCTCGGGCACGAAGTCGGGGCTCGCCGGGTCGGTGACCCGGGCAACGAAGTCGAGAATGGCCTGCTTGGCGGCGCCGTCGGCCCAGGAGGGAAGTGTTTCCACTGCTGGCGAGTTGGCGAGCGCTTCTTGGTTGGCTGTCGTCGGTTCTTCGCTGGCGGGACGACAAGCCAGCGTTCCAACCGTGATGCCTACGAAGAGTGCGCCGAAGATGAGTCTCCGTTTCCCTTTCGTCTTCATGGATACTCCTTGTGTGTGCCGCCTTGCCTCAACTGGAAAGTCGGGGATAAAAAGAGGCGGCAGAACCGAAGCCCCACCGCCGCTAATGAGTCTACACCGCGGCGGGAACTCCTTGAATGTTCCCAGGAACCTACCCGCGTAGGCCTGCAGTGATTCTGGTTCCACTTCTTGAATTCTTCTTGCTTTCCGTCTGATAGTGACTATAATCACTATTATGAGGCAAATCCCGGCGGTTAGGGCCGTCCTCGAGGCCGCTGCTCGGCTACAGGAGTTGGTACCCGATGCCGTTCTCGTAGGCGGCACTGCGGCGGCTCACCACGCTGGACATCGGGTCTCGCTGGATGACGACCATGTGGTCGCGGATCTCCGCGAGAGGTTCGATGAGATCCTCGCAGCACTCGAGGATACGGACGGTTGGGTCACCGCGCGAGTCGAGCGGCCGGTGCTCATCCTGGGACGCCTCGACGGCGTGGAGACGGGGATTCGAAACCTGATCCGCCGGCGGCCCCTGGAGGTCGAGGAAGTGGCAGTCGGAGACCGCACGTTGCGGGTTCCGACCCTGGCGGAGATCGCCAGGATCAAGGCCTGGCTCTGCCTGGTCCGGAATGCGACCCGCGACTATCTCGACTTCGCGGCACTGGCCGACCGGCTTGGTGAAGACGAAGCGGCTGCTGTCGTTGCCACGATGGACGACTACTACGCCGACCAGATCGGGCCGGACGGCCGCCGGATTGCGACCCAGGTGGCCAAGCAGCTGGCCGAGCCGCGTCCGGGCGACCTTTCAAAAGTCGATCTCGCCTCCTATCGAAAGCTCGACCAGCGCTGGCAGGACTGGGGTGCGGTAACCGATGTTTGCCGTAGGGTGGCCGTCAAAGTGCTCGATCGATTCGTCGGGGATTCGCCGTGAACCATCGTCACCTTCTGGTCCCGACCGACACCCCGGCCGAGGAGCTGCCGTCGGCGGCCATCGTGGACATTCTCGAACGTGGTGATCTGGCCGACTGGCAGCCCCTGGCCGAGGCCATCGCCCACGATCCACAAGGCGAGCTCGCCGATAGAGTCGCGCACCTGGTCGACTCCTACCCGATGTACGGCACCTCGGCGCTTTGGCGGGCCTGGATCGACCGCTGCCGAGCCCGCGCGGAAGGTGGCCAACGCCCGAGACAAGTGGCCGAATTGTCGGCCCTGCGACGAGAGCTAGGTCTCACTCAGGTAGAGCTCGCCGGTCGCCTCGGGATGTCCCAGTCGGATCTGTCCAAGCTCGAGCGCCGGCGGGATGTGCGGGTGTCTACCCTCAATGCCTACACCGGGGGTCTCGGGGGCCGGCTGCGGATCCTGTTCGAGATCGGCGGCAAACTGGTTGAGATTCGCTCCGGCAACCGGGGCGAGTCCTGACCAGAACCTAAGACTCTTCCTTCTTCTTGCGCACCACCAGGGCGGCGGCGCCTACTCCGAGGAGGTAGAGCAGGATCGTCGGGAAGGCGAAGATGCACAGGTTGATGACGTCCGGGGTGGGGGTGACGAAGGCGGCGGCGACAAAGATGAGCAGTACCGCCCATTTGAAGTGGCGGATCAGAAATCGGGGGGTGACTATCCCCATCTGAGCCAGCAGAAAGATGAAGATGGGCAGCTCGAACATCAGACCGAGGCCCAGAATGACGTAGAGCAGAAATCTGAAATAGCGCTCCACCGTGATCACCGGCTCGAAGGCCTCTCCCATACCCAGCAGGAAATCGACGGCGAAGGGGAAGGCAACATAGTAGGCAAAGGCGCCGCCGCCGATAAAGAACAGGGAGCCGGCGATGATAAACGGCAGTGCGTGGAGCTTCTCCCTCCTGTAGAGCCCCGGGGCGACGAATCGCCAGACCTGATAGAGGACGAGCGGCGAGGTCAGAAAGAGAGCGGCCAGGGCGGCCACCTTGACGTAGATGATGAATGGATCGGTCACCCCCAGGAAGGCGAGCTTTGTTCCCTCCGGCAACGCCTTGTAGATCGGGGCCGCCAGGAAATCGGCGATCTGCTTGACGAACACCCAACAGACCAAAAAGCCGATCGAGACCGAGATGAGAGAACGGACGATCCGGTGCCGGAGCTCGTCCAGGTGCTCCAACAGACTCATCCGGGAGAGGCCCTCCGACTCCGTGACGGAGGATTGAGATTCCGGCAGTGCTGTCATTCGGCTTTGGGCGACGGGGTGGGCTCGGTCTCGCCATCCGACTCGGCGGCTTCAGCAGGGGCTGGCGGCTCCTCGGCGGCCGGCAGCGCCGCGGTCGGCGTCGCCGGAGCCTCGGTCTCCCGGGAGACCGGCTTGCTGGGGGCCGGTTTCGCCATCGGATTGCGAAACTCTTCGCTCGAGAGCTCGCTGTCGAAGGTCCGCTTGAGGTCGGTTGTGGCGCGCCGAAACTCACCCAGGGCGCGACCCAGCGTCTTACCGATCTCCGGTAGTCTGCGCGGCCCAAAGATCAGCAGGGCCAAGACCAGGATAAAGATGATCTCGGGGAGTCCAAGTGAACCTATCATCGACCGATCACCGTAGTCTGGATGATCAAGCTACCGGCGGTCAAAAGTCAAGCCGTCGGCCGCCTCGAGAGCCTCCACCGTGCGAGATGATAGAATTTCCTGATGCGAAGGTCCTGGAAAATAGCCGCTATAGCCCTTTTTGCCCTCAGTCTCGTACTGGGTGGCTTTTTTGGTGATCGCCTGCTCGCCCTCGACAAGGAGGCCCGCGAACAGCTTCATCTCTTCACCGAGCTGCTGGCGGTGGCTCAGGAGGCCTATGGCGGTGAGGTGACCTATAGGGATCTCGTCGTCTCTTCCATCGACGGCATGGTGCGAACGCTTGATCCTCACACCACTTTTCTCACCGCCGATGCCTACTCGGGGATGAGGGACCGCCAGCAGAGCTCCTTCTACGGTCTGGGAATCCTGGTCGGCATGCGCAATGGGCAGCTGACGGTGATCACGCCCATCGATGGCACACCCGCTTGGCGTTTGGGCATTCGGGCCGGCGACGTCATCACCGCCATCGAGGGCGAGCCGACCGAGATGATGAACATCAACGAAGCGGTGCGGCGCCTCAAGGGACCAAAGGACACCGAGGTGCAGATCACCATCGCCAGGCCGGGTTTGGACGAGGAGCCGTTCGACCTGACCGTGGTGCGGGACGAGATTCCCCAGAACACGGTGCGCTACGCCTACATGTTGACTCCGACGGTCGGCTACATGGCGATCAGTGACTTCAACCGCGGCACCGGAGTGGAAGTCGAGGAGACGCTGGCCGAGCTCGAGGCACAGGGAATGGAGAGCCTGCTGTTGGACCTCAGGGGCAACGGCGGCGGGCTTTTGGACCAGGCGATCGCCGTGGTCGAGCTCTTTGTGCCCAAGGGCTCCAAGATCGTCGAGACCCGGGGCCGTACCCGCGAGTCCTTCCAGGAGTACGATGCCCGCGACGGAAACCGGCTCTCCGAGCTGCCGCTGGTCGTCCTGGTGGGCGAGAACACCGCTTCGGCGGCGGAGATCCTGGCCGGCGCCATCCAGGATCATGACATCGGTCTGATCGTCGGCAATCCGACCTGGGGCAAGGGTCTGGTGCAGACCGTCTACTCCCTCTCCTATGGCGCCGGGCTGGCGTTGACGACCGCCAAGTACTACACCCCTTCGGGGCGGCTGATCCAACGTGACTACAGCTCCTGGTTCGACTACGCCACCCACTCCAACGGCACCCAGGTAGCCGAGGAAGGCGAAGAGCTCGGCGAGAACGACGGGGTGGTCGCCGTCGAGGCCTATCTCACCGATCTGGGTCGAGAGGTCTATGGTGGAGGCGGGATCACACCGGATGTCAAGGTCGAGCCGGACGAGGTCTCCACCTTTGCCCAGTTCTTGCTCAGCCGTAATGCCCTTTTCGATTTCGCCGTCGAATGGGCCAACAATCACCCGATCGAAGAGGCGACCTGGGAGCCCCCAGCGGAGCTGTTGGATCGGTTCTCGGCGTGGCTGGCCGAAAATGAGTTGGCAACCGAAGATGAGATCGCAGAAGGCCTCGAGGATACCGAGACGCAGGAATTCGTGCGCCGCAGGATCCACGCCGAGATATTCAATTCGGCATTCGGACTCGAGAGTCGACACCAGGTGCTGGCCAAGGGTGATCCCCAGATCCAGGAGGCCCTGAGCCTGTTCGGGCAGGCCACCGAGCTGCTGGCCAAACGGCAGCGTCTGGAGGATGAAGAAGAGCGTGCAGAGACCGACGAGCGTCAGGATGCGGTCGGGGTCGGCAACTAGCCGCTTTTCCCAGCGCTCAAACCCCTGAGGTGGATATCCACCAGCGTCGGCAGGGCCGTCAGATCGTATCCCCCTTCGAGCACTGACAGTACCCGTCCCCCACATACCTCGGCCGCCAGGCCGGCCAGCCGCTGGCTCCAGTCGTGGTAGGCGTCGGCGGTCACCCGCATGCCCCCCACGGGGTCGTTCTGCCAGGCGTCGAACCCCGCTGACAGCATCAGCACCTCGGGTGCGAACGCCTCGAGTGCCGGCAGGACCTGCTCTTCGAGAGCCACGGCGTAGCCTTGGTCACCGGTACCGGCCGGCAGCGGCACGTTGACCGTCGCCCCCTGACCCGGTCCCCGGCCGCGCTCATCGGCAGCGCCGGTGCCGGGGTAGAAGGGATACTGATGGGTGCTGACATACAGTACGTCGGCTCGCTCCTCGAACAGGTGCTGTGTCCCGTTGCCGTGGTGGACATCGAAGTCGAAGATCGCCACCCGACCCAGACCGTGCTCGTGGACCAGGTGCTCGGCGGCTACGGCGACGTTGTTGAAATAGCAGAAACCCATGGCGGTGCCGCGCTCCGCATGGTGTCCGGGAGGGCGGACCGCGGCCAGGGCCATGTGGTCGGACCCGCCCATTACCCACTCCGCCGCCGTGAGCACGGTTTCGACCGCCGCCAGCGAGGCGTCGTATGTTCCCTCCGACAGCGGGTTGTCGGCCGAGTCGATGAGCCCGTCACCGCGCTCTACCGCCCGGCGGAGCCGCTCTACATAGGCGGGCTCGTGCAGCAGTCCGATCCGCTTTTCCACCTCGGGGAAGGCCACGCCGTCAACGATCTCGTGGCCCTCCCGAGCGAGGTGGTCGACGATGGCCTCCAGCCTCTCGGAGCGCTCCGGATAGCCGGGTGGAGAACGGTGCAACAGGCACCGCTGATCGGTAAAAACTCGTGTCGTCATCGGCCGATCATAGCTGAAGACCTCGTCAGCGCCGTGGCAGCGGGAGTCCGGCCCTGGACAACCGTCTGCGCAGCCGAAAAATCAAGGAGTCGACGCTGGTAGGGCGAAGACCGCCCCCCAGTCGCTCCGAGATCTCGCGACTGCTCAGACCCTCGTAAAGGGCGAGATGGAGCACCGTCAGATCACGACGTGGCGATTGAGTGCCCACCACGGCACGACAACGGCCGAGAAAGATCTGCCATCGTTCTCGGCGCAGCAGCCTCTCCTCGGGTGACGGTCGCGGGTCGACGGCTCTCGTCAGGGGATCGCCCCAGGGATCCGACCTGACGTTGACCAGGCGATGCCGCCCCCTTTTGGCGGCCCCCAGCGCCCGCAGATGGTCGATGGTCACGCTCTCGGCAATTCTGGCGAGGTAGGCACCCACGGCCTGGTCACAACCTCCCTGGCACCGGCGCAAGCTCCTGCCGCTCTGCTCCAGCAAGCGACAATAGACATTCTGCAGCAGGTCCTCCTGGTCCTCGCGGACGACCACCGTTCCAGCCCGGCGCAGAGCCCGCCGAATCCCGGCCGTCAAGCGGTGGCGGTAGCGCTCCACAAACTCCTCCCAGTCCTCCTCTTCACCTGCCCTCGCACATCGATTGAGCAGCTCATAAGCACCTCCACGGTTCATACCTTCCTCCTTTCCACGGTTTCGTGGAGAGGAGGTGCAACTGATCGAGATGAACGACCGAGACCGCGTCTCGTTTCCGAGACGCGGTAGAGGTAGGAGGCGTCAGCTTAGCACGGGGCCCAGCCGAGGTGCTAACGAATCTTTTCTTCGACGAAGTCGACGTGCTTGCGGATCTTGGGATCGTACTTCTTGAGGGTCAGCTTGCCGGTGGCGAGCTTTTTGTTCTTGGTCGTAGTGTAGAAGTACCCGGTTCCCGCGCTCGACACGAGCTTGATCTTCTCTCGCATGATTCTCTACTCCTAAAAGATCTCAGATTGGCGGGGCCGACGAGACTCGAACTCGCGACCTCCGGCGTGACAGGCCGGCGTTCTAACCAACTGAACTACGACCCCGCACTGAAATCGGCGCCAGAGCGACAGGAGCTACTCGATGGTGGGAGGTGAGGGATTTGAACCCACGACCCCCTGCGTGTAAGGCAGGTGCTCTTCCACTGAGCTAACCTCCCTCACCCCAGCGACCGGTCATACTACGCAAGGCATCCCTGGAAGTCAACGGTTACCGCCCCCGCCAAGGGCGTTTTCAATTGATGGTGCAACGTGACAAGATGCCCGCCAAACTGACTGAATGGAGGCAAGAACCAATGTACCAGCTGCCCGATCTTCCTTACGCCTTTGACGCCCTCGAGCCCCATATCGACGCGCGGACTATGGAGATCCATCACGACAAGCACCACGCCGCCTACGTCGCCAACCTGAACAAGGCCCTAGAGGGGCATCCCGACCTCGAGAGCAAGGACCTGGCCGACCTTCTGCGGGGGATCGACGAGGTGCCCGAGGCCATACGCACCGCGGTCCGCAACCACGGTGGTGGACACGCCAATCACAGCCTTTTCTGGACCACCATGGCAGCCAACGCGGGTGGCACACCCACCGGCGACCTGGCCGCTGCCATCGACCGCGACTTTGGCAGCTTCGAGTCCTTGCAGGAGAAGCTCAACGGCGCGGCCGGCACCAGGTTCGGCTCGGGGTGGGGCTGGCTGGTAGTCGACAACGGCACCCTCGAAGTGACCTCATCGGCCAACCAGGACAGTCCCTATATGGAAGGCAAGACCCCGATTCTCGGCGTCGACGTCTGGGAGCACGCCTACTACCTGCTCTACCAGAACCGGCGCCCGGACTATCTCGCGGCCTGGTGGAAGGTCGTTGATTGGAACATGGTGGGCGAGAACTTCAAGTCGGCGACCGGCTGAGCCGGTGGGCTCGGCGAGCCAGAGACCCCATCGAACACCCAAGGGCCCCCGGATCTCGGGGGCCTTTTTCTTATCCTCCCTCGGCACCTCTTTTGGCTCAGTGCAGTGGCAAAATTTCGACTTTTCCCGCCATTTTTTTTGCTTATAGCCACTTTTCAATGTCTCTTTTTCTCTCTCCCGACCACTGATTTCGTCCCTCCGGCAACTTTCGAAACCCCAATAAGCACTCTCCCCGACTCCCTCCGGGTGTCCGTAAGTTGTTGATATGTAGCAAGATGCCCAATCGTCTATAGATTGAGGAGGCCTGCGGCCGGGTGCCGTTGGCGGCCGATTTCGCCCCTCGGGTCGTTTCTGGCACACCTTTTGCCCTATAAGCCGGCGAGTGGTTGGAGAAAAGATCGTGGCGCAGAAAGCCTTCAAAGCCGAAACCAAGGTCCCGCACCCCTCAGCCGACCGGTCTGAGCCCCAGTGGAACCCCGTAGAGGGAGAGTTGGGGGGAGTCGCGCCCTGGACACAGGGTGACCGCATCAGACCGCTTAGGGGTGCGGGACTCGGCGATCAAAGACCAGCGAGGGAGAGTCGAGAGATGAACAAGTTCTTCAAAGCCCTATCGGATGAGACCCGCAGGAACATCCTCCGTCTTCTCGAGGACCGCGATCACAGCGTCAACGAGATTGTCGGCAATTTCCATCTTTCGCAACCGACGATCTCCCGACATCTCTCGGTTCTCAAAGAGGCCAATCTGGTGCTCGATCAGCGGCGAGGACAGCACGTTGTCTATCAGCTCAACTCGCCGGCGCTGGCCGACTCCGCCCGTCGCTTCTTTGGCCGCTTCAACGATTGCACCGCGGACTTCTAGTCCCCATTCCCCCTCTTTCTCCGTGACCCCTTACTGGCCGCAAGCGGCCGGGAAGGGGTATAATTTTCGCGTATCGAATGGTGGCATTAGCCCCGAGGATCGTTTCGAGACTTCAGTTTTCATTCCAGATCCATGGCGGTGTAGCTCAGGTGGTTAGAGCGAGCGGCTCATAACCGCTAGGTCGGGGGTTCAAGTCCCTTCACCGCCACCACTCTCCTGCTGTCGTGACTATCTTCGAAACCCTGGGGCGCTTCTTCCGCACCACTGCGCCCGTGAGTGCCGGTGATCGGTTGTTGGTCGCCTTCTCCGGCGGACCCGACTCCACCGCCCTGCTGTGGGGAGCCGCACAATTTGGCCAGGACTTTGGGGTAGAGGTGCACGCGCTCCACCTGGATCACGGGCTCGATCCCAGCTCCAGCCGGCGGGCCACAGCCGCGCGCCGGTTGAGTCGGCAGGTCGGGGTGCCTTTCGCTTCGCAAGAGCTGGAGGTTCCAGACCGTAGAGCCGCAGGGGAGAGCCTGGAGGAGGCCGGCCGTCGCCTCCGCTACCAACACCTGGAAACCGAGCGCCGGAAGCTCGGGGCCCGCTATATCCTCACCGGCCATCACGCCGACGATCAGATCGAAACGGTGCTGCTGCGGCTGCTGTTTGGCAGTGGCATCGAAGGGCTGTCGGGGATCTCGCCGCGTCTCGGCCATGTAGTGCGACCGCTCCTCGATCTGACGCGCTCCGAGCTGCGGCGAACGGTGGAGGCCGCCGGTCTCCAGCCGCTGGACGACCCCTCCAACACCGATCTGGGGATTCCCCGCAACCGGATTCGCCACCGGCTGCTGCCCGTTCTCCTGAGCGGGGATCCATCGGTTCAGGCACGCCTCCTCCGCCTGGCGGCGGCGGCGCGACGGGGCCGTCGGGCCATCGAGGTCCAGCTGGCGCACCTGCTCCGCCCGCGAGTGGATGCGGGTTGCGTCGAGGTGAGGCGCAGAGATCTGGAGATGCTGCCGGAGTCACTGTGGGCCTACGCCCTGTCGATGCTCCACCGGCGGGCGGGAATCGACTACCCACCGGCCGGCTCGGCCCGCCGTGACCTCTACCGCCAGTGCCGAGAATCGGCGCGGGTAGGGTGCGACTGCGGCGACGGTTGGCGCTGGGAGAGCCAGGGCGAGCACCTGCGACTTCGCCGCCCGGCGCCGCCAACCCCCGCTTTCGCTTATACTTTCGAAGTGCCGGGAGAGCACGGGATTCCGGAGCTTGCACTAAAGGTGCGTCTCCGGAGGGGTGAGGTGGCGGACTGGATGTTTCAGAACGCCCCGCAACGTGCTGGATTGGCCCTGCCCCTGCGCTCGGGGGAGCAAGTGATGGTACGCAATCGACGGCCAGGAGACCGGATTCAGCCTTTGGGCTTTCCGTGCTCGCGTCGTCTGAAGGGTCTTTTGATGGATAGGAGGGTTCCCCGGGATCAGAGGGACCGTTTGCCGCTGCTGCAGGTGGGCGATCGGCTGGCTTGGATCCCCGGGATTACTATCGACAACGCCTTCCAGGTCTCGCCGGGTGACCGGGCGTGGATCGCGGAGATCGAGCCACAATGACAACAGATCGAGTCATCTCGCTCTGGGACGCAGAGACTATTCACGAAAAGGTGCAGGCCCTGGGCCAGCAGCTGGAGAAGGACTTCAAGGGCACCGATCCCCTGATCATCTCCCTGCTGGGCGGGTCCTTGATCTTTGTTGCCGACCTCATTCGCTCCATCAAGCAGCCGGTGAGATTCGAGTTTGTCCAGGTGCAGTACTCTCCCGGCGGTCGCGACGGCGAGATTCGCGACATCCACTATCCGATGCCGCTGAATATCTACGATCAACAGTTGATGGTCATCAAGGACGTGTCTGCCTCGGGTGTTCCGGAGAGCTATCTCGCCGATCAGTTTCTGCAGCACGGCGCCAGCGAGGTCAAGTTCGCCGTCCTGATCGACATTCCGGCCGACCGCAAGACCGATTTCCAGGCCGACTACAGCTGTTTTAGCGCTGAGCGCCAGGGATTGTTCGTCGGCTATGGTCTCAAGCATGGCGGCCAGTACGGCAACCTCCCCTACCTGGGCCGAATTGCCGAGAAGGCGGCGGGAATCTGAGCAGCCCCCGACCGGTTGTGAGTGAGGGGCACGAGCAGGGCAAACAGCTTACGAGGTAGTCAAGTTTTGAATCCGACAATCAGGACTCTTATCGTCTGGATCGCCATCTTCGTAGTGGTGATTCTCCTTTGGAATACGTTCCAAGCTGGGAGGGTTAATCAATTCCCCCTGACCTTTACCGACTTCCTGGCAGAGGTCCAAGACGGCAGGGTAAAGGAGGTCACCATCCGCGGCCAGGAACTGTCCGGTGTGTTTGCGGAAGGCGGCCAGTACCAGGAAGGCGACAGCTTCATCACCTACCTTCCCGAATACCCCGACCTGGTCCAGGAACTGCGCGAGGCCGGCGTCATCATCAAGGCCGAAGAGCCGAGAGAGAATCCGCTGCTGCAGTTCCTCTTCGGCTGGGCACCGTTTCTGCTGATCATCGGTCTGTGGATATTCTTCATGCGCCAGATGCAGTCGGGCGGCAACCGGGCGATGTCGTTTGGCAAGAGCAAGGCGAAGCTGCTCAACACCTCAGGCAAGAAGGTGACGTTCAAGGATGTGGCGGGGGTCGAGGAGGCCAAAGAAGAGCTCTCGGAGATTATCGAGTTCCTCAAGGAGCCGCAGAAGTTTCAGAAGCTGGGCGGCAGGATCCCCAAGGGTGTCCTGCTCATGGGACCACCGGGGACCGGTAAGACACTGCTCGCCCGGGCTATCGCCGGCGAGGCCGGGGTTCCCTTCTATACGATCTCCGGCTCCGACTTCGTCGAGATGTTCGTGGGCGTCGGCGCCAGCCGCGTGCGCGACCTGTTCGAGCAGGGCAAGAAGAACGCCCCCTGCATCATCTTTATCGACGAGATCGACGCCGTCGGTCGTCATCGAGGGGCCGGTCTGGGTGGTGGTCACGACGAGCGCGAACAGACCCTGAACGCATTGCTGGTGGAGATGGACGGCTTCGCATCCAACGAAGGCGTGATTCTGATTGCCGCCACCAACCGTCCGGATGTTCTCGACCCGGCGCTCCTGCGGCCCGGCCGTTTCGACCGCCGCGTCGTCGTTGACCGTCCCGACATCAATGGTCGCCTCGGCATCCTCGAGGTCCACACCCGCGAGACACCGTTGGCCGAAGACGTCGATCTAGAGGTGCTGGCCCGCGGCACCCCCGGCTTCGCCGGGGCCGATCTGGCCAATCTCGTCAACGAGGCCGCCCTGTTCGCCGCGGGTCGCAACCGGGACAAAGTGACCATGGAGGACTTCGAGTTCGCCAAGGACAAGGTCCTCATGGGTGTCGAGCGCAAGACGCTGATGATCACCGACGACGAGAAGCGGGTTACCGCCTACCACGAGGCCGGTCACACGGTGGTGGCCGCCTTCACCCCCGGCGCCGACCCCCTGCACAAAGTGACGGTGATCCCCCGTGGCCGCGCCCTCGGTGTCACCATGCAGCTGCCGCTCGAGGACAAGCACACCTACAAGAAGGGCTACGTCGAGGGACAGATTTCCATTCTGATGGGTGGGCGGATCGCCGAGGAGCTGACCCAGGAGGACATCACCACCGGTGCCGGCAACGACATCGACCGCGCCACGGAGGTGGCCCGCCGCATGGTCCGCGAGTGGGGAATGTCCAAGCTGGGGCCACTCTCCTATGGCAACAACGACGAGCCCGTCTTCTTGGGGCGGGATTTCTCCACCCGGCCCGACTACAGCGAAGATACGGCGATCCGCATCGACCAGGAGGTCGACCGCATCGTCCAGGCGGCCTACGAGCGAGCCAAATCGATTCTGATCGAGCACCGGACGCTTCTGGACCGTCTGGCTCAGGAGCTGCTCGAGCTCGAGTCTCTCGATGGCCGGCAGGTCTACGAGATCATCCGCGAGCTGACAGGTGAAGATCTGGCGCCACCGAGCATCCAGAAAGAGGAAGCACCGGACGGGGCGGCGGACGACCAAGCGATAGCCGCCCGCGAGGCGGAAGAACAGGAGCGGCCGGCCCGCGACGAGGTGGACGCCAAACCGAGCCGACCCCGACCGGCGCCCACCGACCCACTGCCCTCGACGGAGTAGCTCGCACCACACCACCCTGGGACGCCTGGCCAGTCGATGCCGTCCACAATCACCACCCGAGCAATCCGGGTCATACCGTGCTCCGGCGGCAGGGCGATCGTCCTCGCCGGGCGGCCGCTGGTGATGGGGGTGCTCAATCTGACCCCGGACTCTTTTAGTGATGGTGGATTGTGGCTCGAGCCTGAGAAGGCGGTCGAGCGGGGCTTGGAGATGGTGAGCTCGGGTGCCGACCTGCTGGATCTGGGTGCCGAGTCGACCCGGCCCGGCGGCGGGGTCTACGGCGGGGGTGCCGCCCACGTCCCGGTCGAGGAAGAAATGCGACGCCTGCTCCCCGTGCTCGAGCGCCTGCGCGACGAAGTCGAAGTGCCGATCTCGGTCGATACCCGCAAAGGAGAGGTGGCGAGCGCAGCGCTGGCCAGCGGTGCGGATCTGGTCAACGACATCAGCGCCCTTGGCGATCCGGAGCTGGCGCGTGTGGTGGTCGAGACCGGTTGCCCGGTGGTCCTGATGCACAGCCGGGGCGAGTTGGCCCAGATGCAGCGCGAGATCGGCTTCGATGATCTTCTGGCAGAGGTGGTCGGCGAGCTCGGCAGCGCCGTCGAGCGGGCCGTCCGCGCCGGTGTCTCACGTCAGCAGATCTTTGTGGATCCCGGGATCGGATTTGGCAAGACGCCGCGGCAGAATCTGCTTCTGCTCCGCAACCTGGACCGACTCCACGACCTCGGCTGCCCGGTGCTCGTGGGTGCCAGTCGCAAGAGCTTTATCGGTCACCTAACCGGTGCTCCCGCCGACGACCGCTTGGGTGGTAGCCTTGCCGCGGTCGGCTGGGCCGCAGCCCACCACGCGGCCGTGGTGAGAGTCCACGATGTCGCCGCCACCAGACAGTTCCTGGATGTTTGGGAAGCCATAGATCGAGCCGACGAGGGTCGCGAGTGAACGTAACCGAGTGGATCCAGTTCATCAGCTGGCGGGATGTCCTCGACGTCGCCCTGGTGGCAGTGGTGATCTACAACCTGCTGCTGCTGATCCGGGGTACCCGGGCGGTGCAGATGCTGCTTGGTCTGGTCTTTATCGGCGCCGCCTACTACCTAGCCGGGGCCGCCAACCTGCTGACCCTCCAGCAGTTGCTCGGCAGTTTTCTCTTTGTTCTGCCCTTTGCCATCATTGTCCTGTTTCAACAGGAGATTCGGCGCGCTCTAGCCAGCTTTGGTCGCAACCCGTTGTGGGGTCTTGGCACTCACCAGAAGACGGAAGCGACGATTCACGAGACGGTGCTGGCGGCCGCCGCCATGGCGGAGCGTCGGACAGGCGCTCTCATTGTCATCCAGCGGCTCGAGGGACTACGCAACTTCATCGAGAATGGCATCGCCATCGATGCCCTGGTCTCCTACGATCTGCTGATCAACATCTTCAACCCCGACACTCCCCTCCATGACGGGGCCGTCATCATTCAAGAGGATCGCATTGCGGCGGCGGCCTGTTTTCTACCCCTGACACTCAACCCTGAGCTGTCGAAGGAGTACGGGACGCGTCACCGAGCCGCCCTGGGAATCTCCGAGGAGATCGATGCTCTGGCCGTCGTGGTCTCCGAGGAGACCGGTATTATCTCGGTCGCCATCGATGGCCGGATGATTCGTGACCTGGACGCCAAGAGTCTGCGCAACACCCTCTATCAATATCTGATCACCGACCTGAGCGCACAGCCGGAGAAGCAAGTTTGAGCGACTCGATGAACCGTTGGGGCCTCCGCCTGCTGGCCGTCACCCTGGCTCTCATCGCCTGGTTCGCCTTTTCTGTCGAAAAGAGAGAGCTCCTCAGCGATAAGGTTTTCGAAGCGACGGTCCGCTACGAGAACTACCCCGGTCTCGTCATCCTGGAAAGGGTCGAGAGTGTCCGCATCGGAGTGCGGGGTCCGGTCAGCAAGGTGCGCAGCCTCAACCCCCTTCAAATCGATGTGTTTGTCGAGGTGCCCGAGCCCGCGAAGGGTGTGTTCGAGGTGCCGCTTTCCGCCGAAAATGTCTTCCTACCTGAAGACCTGGAGGTCGTCTCGATCGAGCCCAACGTCATCCCGATCGAGCTCGACCGGCAAGTCGACCACCTGCTGGGTGTCAGAGCCCGGCTGGAGGGTGAAGCGGCGGCGGGTGCGGTGGTGATGGAGCCGGAGATCCTCCCGCCCATGGTGTTGGTGCGCGGACCGCAGTCCAAAATCGACGAGGCTGGTGTTCTCACGACGACACCGATCGACCTCACCGGCCACGCGCTGGACTTCGAAACCCAGGCCAGGGTGGTATCACCCGACCCCCTGATCAGTGTGGTGCAACCGGCATTCGTGACCGTCCGCATCCCGCTGGAGATACCGGGCACTGGCAACGGGGAACCGGAAACCCCGCCGCCCGACTGATGGGGCCAGCTCGAAAGACCCGCCTGTTCGGCACGGATGGAATTCGTGCCCCGTTTGGCTCCTATCCCCTGGATCGGGCTACGATGCGAGCCCTCGGACTCCATCTCGGAGAGCGACTCGCCAAGGGATCGACCTCTCCCGCGGTCGTCCTCGGCGGTGACACACGCTCGAGCACCGAGGAGATCTGCGAATGGCTGGTCGAGGGCCTCGGACAGGCCGGTGCCGTCGAGCACTATGGTGGTGTGCTGCCGACACCGGCGATCGCCCATCTGGTCAAGGAGCTGTCGGCCGACGCCGGAATCGCTGTCTCCGCCAGCCACAATCTGCATCCCGACAACGGCATCAAGCTCTTTAGCAGCGAAGGCGTCAAATGGAGCGTGGCTGACGAGTCCGCGCTCGAGGAACTTCTCCACCACCCCGTGGCGCTCGACGAGCGGCGCAAAACCGATCTCGAGGTCGAGCCCGAGCTGGCCGAGCGCTATGTGCGGTCTCTCATCGAGCGGCATCGGGGCAAAGAGTCGCTGTCCGGTCTCCGAGTCGCTCTCGACACCGCCAATGGCGCCGCCACGCCCTTTGCCGCCGATGTCTTTCGACAGCTCGGCGCCGAAGTCCTGACCCTCTTTGATCGACCGGACGGCCACAACATCAACGCCGGGTGTGGCTCCACCCAGCCCGAGAAGCTGGCGCAGACGGTTGTCGCCGAGGGTTGCGATCTGGGAATCGCCTTCGACGGTGACGCCGATCGCGCCATTTTTGTCGACGAGCGGGGGGAGATCCAGGACGGCGACGCCCTGCTATACCTCTGGGCCGTCGGTCTCGCGAAGGCGGGAGAGCTGGCACCGGCGAAGATCGTGGCCACCACGATGAGCAACCTGGGTCTGGAGATCGCTCTCGATAAACATGGAATCGG
The DNA here is from genome assembly GCA_049678185.1 of Thermoanaerobaculia bacterium. GTDB lineage: Bacteria > Acidobacteriota > Thermoanaerobaculia > Multivoradales > JAHEKO01 > M0029. The sequence continues at coordinate 27,692 of JBAUDS010000085.1, forward strand.
GGTCGTCCGTTGCGGGGTCGGTGACCGCACCGTGGTCGAGACGATGAAGCGAGAAGGGATCGAGTTGGGTGGCGAACAGTCCGGCCACATCGTCGATGCCGGTCTGACCACCACCGGTGACGGCCTGGTCACCGCCATCGAGGTCAGCACCATGATCAGCAGAGGCGCCCGTCCGCTCTCGGAGCTACTTGCAGATCTCGAGCGCCTGCCCCAGGTGCTGCACAACGTCAGGGTCGCCAGCAAGCCACCGCTGGACGGTCTCCCCCGGGTGGCCGCCACCGCCCGCCAGATCGAAGACCGCCTGGGGGATCGTGGTCGACTCGTACTGCGCTACAGCGGTACCGAGCCGCTGGCGCGGGTCATGATCGAAGGTTCCGAGCTGGCCGAGATCGAATCGATGGCGGCCGAGCTCATCGGTGTCATTCAGCAAGAGGTAGGAGAAGGATAGATATGGCTCATCTTTCCGTGAACGTGGATCATGTCGCGACTCTCCGCCAGGCCCGCCGGGCCGATTACCCCGATCCGGTGGAGGCGGCGACCATGGCAGAGCAGGCCGGCGCCTCCGGCATAACCGTCCACCTGCGTAGCGACCGTCGACACATCCAGGATCAGGATGTTCGGTCTCTACGGCAGGTCGTCCATGGCAAGCTCAACCTGGAGATGGCCACCACCGACGAGATGGTGGCGTTTGCTCTCGACTGCAAACCCGACCAGGTAACTCTCGTGCCCGAGCGGCCGGAAGAGGTGACCACCGAGGGTGGTCTGGATCTTCTCGGGCAGGGTGACGAGGTCGAAAAAGTCGCCAAGCGCCTGGCCGACGACGGCATCTCCGTATCTGTGTTTATCGATCCCGATCCTCGACAGATCGAGCGGCTGAGCCAGATCCGCGGCGATCTCACTCTCGGCTTCGAGATCAACACCGATAGCTATTCAACGGCCCGCGGCGCCGGCCGCGACACGGAGCTGGCGAAGATTGTCGAGGTGGTGGAGCTGGGGATGGAGAACGGTCTTCTCGTCTACGCCGGCCACGGCCTCAACACCGACAACGTCGGCCCGGTGGCCGCTATCCCCCAGATCGAAGAGCTCAACATCGGCCACTCCATCGTCTCTCGTGCCCTGCTCATCGGCATGGAGGCCGCCGTGAGCGAGATGCTCACGGCGATGGCGGTATAGCAGACGGAGGACCGGGGCTACCGCTCAATCTCCAGCGACTCCGGCATCGTCTCTTCCGGGTCCCGCAGGATGATGGCGGTCTCCGCGATGGGCAAGAGGATTCGGTGCACCTTGTCACCGAAATGGCAATTGACCTCGTAGAACCCGAGCTCGGACATGTGGAGAAGGGTCCCTTTGGCCCCTTTCATCCCCAATACCGAATTGTGAATCAGGATCTCAGCTGGTAGCTCCATTGGCAATCACTCCTGAAAAAGGCCTTGTTCGCGATACTCCTTCAGCTTGCGCTGAAGCGTGCGCAATCCGATCCCCAGAACCTTGGCGGCGTCGGCACGGCGCCCACCCGTCAGCTGGAGAGTTTCCAAAATAGCTTGCCGCTCGATATCCGCCATCCCGCGCGGAGATCCGCTCAGATTCTGGATCGGCCCACCCGTGCGAGGGACCTCGACACCCGCCCGGAAGTCGGCCGGCAGATCCCGGCTATCGATCTCTTCACCGGCGTGAAAGATCACTGTCGATTCGAGAAAGTTCTTGAACTCCCGCACGTTGCCCGGCCACGAGTTCTTTGCAAGCAGAACCAGAGCCGCCGGTGTGAGGCGCTTGACGGGTTGCCCGTGCTCCCCGCAAAACTGCCTCAGGAAGTGCTCGGCCAGCAGTGGTATGTCTTCCTTTCGTTCCCGCAACGGCGGCACCCGCAGGGTGACGACCTTGAGTCGATAGTACAGGTCCTCGCGGAATCGCCCTTCGGCGACCTCCTTCTCGAGATCCTTGTTGGTGGCGGCGATCAGCCGGAAATCCACTTCGATGAGATCGCCCCCACCCACCCGCATGATCATCCGGTCCTCGAGGACCCGTAGCAGCTTGACCTGCAGCTCGGGGTAGAGCTCGCTGATCTCGTCCAAGAACAGCGTGCCCTTGTGCGCCAGCTCGAACTTGCCAATCTTGCGAGCAACGGCGCCGGTGAAGGCACCCCGCTCGTGACCAAAGAGCTCACTCTCCAGGATGTCCGAGGGAATGGCGCCGCAGTTGATGGCCAGAAACCTCTCCTCGGTCCTGGGGCTGGCCCCATGAACGGCGCGGGCGACCAGCTCCTTGCCGGTACCGCTCTCGCCCACGACCAGCACGGTCGATCGTGTGGGACCGACCAGCCGCATCTGCTCGAAGAGCCGCTCCATCTGCGGGGCATTGGCGATGATGTTCTCGAAGCTGTACTGCTTGTCGAGCATCTGCCGCAGCGTCGTGACCTCTTCTTTCAGCTGTCGGTTCTCGAGCAAGTTCATGACTCGCTTGCGGAGCTCATAGAGGTCAACCGGTTTGGTCAGGTAGTCGTCCGCCCCGACCCTCATCGCTTGGACCGCCGACTCGATCGAGCCATAGCCGGTGACCAGAATCACCGCCAGGTCCTTTTCCTGCTTCCTCACCTCGCTCAAGAACTCGAGACCGTCCATCCCCGGCATCCGCAGATCGCAGATCACCAGACCGGCCCCGTCCTTTTCATCCAGAAACTCGAGGGCCTTGCGGGCGTCGTCGAAGGTCGTAACCTCCAATCCGGCCTTCTCCAGGGCGATGGCCATCGACTCGCGAGACCCGGTCTCATCGTCGATCACGAGGATCTGGGGGAGCACAGACATTCCGGTGCCATTCTGGCATAGGCGGCCAGGCGGCGACCACCCGGCAGCCCGCTCGGCTGGTCATCACGTAAACTCAATCCGCCCTATGCCAAAGGAGCTACCATTTGCCGATCCCCCGCAGACCGGCAGCACCACCATCACCGGCTCGGTCAAGAGGGTCGTCTACTCCAACCCGGACAACGCCTGGTCGGTGATCCGGCTGGTGGAACCCGGTCGACCGGAGCCGATCACCGCGGTTGGCAGCCTGCTCGGAGTCCAGCCCGGCGAAGAGCTCCGTCTGACGGGCGAATGGGTCACCGACCGCAAATACGGCCGCCAATTCCGGGTGAATTCGTGTTTGACGCTGCAGCCTTCGACTCTCGAGGGCATCAGAAAGTACCTGGGCTCCGGTCTCATACCGGGAATCGGCAAGGTCATGGCCGATCGCCTGGTCGCCCAGTTTGGCATCGAGAGCCTGGAAATCATTGCCGATCACCCCGGGCGGCTGAGCGAGGTTGACGGGATCGGACCGGTCCGCGCCCGCAAGATTCGCGCCGCTTGGCAAGAGCAGGAAGGACTGCGAGAAGCCCTGATAGCTCTCCAGGCCTTCGGCATCTCCACCCACCACGCCATCAAGATATACAAGCACTTCGGACCGGCGGCCGTCCCCGCGGTCAAGCAAAACCCCTTTCGCCTGGCCACCGAGGTATTCGGCATCGGCTTCAAGACGGCCGATCAGATCGCCGCTCGCATAGGATTCCCCTCGGACTCGCCGGATCGTGTCGCTGCGGGTCTGCTCTACGTCTTGGGTCAGGGTGCCGACAAAGGCCACATCTATCTTCCCCGGCCGCTGCTGATCGAGGAGACCTCGGCGCTGCTCGAGCTCGAGCCCGATCTGGTCGAGCGCTGCCTCGATAACACGGCCAATCGGGGTGGCGTCGCCACCGAACAGATCGACACCGAGCAGATCGCTGTATTCCGTCCCGATCTCCACGCTGCCGAGGTGGGCATCGCGCGCCGCCTGCGAGAGCTCCTCGCGCACCCCGCTTCCCATCCCAAGGTAGACATCGACCAGGCGCTCACCTGGTTCGAACAGCGTCACGAGCTGCGTCTGGCCCCAGAGCAGGGTGAGGCCATTCGCCGGGCCCTGACCTCCAAGGTGCTGGTTATCACCGGCGGACCCGGCACCGGCAAGACAACTCTGGTGCGGGCGGTGGTCCAGATTCTTACCCGCAAGGGACGCCGGCTGGCGCTGGCGGCGCCCACCGGACGTGCCGCCAAGCGTCTCGGTGAAGCCACCGGCGCCGAGGCCATGACCATTCACCGGTTGCTCGAATTCGATCCTCGGACGGGGGTCTTTCAACGGCAGCGCCGATACCCGCTCGAGACCGACACCCTGGTGATCGACGAGGCCTCGATGCTCGACTGCCAGCTTACCTGGGCTCTTTTGGAGGCCGTCCCCGACACCGCCGAAGTCATTCTGGTTGGAGATGTGGACCAGCTGCCCTCGGTCGGACCCGGGCGGGTGCTGGCCGACCTCATCGACTCGGGCCGGGTGCCGGTGGTCGAGCTGACTCGGGTCTTTCGCCAGGCGGCGCAGAGCTCCATTGTCCGCAACGCTCACCGCATTCGCCAGGGCGAGCTCCCCGAGCTCACGCAGCAGGACAGAGATTCGGATTTCTTCTTTATCAAGCGCAAAGAGCCGGACGAGATCATTCGCACTCTCGAGCACCTGGTCACCGAGCGCATCCCGGGCAGCTTTGGCTTCGACCCCCGGGCGGAAATCCAGATCCTCACCCCCATGCGCCGTGGCCTCTTGGGCACCGAGAACCTCAACCGCATGCTCCAGGAGCTGCTCAACCCCGGCGGTGCCCCCATCGAGGAGACCGGCGGCAGGCTACGCACCGGCGACCGGGTGATGCAGATACGCAACAACTACGACCTCGAGGTCTTCAACGGCGACATCGGGAGAATCGCCGGATCCGACAAAGCGTCGGCAGGTGTCCAGGTCGATTTCGACCAGCGCCGGGTCGACTACGAGCCCACCGATCTCGACGAGCTGACGCTAGCCTACGCCTGCTCGGTCCACAAATCCCAGGGCAGCGAATACCCCTGTGTCATCCTGCCGGTCCACACCCAGCACTACATCCTGCTACAGCGAAACCTCCTCTACACCGGGGTAACCCGTGGGCAGAGACTAGTAGTGCTAGTGGGAGATCCCCGCGCCCTGGCCGTCGCGGTGAGCAACGCCAAACCGCAGGAGAGGTACACGCGGCTGGCGCACAGGCTGACGGCAACATCCTGAAGCGGCCGGCCTC
>JBAUDS010000086.1:0-2550 GCA_049678185.1 Thermoanaerobaculia bacterium
GGTGTCGGATCCCCGCAGCATGTATCTGCGGCGGCTCAGGTGAGGATCGTGGCACTCGAGACACAGGCCCGCTTCCACAGGCATATGGAGGAGGAGCTGCTGTTCCGTTACGAGCTCAGGGCCCTGGTTCGCATGACAGCTCACACAGAGCTCGTCCTCAGGCATGATCATCTCGAGACCGACCGGAGGTGGACCCCCTCTCCGTGCTGTACCCGATCCAGGCTCGCCGGAGGCCACTGTCGGGTCCGAAAGGTGGCAGCTCTCACACTCATTTGCTGCGAAGGGTCCATGGACCCAGAACTCCGATACCCGCAACAGCGCCCGCCGGTTCTCCTCGGCCTTCCTGGCTGCTTCCGCAAAGGGATCCAGCTGGCCTTCTACCGCTTCGGCTCCGGGCTCGGGAACACCGGTGAAGAAGATCGTGAGCGCCTTGTGGCGCGTCGTCGAAGAGCAAGCGAGAAATGTCAGAGACCCGAGTGCCAGGACCACCAGAACCGATTGGAATCTGCGCTTCACGCCGAAGTTTCTATCTTTCGGGTGCTCCGATCCGCTCTCCAAAGGCGTAGACGTTTAGCCTCGAGCCGCCCGCCTGATTGGTGACGTAGACAAGATACTCGGGACGGAAACTCGCGTCGACATATTGCCTGAAGTACTCCAGGTTGTCGTAGTCGATGTGGATCCCGGTCGGAAGCCAGCTGGCCCCCGGTGCCAGACCCTGGGAGCCTCCGCCCGGGGCTGGCGCAAACTTCCCGAACGGCATCAACACTTCTCCAGTAGAGGCTTCAAAAATCTGCACCATCTCGAAAGATGAGTCGACCACGAACAGATGTCCCTGCCGGTCGACCGCAGTTCCCTTGGGTCGTGGCATGGCACCGGGGAAGTCTCCCAGCTCGCCCACGCTGCGGAGGAATACGTCGTTGCTGTCGAAGATCTGTACACGGAAGTTCAGAAGGTCCGTGACATAGAGAGCGCCGGCGTCGTCAACGGCGAGGTGTGTCGGCCAGTACAGCGAACCCTCCTCCCTTCCCTTCAGTGTCTTGCCGATCTTTCCGACGACCTCGCCGGAGGCGACGTCCAGGATTTCCACTTCGTTGTCCCGAACATCACAGACATAGAGGCGATCGCCGCGCACCACGACATCCAGTGGTGCATACTGGCCTTCGGTGCCGTAGGTCCGGTGGAATCGATTCTGCTGATCGAAGACCACGACTTGGCCACGGCCTTTATCCGCTACATATTTGAGGCCATCGGCGGAGACGAAGATCCCGAAGGGCTCCTCCAACGCGCCCTCTGGGCCTTCCTCGAAAAAGTCGAACCGCTTGTTGACCAGATCGAGAATCACTACACCGCCGAGACCACGATCCACTACAAAGAGCTTCCCCTTCTCATGCGCCACATCCCACGGACGCCCTAGACTCAGGGGTGCCCGGGTCTGGCCAACGACGAAGTCTTTGAAAGCGCTGGTTTTGGCGCCGATGTCCTGCTCGTTGTTGATGGTCGTAAGATACTGCAGCCTGGGCGCTTCGGGAAGAGCGGGGTAGAAAGTCGGTCCGACAATCGGCTTGGGCCCCTGGGTGCAGCCCAGCCCCCATACCAGGAGAGCGAGACCAACCCATCTCGCCGGCATCTTCATCACACCCGCGACTAATCTGCTCTTTTCTCGGAAGTTTCTCATCGGTCGGCCTGCGGTCGTTCAGACTGGTCCTCTCCAGCCGCCTCTGGCGACTCTTCAGAGGTGACTTCGGTGCCCACGCGCGGTGTGACCTTCATCGAGTTGAATGCCGTCTCGACACGGTCGTAGTAGGCCCGCTGATGGCAGGTCGGCGAACATCCGCCTCCCGTAGGGCTGATCTCGAACGACCGGATCCGGATCGAGCCTTCGCCAAAAGGAACCTCTGCCCGAATCAGGGCCGGATGTTCCGACCCATGCGGCTCGTGGCACATCCGGCAGGATCTACCCTTTTCCTTGTTTACGTGCCGAAAGTGGAGGTTGAGATCGCCATTCCGGAAGGCCGTCGCCGTCTGCGTCCGAGGCACGGTGAAAGCTTTCTCGTCATGGCATTCGAAGCAGAGATACTTGTCGACACCAAACCGAGCATAGGTCGATTCGGGGTAGGGGCCTTTGAGCAGTGATGGACGGTCGGCCGAGTGTGGGTCGTGGCAAGCGGTGCACATCCCTGCCTCTGCAGGGGCGTGGAGGAACTGGGAGGTCAGGACGTCATGGCACTGCCCGCATAGCGACGCTTCGTCTCCGCCCAGCGCGAAACGGTGATCGGCCCCCTCGGCGCTGACATGACAGATGTCGCACATGGACGCCTCCAACGCCACTTCGTGGGCAAAGGTACTGGCAGTCAGCTCCTCGTGGCACGAGGAGTCGAGGCAGGAGGTCAAGGGCGAAACCACCGGGGGCGACGTCTCACTCACAACGGCGTCTCCCAGCGCCAGGCCCAGGCAGACAACACCGCCGACGATCCACCCTCTCCCATGGATCTTCTTCATCTTCGCCTCCGGCCGATCGGAGTGTCCCATTCAGGACGATCGGGCGTCGGG
>JBAUDS010000087.1:0-2327 GCA_049678185.1 Thermoanaerobaculia bacterium
GGATCGATGGCGACATCGGAACAGCCGGTGTCCTCATCCACGTAGAGCACCTTCTCCCAACTCTCGCCCCCATCGGTGGTCTTGTAGAGCCCGCGCTCCTCGTTGGCGTCCCACAAATGACCCGTGGCACAGACATAGACCGAGTCGGTGTTCTCGGCATCGATGACGATACGGGCAATCCGCTCCGAATCCTCCAACCCGATCAGCTTCCAGCTGTCTCCACCGTTGGTCGACTTGTAGAGCCCGGTGCCGACCGAGACGCTGTTCCGGATCCAGGTTTCGCCGGTTCCCACCCACACGACCTCCGGATTTCCGGGATCGATGGCTATGGCACCTATGGACTGGGTGTGCTTGTCGAACACTGGATCCCAGGTGATACCCCCATCCTTGCTCTTCCAGACACCGCCGCTGGCGGCACCGACATAGATGGTGAGCGGATCCTCGGCGACGGCGTCGATGGCCGAGATCCGGCCGCTCATCACCGCCGGCCCGATCGATCGGGCCCGCAGTCCACCGAATGTGTTGGAGTCGATTTCGACCTGCGCCGCCACCATTCCAGCAATACACAGAACTCCGGCCAGGGCGACCAGGGCAACCCTCTTTTTCGACATGACTCTCCCCCCCAGTTGCGGGCTTACTCCTCTACTGCAACTACCTCGGGCATGGCGAACAGGTCGGCGGTCACACTGCCGTTGAGCTCGATGGTGTCGATGGTGATCACCTGCCCGGTGGGTGCCCCCTTTGGCTTGCTCTCGATCGAGTGGGCGAACATCAACCCATCGACCTCTTTGTAGTCGCTGAGAATGGTCTCGAACTCGACCTCGTTCCCCTGGACCTCGGTCTTACCTTCCTGCTTGATGTTGATGAAGTACTCGCTGTCGAGAAAGTGATAGCGGACGTCGCCGTTGGCCAGGCTGACCTTGAGCTTGTAGGCCTCGGTGCCCTCGGTCTCCTCCATCCCGACGAGCTCCACCTGATGCCCTTTGGCCTTCCAGTCCACCAATGGGCCATCGAAATCGGCCTGCTCCTTCATGTTCTTGGCCTGATCGTCGGCCATCTCCTCCGGATCGTTCTTACCCAGGAAGGGCATCACCATCCAGGCGACCTCGCCGTCAAAGGCCTGGACGCCGGTCATCCCCTGCATGGTGAACTCCAGGCGGGCCATCATCGGTCGCAAGAACATCATGGTGAAGGGTGCTTCCATACCCTCCCCCATGGTCATGTTGCCTTTGAAGATCGCCGCGTTGACACCCTTGAGGTTGTCGAGCCCGCCAAGGGCGTCGTAGTGCTTGGCCAGGACATCGTCCAGAGTCATATCCTGGGCTGTGACCGGGAGACCCAACAGGGTCCCGGCGAGTATCAATAAGAGAGCTTTTCGAGCCATAGTCTTAGCTTCCTCCTTTTGAGGGTCCGAATAGAGATCTAGAGAATGGACGTGTGCTGTTCAGGCACAGCCCCGCAGGCTTGATACGGGCGACTGCGCGAGAAGTCATAGTCTACCAACTATGAGTAACCAAGGGTCTTACTTCAGCCCAGCCGTCTTCAAGTTTCTTCGTGACCTCCGGGAGAACAACACCAGGAATTGGTTCACCGGCAACAAGGACCGCTACATAGAGGACGTCCGCGAGCCGGCGCAACTGTTCATCACCGATTTCGGACCCCTGTTGAGCAAGATCAGCCCCCATTTCCGGGCCGACCCACGTCCGAATGGGGGCTCACTCTTCCGCATCTATCGTGACGTTCGCTTCTCCAAGGACAAGAGTCCCTACAAGATCTACACCGGCATCCAGTTCCGCCACAAGCAGGGCAAGGATGTGCATGCGCCGGGCTTTTATCTCCACCTCGAGCCGGATCAGTGCTTTGCCGGAGTGGGGGTCTACCACCCCGACGGCCCCGCCCTGGCCAAGATCCGCCAGGCGCTGGTCGATGAGCCCGCGCGCTGGAAGCGGGTGAGGGACGGCAAGCGGTTCCGCGAGCACTTCGAGCAGGGCGGAGAAGCACTCAAACGAGCGCCCAAGGGCTACGACCCCGACCACCCGCTAATCGAGGACATGAAGCGCAAGGACTTCATCGCCTTTGCCAAGCTCAGCCAGAAACAGATCACCGCCCCCGATTTTCTGGACCGCTTTTCAGAGATGTGCAAGGCGGGATCGGAGTACATCAAGTTTCTCTGTGAGGCGGTCGGGGTGCCATTTTGAGCAGGGTCCCGGCTCACTGACTATTGGAGGTATCTTCGATGAGTCCTGTCCAACACGCACCCGGTACATTCTGCTGGGCCGAGCTGTCCACTACCGACTCCGCCGGCGCCAAGAAGTTCTACACCGAGC
>JBAUDS010000088.1:0-1668 GCA_049678185.1 Thermoanaerobaculia bacterium
GCGAGAGCGTCTTCGGCAACTAACCGCAGATATCGAGATCGTGGAGGTGAGTATCCCCGATGGCCCGCTCGTCGACGAGGTAGACCTCCCCGCGAATGACCGACCGATTCTCGCTGCCGCGATCGCGACCGCTGCCACTCATCTTCTAACGGGTGACCGCCGAGCTTTCGGACGCGATTACGGAAAAACTCTGTCGGGGGTGCAGATCCTCCGGCCCGCCAGCTACCTCGAGACCAAGTGACCGCCACGCCGCCCAACAGGCGGAAACGGGCGGGGGTTCTTGACGAGCACGTAGGTCTTGTAAGCTGAATATCGAGTACTCAATCTGCACGGATGGTGCTGAGGAGCGCTCCAGCATCGGCCGGCACGGAGGCCGGCCGCTTCTGACCACCGCTCGCGAGTGGTTCAGCGGCTGTGTGACTTCTGGCGAGTGCGGTAGGCGCGGGCATTCATCAGATTGCCGCAGCGCTTCATCGTGCACCACTTGCTGGAGCGATTCTTCGAGAAGTCGTAGAAGGCCCATTCGCACTCGTCGTTGCGGCAGGCCTTGAGGCGCGGCCAGAGACCTTCGATCCTCGCTACCACCACTAGATCCAACAGGCGCGCCAGGGCACCCTCCCAACCGGCCGCGACCGGCTCCAACCCGGCCCTGCCATCGGGCCCAAAGCTGACCCGCAAAGAGACGTCCCGAGCCACCCGATCCAGGACCTCGACTGCCGTCGGATCGAGCGGGGCTCCGTTGTTGGCGAGAAGCAGGCCACGGAGCGCCTCGCGCAATTGCTTCGCCTTTTCGAGCTCGCCCGGCCCGGGGGGCGGCCCCTCGGTGAGCAGACCCCAGGCTGAGAGCGAGGCGGCAAGCGCCTCCGGTGAGTCCAACTCGTCGGTGCCCTCTTCGACATCGCGGGTGTTGACGTACGCCTGCACCACCCGCAGGTCGCCGGGCGCCGGCGGCAGGCCCCAGGTCCAGGGTGGATAGGTGTGGTCGGAGCGAGATTCCGTCCTCGTCATAGGCTCAACTCTATCACTATCAAAAGCACTTGACAACTGACGTACATAATGAGTATAATGGCTTTGGTAGTGATGAAAAGAATAGAAACCAAGGAGGTGACAGCATGATCGCGAGAATTTGGTACGGCCGCACAAGGCCCGAACACTTCGACGAATATGCCAAGTACGTAGAGGAGACGGGCCTGCGCGGCCTCGGCGCGACCGCCGGCAATCTGGGCTCCTTTCTGTTTCGGCGCAAGGTCGACGACCAGGCCGAGTTCCTGGTCCTGAGTCTCTGGGAGTCCTTCGACGCCATTCGGACCTTCGCGGGCGAAGATGTCGAGGTCGCCCGCTATTACCCCGAAGACACCCGTTACCTGCTCGAGCTCGCGCCCAAGGTGCAGCACTACGAGGTTTCCGAAACGGGCGATCTCGGGGGGCTCGGCGAGTGGATCGCGGCGGCCGAGCGCGACCGCGAAGAGGTTTGAGGTGGGTCTGGACCGAGCCTGCAGGGTCAAGGTCCTGGCGGCCTTCGCGCAGTCTGCCCGGTAGTGACCTCAGACCCCGGCGGCGAGCGGTTTGGAGGTGACCAGAATCAGATTCACACCCTCGGGCTCCGCCATGACGAAATGGCGCCCCTCGGGTGCACCCTGCTTGCCGATTCGGAGCAGCTCATCCTCG
>JBAUDS010000089.1:0-2251 GCA_049678185.1 Thermoanaerobaculia bacterium
GACGATGATGTAGCTCTCGTCGCGGGCGATAAAGGCGTTGAAGCGGAGCTGACCCGAGTTGACCTGCTCCGGGAGCAGCTCGGGCTCGCTGTAGACGCCGTCCACCAGGTGCGAGCGATAAATCGACTCCGACCCCTCCGCCACCTTGCGGGTGAAGTAGAGGGTGCCGTCCTCGGTGACCGAGGGGAAGAACTCTCCACCCTCGGTGTTGATCGGTGGCCCGAGGTTGTACGGCTCGCCCCAACCCTCTCCGCTGCGGTCCATCACCCAGATGTCCTCGTTGCCGGTGGTCTCGGTGGCGCCGGGCACGGGACGGGTGGACATGAAGAAGAACTGCTGCCCGTCGGGAGAGATGGCGGGCTCGAGATCCATGTGGTGTCCCGAAAAGGGCGCCACCTCGGGCGGGGTCCACTGTCCAGCCACCCTCTTGGTGACGACGATGGCGCCAAAGTTGAAGGCGGGTCCGACGACGGCCGTGTAGTAGATCTCGCTGCCATCGGGGGTCATCGCCACGTCCCGCTCGCCGAGACCGGTCGACACGATACCGGGGCCAAACAGCTCCGGCTCCATCCCGGGGGGCTCTTGCCCCAGGTAGTCGCCGGTGAGAATCGGAAACTCGCTGGCGGCCTTGCCGGCTGTGGGTAGCTCGGATGCCGTTTGACAGCCCGCGACGAACAAACCTACAAGTTGAATGACGATCAAGACTCTGGTTGAGGAGGGTCTCGACGACATCTGTGCCTCCAGGGTCATTGCTGGAATTCCCGGGTGGTGAGCGGGCAAAGGCGGCTACCGTCCGGCGGGCTAGCCACCCGATCGGCTTTCGGATCGTGAGTCCGGTCTAGTCGGACCGGGCCAGGTGGAAGACCATGCCGCCGGCCTTCTTGCCGTCGGCGTAGGACTCCCAGATGCTCTCGAGGTGCTTTGGGTCGGTCAGCTTGATCTTGGCGGAGTGGATGTGCGAATCCACCGCGGGATCGAGATTGGTGCCGCCGGTAAAGTCGAATACCAGCTTCGCGACCGTGCTCTTGTCCCGGTTGAGCTTCATGGTCGGCTGATTCCCGCCCGCACAGTAGTGGGTCAGCACCAAATCCTCACCGTCGAGGTGGTACATGTTGATCATCTCGTGTTCGGTGCCCGGCCCCATCGTCTCCATCACCACCGTCCCCGCCGCCGAGACCCGAAACTCGTGGATCACCTCGTCGACCTTCTTGGCCTCGGCCTCGGCCTCCGCACCCTCGCCTTCGGGCTTGCCGCGCCAGGTTCCGGCAAGAGTCTTGAGCTCGTCGAAGGCCGCCTGGGCCTTTACTCCACCGGCTTGGCCGGGTGAAGCCGCCGCCAGAAAGACGACACAGATCAGAGCTGCTTGCAGTAGTGCTCGCATCGCTACCTCCTTCGTTGATCGGTCGATCAGGGACTGCCGAGCGTGAATAGAAAGTTGTCGGCCCCCTCGGCTGCGATCCGGCGGTCGATCTCATCGACCAGCAGTCGTCGACGCTTCAGTAGATCCGGGAGATAACCGGTCACGTAGGGTCCCACCGCCTCTTCGATGGCTTTGTCCGGGAGGTCCCGGAGGTTTTGCCAGAGATCCCGGTCGAATCCGGTGATGGCCTCCGGCTCGCGGAGATCGTCCTGGCCGGCAAAGCTGCGAGTGTGGTCGATGAACCAGACTTTGTCGTTGCCGTCGATCAAGATATTGCCGGGGTTGCGATCGGTGTTGGCGATCAGATTGTCGAAGGCGATCATGATCTGCCGCTGCTGATCGACCCACTCGTCGCTATAGGGCAGCTCGTCCTGCTCGAGTATGGAGCGCACGGTGCGGGCGTTTTCGATCCAGATCTGGATGGATCCCCCTTTGCGGCGAACGACCGCGGGCACATTGTCGAAGCCGATAAGGCGGCTGAGCTCGTAGGCGGCCACCTCGGACAGATAGGAGTCGACGAAGCCGCTGTCACCCGAGGCCACGACTGTGTAACCGGTGCGCAACACCGCGTTGCAGCGAACACCATCCTTCTCCAGCACGATCTTGCGTTTTGATTTGTTGGTCCCCTCGCCGAGCTTCTCTTTGGAGACGATCTTGGCCGTGCGCAGGAATTCGAGCACCTCCTCATCGCTGTCGAAGGGAAACGCCTTGCCATCGGCGTCGAGGTAGGGAACACCCCCGAATGCGGCCGCCGAGACGGCCGTCAGGACCGTCATCCAGATGACTGTGGACATTCGCTGCCGGAATCGAAAGCGGAACACGGGGTTGACA
>JBAUDS010000090.1:0-27986 GCA_049678185.1 Thermoanaerobaculia bacterium
CAGCGAGCAGACCGATCAAAAGAGGTCCGAGTTGACGGTGCACGGGACTATTGTTGCCCGTGCCCCGCGGTTTCGCCAAATCCGCCTACGGAATCATGCGTGACCAGACCGAGCCCGTACCCGACTCGAAGCCATCAGCGAAGATGTGAGACAGATACTCGTCGGCGCCGACGTCGGGGGTGGTATCCCGGAGCTGGCCGTCGATATCGGTGTCTGCGGAGCCCGCCGGCAAGAGGGTACCCTGATCGACCGCCCCGGTGGTGGCCAGGGCCGTCAGATGCAGGTCTCCGGCGGGGATGACCTCGAACCACCCCAAGGGCACATCCTCGAGGTTGCCGGCCAAATTGGCGACAGCGCCGTTGCGGGGTTTGAGGATCGAGCTCGTCAGGTTGTTGGCGATGTCGGCCAGGGTGTTGCTCCACCGCCACTCGATCGATGATGACCGCGGCGTCTGGGTCGAGGCGATGCTGTTGTGGTAGACCTCGGTTCGCCGCGCCTGCTCGAGCGCGATACCGGTGTCGAAGCCGTACTCGGAGGCAAACAGTCCCGCGTTGGAAGCTGCTACAAAGTTGTTGCGGATCCTGCCATCGATGTGACCCAGGTAGCCGGCGCCCGGATAGGGATTATCCGGATAGGTACGGCTGCCACCACTCTCCCCCAGCCCAAAACCGATCCCACGAGCGCAGTCGACGATCACATTCTCTTCCACCAGTGTTCCACGAGATGTCCTCCAGAAGTGAATGCCATGCTCCGAGAGGCCCTGTGCACACCAGAAACCCTCGAAACGGTTTCTCCGCACCTGCCAGCCCCATGCCTGATGGGCATCGATACCGCCGGTGTAGCAATTGTCCCGGATGGCGCTCCGTCCGGTGTCGGTGAGTTGGATCAGGCTGCACTCGATGGTGCCAAAGTCGGCATAGCCGTTGTCGTTGGGGTTGATCTTGACCGCCTGCTGCCCCGGATCGATGATGGCCAGGTTGTGGAGAATCATGCCCGAGATCAGGGTGCCGGAGGGGCCGGAGATATGAATCGGGTGGTCGTAGGCACGTTTTACCGTCACATCGGCGATAACCACATCCGAGGCGTGGATGCTGATGATCTCATTGGTGCCGTAGGCCCCGTCGAGGACCACGCTATCCCGATCGCCGGAAGCCGATCGGAGGGTCACCCCCGGTGTGTTGAAGCTGAGCCGGTGCGAGAAGTCCCCGCCGCTCAGGTCATAGAGACCATCGTGAAGCAGAATGGTGGTGCCGGTAGCGGCTCCGGCCACGATTCCCCGCAACTGATCGGCCTGGGCGGGATAGACATCGATCACCGTCCCCTGGGGTGCGGGTAGCGGGTCACAGCCAGATTGTGCTTCCACCGCCCCTGCCGTGAGGGTGAGCCCACACAACAGGAGAGCGCTGACTGATGCCCTGGTAATCGAGGTCATTGTTGTCCTCGCCAGCGCCGGAGCTCGAACGGGATCTCCTCCGGCGCCACGTAGTCGGCCGGCACGTCCAGAACCAACGTTGTCTCGCTGCCGAAGGGAAGCCTCGGTGTGGTGTGGAAGGAGCGATGCTTCCCCACCCGATAGGGAATGGTCCTGAAATCGGCTTGGTCGGTCACGATCCGGGCCTCGGCCCGAGCGCCATTGTGAGAGGGCAGCGAGAAGTCCAGCGACACCAGTCGATCCACCGACTGGGTCTTGGGCGATCTCAGCCCGTAGGTGGGTGGTGCTACACCCTGCAGCACCCAGTGCCCATCCTCCAGCTCTCCCTCACGCTCGAGAGGATGAGTGACCAGCACCAGAGCCGGCCCCCGCGCCCGAAACGGCGAGGGGTCGATCATCGTTACCCAATCCGGCGGTACACGCTCCAGCCGCTGACGATAGAACTCCCCGACCTCTTCGTCCTCCATCCAGCTCTGCGCAAAGATCTCGGCATCTGCAGTGTCGAGCTCGGCAGCGGTGACCTGGTCCAACGGACCCCGTCGGACCACCGCTCGTGTCTCGCGTCCCTCCCTCACCGCCACACGCCGGATTCGGACCTCCGAGTAGACGAGTCGACCCTCGACATCATCGACACTGCTGACAAACTTCCGGCCGGCGAGATTGGCCGTCGGCGGCACCGCCACCCTGTAGACATAGCTGTTGGCGGTCGATGCCAGCAGGACGACATACACCGCCACCGCCGCGCGCGCCACCCACGGTCTTGCCAGCACCTGCACCCGGCCGGCGGCCAGTCGCCAGATCTCGACCAGCACCCAGGCTGCCGACAGGGCGACAAACGGGGTCAGCGTCAGCCAGTTGTGAGCACTCGGGTTGGCGGTGGTCAGGGCGTAGATGGCGACATAGCCCACCACGTAGCTGACCAGCATGACCCAGTAGAGGGACTGCAGCGAGCCCCGATGTTTCTTCAGAACATTGATCGTCGCGGCCACCATCCCCACCAGCCCCAGAGACCCCAGGACCTTGCCGTGAAACTCCTTCGACAGCAGGCTCTCGACACAGTACACAACTTGGTTCAAGTGCGAGTCACCACCCCGGACCTCACCCTTACGCTCGTAATCCCGCAGCGTCTTGGCAAAGGAGCGCCGATAAATATCGGGCTCGAGTAGAACGTAGGGGTTCAACGCCAGAAACACCACCACCGAAGTGGCGCCGGCCGACACGAGCCACAGGAGATGTCGCCTGTCCTGACGGGCCATCCAGAGTGCCGCCACTGTCAGGGGTATTGCGATGGGCCCGGCGTTGAACTTGCTGGAGAGCGCCAGTCCGATGGCGGCCCCCGCCGCCAGATACGACCCGAGCGACGGTCGACCGACCGCTCTCATGCTCAGATAAAACGCGATCAGGGTGGTGAGCAGCAGCAGGATGTCGGGCTTGTAGATCACCGACTGGCGGATGTGCCAGGGCACGATCGACAGCAGGAAGGCCGCCAGCAGACCCACCCGGCTTCCAGCCAGACGACGGCCGATGACAAAGGTCATAAAGAGGCTCAGACAACCCATCACCACCTGGGTGAGGCGACAGAGAAGATAGGTGGTCGAGGTAAACCCGCGGCGCGCAAAGACCTCGAAAATCGGGTTACCGGTCAACTCGTGAAGCTGTTCGCTCAGCCAAAGGACCGCCGCCTGTGGCAGGTAGGAGAGGCTGGGATGAAAGCCGTTGACGGGGCGCAAGCCCCCGCCGCGCAGCAGCGAGTCGATGTTGTAGAGACCGTACCGCTCGTCCCAGAACCGACCCATGTTGAGACCCACGGAGGCGTCCCAGAGACGCAACCCGAAGCTCCAAACCAGGAGCAGACCGAGCAGGATCCAGACCGTCCGCTGGGAGAGGTCATCCTGCTGCGTGGCGTCGAGATCGTGTTCAGCTGACAGGGTGGTCAATCTCTTCTTCAGAATCAGTCGATCCGGTTCGGATGCCGCCAGCGGAGGGCAAAAGCGCGGACGTCTTCGATCTCTCGCTCGCCCGGGTATCGCACCTCCAGGGTAGCCCCCGCCGGCGGAATCTGGAAACGGGGGACAAAATAGTAAGACCCGCGAGGCTTTCTGGACTTTGCTATCCAGGTCGGCTCCCGGGGTGTGCCATCCACCAGAACCACGGTTTCGATGTCCGTTACCGAGCGCTCGGGGGACCAGATCCACAGCGCGCTCAGCTCTCCCTCGAGCGCGCTGGGCTCGAGGCTCGCCTGCCACCCTCTGCTGGAGACCTGAGTGAAGTCGAGGACGGTGTTCGGCTTTTCGCGTCTCCACGGGTCGAGGACGACAGCAATGGCTGGGCCGCGGCGTCTGAGTGGGGACGGCTCGAACAGCAGAGTCGCCGCCGTGGATCCCCGCGCTGCGGCCAGGCGCTCGACCTCAGCGGCGTTGTCGTCCCCGGCCGCCGCCGGATCGAGAAGCCAGACCTCGGCGTCACACCGATACCGCTGCTCGGGTGTCAGATCATCGAGTCGCTCGCTGAAGTTGACGATCGCCCTGTCTTGTCCCCGACCCAGGGTCGACGGCAATTGTGCGACCTCCGAACAGATCTCTCGCCCCTGTAGAGGCTTCATGTTGTTCTTCAGCGCCGTGGTCGCCAGGTCCCAGGTCGCCGGTGCCACCCTCACATAGACGAACCGCGTCCCCGGCACGATCGCCAGCGCCGCTATCGCCAGGATGGCGGCTGTTACCACCGCCCGGCGCCATGGCGTTTCACCGTAGACCCGAGCCAGAAGCCCGACGACGACCCAGGCCGCGGCCAGAGAAGTGACCACGATCATGGGCAGGACGATGGTAAAGCGGGTAAACGGGGAGACCACCGCACAGCCGATCGAGTAGGCGTAGAAGAAGGTCAGCAGCACGGCCAGACGTCGGCGCAGCAGCGGGTCGGTCGAGCGGCGAAAGACGAGAATAGTGAGCAGAACGACGCCGACAACGGCGAGGGTGCCGATCACCGCCCCGTGGTAGTCGGAGCGCACCAGGAGCTCGAGCTGGCGCAGAGGGGCGTTGAGATGGCTGCCGCCGTACTTACCAGCCTGGGTCTCGTAGCGCCGAAGATTGTGGCGGAAGAAGAAGAATGTTCCCACAAAGTGGGGATTGAGCACCAAGAAGATCGTCGCCGACAGGACTCCGGCGATCACCAGCCAGAACCAGATTCGCTTGCCGTGTCGCCAATTGAGAACCGTCGAGACGACAAGGGGGATCGCGGTGATGCCGCCGTTCAGCTTGGTCGCCAACGCCAGCCCGATGACGGCGCCCGACAGGGTGTACGTTCCCAGCGACGGCCGCTCGGCTGCACGCATGATGACCAACAGAGCCAGGGCACACAACATCACCAACAGCACATCCGGCTTGAAAAAGCCGACGTGGTGCAGATAGCGGGGCGCCATCGACAAGATGAGGGCTGCCAGCAGCCCCACCTCCGATGAGAACATCCGGTAGCCGAGAAGAAAGACGAGCAACACGGCGCCGGCACCATAGAGCACACACATAGAGCGCGAGACCAGATAGGCCAGAGGGGTGAAATCCTCACCGTCATGTATGGCCAGCGGCGACCAACCCGTCGACCGGTGGACCATCTCGATAGCCCCGAGCACCGCCGTCTGCGGCAGGTAGGCGAGGCTTGGGTACCAGAAGCTGGCCGGGCGCCACGAGTCACTGAAGATGAGCGAGTAGACGTTTTTCAGCGAGTACCGCTCATCGTAGAAGCGGGGACGGCCCGGTGCGAGACCATAGCTCGCATACCAGAGACCGATCACCAGGTACCAGGCGAGAATCGCCAGCAGCGCCCAGCGGACCCATCGTGGGATGGGGCGATCGGGCAAGATGAGCTCTGGTCCACGCATCATTGCTACTCGATGTAGCCGAGCGAGCGCAGCTCTTCCAGGGTCTCTTCGTCGAGCTCGATCTCTTCCGGAGCCTCGTCACTGCGCGCGGCCTCCAGAATGCTTCGTAGCCGCTCCTCGAGGCGGCGGGCGGCCGCCATCTCCGACGGCGACAGATCGGTTCTCTCCCCGGGGTCGGACTCGAGGTCGAAGAGGCGGATGCTCTCGCTGGCAACATCCAACTCGAGCTTGCGTGGCCATTCGATGATCGTCTTCCGCTCCGACCCGTAGAGGACCCCCTCGGCCACCAGTGGACGCGGCTCCAGCCGGTCGCGCCTTGTCAGGCGAGACCATAGAGAGCGCGAGAGAGGGTTCGACTCGCCGGAGACCCCTACCGCCTCGAGGACGGTGGGCGGAATGTCGATCACCGAGACTGGAAGCGCCTCCCGGCCGCTTTCCACCGCCGGCCCCCAGACAACCAACGGCACGTGGAGCAGCTCCTGATAGACCGTGTGTCCATGCTCGAAGCTCTCGTGATCCCACAGCTCCTCGCCATGATCGGCGGTCAGGATGACAAGGAGCTGCTGGAACAGCCCCCGTTCGACCAACCCCTCGAAAAACCGATTCAGCTCCTGGTCCACAAAGGCGATCTCTTCGTCGTAGGCGGCAGTGATGAAGGACCTCTCTTCCTCACCCACCTCGCTGGCACGAGCGCGTATCTTCTGGGGAGCGAATACGGGAAGTGAGAACCGGTCCTCGAAAGGGCCGGTGAACCTACCTCGAACCGCCGGCGGCGGATCGTAGGTCATGTGGGGGTCGAACAGATGGACGAGCAGAAAGAAGGGTTGGTCCCGGTGGTCATCGATCCAGCTGGTGGCGAGATCCACGATCTTGTCGGCCCGGCGCCGACGCTTGTTGGAGGCGGCCTGGTAGTCGTAGGTGTCAAAACCACGATCCAAACCGAATCGGGGCTTCAACCAGGGGTTGTTGATGATGGCGGCAGTGGCAAAGCCCGCTTGTTGAAGCTCTTCGGCCAACGTGGGGATCGTCTGATCCAGCCGGGTGGACTTTGGACGCACCTCCCCCGCACCCCGGTAGCCGACCCCGTGGCCCGTGGGGAGCCTACCGGTCAGAATCGACCCAAAGGTGGGAAGTGTCCAAGGGGACGTCGACATCGCACGCTCGAAGACCATTCCCTCCTCGGCCCAACGCTCGAGCTGGCTCGATGTGTCGCGGGAGTAACCATAGACCCCAAGATGATCCGCGCGCAGGGTGTCCACCACGATCAGCACCACCCCTTGTGGCCGCTCCACCGAGCAGCCCACCAGAGCCGGCAGACTCAACCAGAGGAGGAGGATGGCCAGACGGGCGAGCATGCCCTCACCGCGGATGTTTTTTTGCTGCGACATCGACCCAAATTGGAGACCGCGCCGGACGGCTTTTTCTTGCTGCGACGCCTCTCGAGGAGCGGGAATCCTAACAATTCTCGGCTGTCAGTGAACTATTTCGCCACCAAAGTCTGTGAAGCATCCCTATACTACGATGCATGTTCGAGCTCTTGTCCAAATGGGATATCGCTCTCGCTGCCGCTACGGCGCTACTCGCCCTGGGCGAATTCGTAGCTCTCTGGGTGGCGCGTCGTCGGGGTCTGACGCGAAACGTCTCACGCCTGGTGACCCACGGTTTCATCGGGCTGTTGATGATTGTCTACGCCTGGCTCGCCTTGGGCTGGTTGCAGACCTATCAGTCGATGGGAGAGACGAGGGATTTCACCCTGTCACCCACGATCAACTGGAACTACGTCATCTTGGGATGGGCGCTCGCGCTACTGATCTCATTTGAGATCGTGGCGCACTTGCGAGCCATAAAAGACGGAATGACCCGCAACGTCTCCCGCCTCGCCACCCGTCTGGTGATGCTCATTCTGATGCTGATCATGTTGAGCATCACCTTGCAGAAGTGGGACCTCTTCCTCGACGAGTACGAGGCGTCCTACCGCACGAGCATTCCGACCGCGGCGCCTCGCAGTCCTTAGGCCCTTTTGCGCCAGTAGCGGGCGATACCGTCAACGGACATGGTGCGCGGGTTGGCCAACTCGTAGGCGCGAAAGGCTCCGGTTTCGACGCCGAGAGCCTCGGCCTGCAGGCGCATGAGATCCGCGAAGCGGGCGCTCATCGCCTCCCGGTCTAGGCCTTCTTCCAACATCTCGCGGACACTGGCAGCGCCTTCATCCAGCAGCGTCTCGAACCGGTCGAGCTGCTCGTTCACCTCGCCGGTGGGGCCGAAGTGTGTGCGATAGATGGTCGCCAAGGACTCCCGTCGCAGGCGCTCGAGGCTCTCCTTCCATGCTTCCAGATCGAACTCCGGGGGCGGAGCGGGTAGATCTATCCAGGTCCGTGCCCCGATGCGAATGCCGGTCGCATCGCCTACAAAGGCCACGTCTTCGAGCCGATAGACGTGGTGGTGCCATGCATGCCCCGGTGTGGAGATCGCGTCGAATCGCAGTCCGGCGACTTCGATGACGGCGCCGTCCCCGACCGCCACCACCCGCTCGGCCGGTGCCGGCAGGGTCTCACCCCAGAGCGAATCCATCCGGTCTCCATAGATCCGCCCGGCGCTGGTCAGGAGCTTCCCGGGGTCGACCAGATGCGGCGCACCCACCTCATGGACATAGACATTGGCGCCCTGCTGCGCCCACCAGCCGGCGGCGCCCGAGTGATCCAGATGGATGTGGGTAACGAGCACATGCCGGATCTCATCCGGCTCGATCCCGTGCTCCGCCAATCGGGCAAGGAGATTCGGCAGGGTCGACCCCGGTCCGGTCTCCACCAGAACGGGCCCCTCCGGCCCAAAGACCAGAAACGCCGCAATCACTTCGGCCATCCCGCCAAAATCCAGATCGAGGGTCTCGATACGCATGCCTGATGCTGTCACGGAAATCGCCCAACCACCCACCCGGGTATCGAGGTCTTGGGGGCCTGGGTGCTTGAGGTTCTGAAGGGTCGGGGATACGAAGCAGCCGCCGTCAAGGTCGCGGGTTTCGGACGGCGGAGCCATAGACTTTCCCGCGGAGCCGTTCGAAGACCCGCGGCCCCAGGCGGCTGCCCCGCCAGCCCGATCTATTGGTCCATGGCCTGGATTCCCGGCACCCAGGTCTCCATGCCGGTGGCCGGCCACTCGGTCTCTACACCGAACAGGTCGGCCAGCATGAGGCCGGTTCCTCTCAGGTTGGGGCTGTCGGGGATGCGCCCGTTCGGCACCCCGCCACCCGCGGCCACGAAGAAACAGTGTTTGTCGTGCTCCAGCGCCGTGCGGATCCCGTGGTCGGACATCACGATCAGGATGTCGTCATCGTCGAGTGCGTCAAACAGCCCTCCCAGACGCTCGTCCATGTAGCGGTAGAACCAGAAGAGCGGTCGGTCGCCGTCGTCCTGTCCGGACGCGACTACCGGTGCGAAGTGGGAGTGAGTAAAGACATCCAGCGAAGCCACCCTCAGCATCACCAGATCGGCGTCTGGCTCGGCGACCAGCGTATCCAGAGCATCGAAATCCGCAGCCATCTCCTCGATCAGCGCGCGGCCCGCGTCGTCGACTTCGAGGAGCCCCGGGAAGCGCTGCCGCTCCTCCGGACGCAATGGACGGGAGCCACGCAGCCCGCTGATCTCCCGCACCCGGCCGAAGGGCCCGATCATCTGCGCGTTTCTCCCGGCCTGAATCGGGCCGTAGGAGTGCAGCATATTGACGACTGCCAATTGGGTTCCACCCAAAGCGGTAAAGAGATCGCCCCCGGCCGGGGTCACCCAACGCAGAGGCTCGAACGGGTTGACGCCGATGAAATTCAACCCCTCGATCTCGGTCCCGAGCTGATAGAGAAGACCCATGAAGGAGGACACCCCCTGGTCACCGGGGTTGGCGATGGCCCGCATCGCGGCCGCGGTGAACGGCGGCTCGCTGATCAACACCGATCGACGACCCATCCGCAATAGCGCGTCGAGAACGGGAAGCTCTCGCCGGTATCGGAGGTACTGAATCAGTCGCCAATCGGCGCAGTCGAGAATGGCGACAATAACCCTGCGGCGGCCATCGGCCGACCGCTCAGCGGGAAGAAAGTCTGGCGGTTCTGGTGCCGGTGCCTGGCGGCCGATCGCGATCGGCACCGCCGAGTCGGGTACAGGCCAGACGGCACCGGAACCCGCCGTACGCCCATCGGCGTCTTCAAGTATCCAGCGCAGTGGGGCAACCCCCAGGTTGCGAGCAATCTCGACCGGTGCCGAGCCCTCTATTCGGATCACCTCGTACTCCGAGTCGACGGCCGCGCTCGGTGGCGGAGAGAAGAGCAACTTGTCTCCCGGGTGAAAATTCGCCACGTCGAAGATCAGTATGCCTTCGACTGCCGCCAGCTCATCGTCCTGAAACAGGTCCTGAGTGCGGGAGAGGAGGATGTCCTCTCGGGTCAGGCCATAGAGATCACCGTACTCGGCTGTGGCCCTATCGAACTGCTCCAGAGCCTCTTCATGACGGTCCTCGAGGACAAGGGTGCCGATATAGCGGTAGAACAGCCCCTTCTGCAGGTCCTCGCTGTCGATCTGGCTCCTCGACTCCATGGCTCGAGCGAGTAGATCGAGCGTCGGTACCCCCGTGGGATCCGAGAGGCCATAGAGACTCAGAGAGACCGCGTACTGAGCGTCGGCTTCCACCGGGTTGCCACCGGCCTGCTTCCAGGCCTCGGCGGCCGCGAGCAGCGAATCGGTGTCGCCCAGACCAGCGAGCGCCCGCGTCTGCAGCTCAAACCAGGACCGCCGTACTTCCGGATCCGGTGGAGGCCGGTTCCCCAGCAGGGTCAGGGCCTGCTCCCACCGGTCCCGCACCAGATACCGTCTGACGATCTCCAGCAAGAGCTCGGGGGCAGCGGGGCCGGCAGACGGCACCCTTTGCAGCATCTCCCCAAGCACCATCTCCTCGTCTTCGAGCTGCGACCGGAGCTTGAGCTCGAGGTAGAGGAGCAGATAGACATCCGGATAGCGGAGCGCCGCCCGGTGGGCGAGATCGGCCGCCCCCGGCAGCTCGCCCCGGGCACTCCGCTGCTCGACCAGGACTGCCGCCAAGGGCGGACTGGGAAGCCAATCTCCCGCATCCGGCCGCGCCAAAAGGTCTTCAATCAGCTGGACACACCGCTCGCCGCGGCCGGTCTCGACCAGAGCCGCGCAGTGGCACTCGGCGGCCGCGGGGTTGTAGAGACCGCTCGCCGCCAGTTGCTCACCCAGCTCCAGAGCCCTCTCCAGGTCACCCTCCATCACCGCCGCACAGAGGGCGGTCTCCGAAGACGACTGACGCACCTTCTTTACACCTCGCCAACCCAGATAGGCGGCGGTCGCCAGCAGCAACGTCAATACCAGGATCTGTACCCAAGGGCGCCTCACCCATCACCTCCGGCGACAAAGGCGAGCTGCAACCGGTATCCCTTATCTTGGCGACCGCCCGAGATCCGGATCTGCTGCCACGGATAGGCCGGGGGTGTGGCGTCGGGATCGGCTCCCGAAGCCGCCGCCAATCGCTCGTCGGCGAGAGGGAAACGGTCGAGGTGGAGCACGACCCGGCTCTCCTCGCCGCCATCGGGTTGCTCACCGGCGGCGAGGGCCTTCTCCAGACTCACCGGGTTCCAGCCGACGACGAGAGCGCTGTCGGTAGCCACGTAGCAGGGCAGGAGATCGGGCATGACCTGCAGATTGCTCAAGCAGACACCGGGCCAGTCACCAACCGAGATGGGGCTCATGCGGATCGGCCACGCCTGCATGACCTCCTCCAGGAACTGGTTCATCCCAGCAACCGCCGCTGTCCGGCTGGTGAAGTCGAGTGCCAGCGCCGTCGGCGGGATACGCTGCCCCTCCTCCGGCACATAGATGGCAAGCTCCCAGTTCCCTTTGAGCGCGGTGGCCAGAAACAGCTCGCTCTTCAACTGGAAGAGTTGACTGGCCCAGCCTTCGCGGCTCACCATCGAAGCGATGTCGAGACCGCCGTCGGGGCGGATCCGAATCTGGGCCAGGGACTGGTCGGCTGACAGCAGGAAGGGACCGGGACCGCGCTCGGCCGGTAGTAGCAACGAGAGAGCATTGTGCTCTTCGAGCCCGGCGAGCTCCACCTCGACTTCGGTGACATCCGCCCCGGCTGCTCTCCCGCGAGCCGTCAGCTGCTGACCCTCGCCCAGCTCGGAGCCAAAGAGCCAGTCGGACTCTCCCAGCAGCAGGTAGGCCTCATCCAGCCTCGGTTCGTCACCACGGCACGACAACCGCTCCAACAGGGCGCAGGAGTCCTCCCCGGGGCACCAGGCTTCGAACTCCTCGCAGCGGGCGATCTTCTCCCGCCCCAGGGCGGCAGCCCGCGCCAACTGGGTGCCCGTCATCACCTCCAAACGCTGGAGAAGCTCGACGACGCGACCGGCATCACCGACGATGAAGCGGCCGCTCGGCAGGCTCCGGGTGGGAGGGCGATCACAGGCGAGTGCGACGAGACCGGCGGCGACGACGAGCGTGACCGCGAGGCGGATCCCAACCCCCCGCGTTCGGCCTTCAGTGTCACTCACCTTTGTCGATATCTCCAAGGAAACGGGTCTCCACGGTTCTCACGGCTGGAAATCTTAGCCCGCATCTCCCGCTGACGCTATGAAGTACCAAAGCCGCCCCTCTCCCACTGCTCGGCCAACCCCGTTATGATTCCCGAGACAACGACTTAGGCCCGGTTTCAGCCGCGCTGAGAGACTGAGACCTCATCGGCCCATGAGAGGAGCGAGAAAATGGCAGAAGAGAAGATCGGCGTTGTCATCCACTACTGGAGCAAGCTGGCCGTGGCCGGAGTGCATCTGACCGAGGGCAAGCTCGAGGTCGGAGACACCATTCACGTCAAGGGCCACACCAGCGACTTCACCCAGCAGGTGGACTCCATGCAGGTGAACAACGAATCGATGGAGACCGCCGGCCCAGGCGACGACGTGGGACTGAAAGTCGTCGACCACGCCCGCGAGCACGACGAGGTGTTCCGGGTCACCCCAGACTAAAAGCAGCCCGCGGGATATCCCACGGGCTGCCTGGTACTTCGAAGGTGCCTCCGATCAGCCCCAGCGCGGCTGCTCGTCGGGGTCGATGCCCAGAACACCCTTGGCCACCAACTCGTGGGTGAGGGCCGAGCTCGCCGGATGGAAGCGACCCGCTCGGCAGTCGCGGTACAAGCGCTCGACCTCGTTCTTCTTGAACATCCCATAACCGCCGGAAACGTCCATCGCGGTATCGACTACACGCCACGCCGCTTCGACGACGTTGTACTTGGTGCCGACGATCTTGATTACCCAGGCGGGTCCATGGTCGACCCCCTCCGACCAGTCCTGGGCCACCTTGTCGAGCTGGGGTCCCATGCCCTCGAGCGCCAGCACCATCTCGGCAACCCCGTGCTGGACCTCGGGGTGATAGGCCATCGTGCGGGTGAGACCGGGACCGGTTTTCTTCTTGAGCTGCTCGAAGGTGAGCTCGGCCACCCGGTTGGCGAGGGCGTAGTAGACGTTGGCAAAGCCGATCAGAGCCCAGGCAAAGATCCCCAGCACGAACAGGTCGACCCCGGCGGCACCCGCCGGCACGATCCTGCCGATGTAGTGGTCGGGAACCAAGGCTCCGTCGAGGATGGTGTCGTCGCTCCGGGTCGCCCGCATACCCAGAACATCCCACGTCTCCTTGATCGTGTAGCCCTCGGCGTCGCGGGGCAGGAACCCGTGGATGATCTTCGGGTTCTCCGGATCGCTGGCGTCCATGCCGTGAAGACCGAGACGAGTCCAGACCGGTGACAGGCTGCCGAAACCCTTCTTGCCGGTGAACTTGTAGCCTCCATCCACCTTCTCGGCTTTTGTTGTCGACAGGAGAACCGGCACCGTGTTGCCGCTCTCGGAATGACCGGCGGCAAAGACCTCGCCGGCGGCTGCCTCTTCGAGAATGAAGTTGAGGGAATCGTCGCCCGACTTGCGAATATCCGCCGCCACACCGGTCCAGTAGATGTGCATGTTGATGGCCAGCGCCGTCGCCGGTGCGTAGTAGGCCAGGCGCCGCGTCTCCATCGCCACCTCCGCCAGCGACATCCCGTGGCCACCCATCTCCTTGGGCACCGCGATCTTCAAGTAGCCAGCTTCTTTGAGCTCGTCGAAGTCCTCCTGACAAAAACGATTCTCGAGGTCGTAGACCGGCGCCCTCTCCCGACAGCGCAGTAAGAGCTCCTCGCTCAGGATCGAACCATTGTTCTCAGCCATTGAAATTCCTGCTCCTTCCTTGTATCTTGCCCTGACCGATCGCGCTGACAGAATCTTGTCTCGACTCCCCGAAGCTCCGGCGAGCGTCGACATCGTGCCCTTCACGAAGTGCGGTGGCAGGCGTGTTTATACTCGTAGACCGACTATTGCCAGGGATTATAGCTCGAAACTCACTCGCGAGATCGTGGAGACCAATTTTCGTTTTGGGAGGTGACTCTGTGAACAAAATACCGCGGCTGTGTTTGGCGTTTTCACTCCTCGCGTTGGGTGTCCCGTCGGTGCCGATCGCACAGACACCGATATCCGACGAGCTCGTCTGCAGCGGCAACGAGCCCTTCTGGAATCTCCGCCTCGAAGGCGCGGAGGCTCGACTCTCACGCCTCGGGGCCGCAGAAGGCGAAGTGAGCCTTACAGGCGAGCCCCACTCGCTCGACTGGGCCGGTGTCCTTGTCTGGCGTGGTGCCGGTGGAGCTGCGAACGCCGGAGACCTGGTGGCCTCTGTCCGCAGGGAGAGCTGTCTGGACACCATGGCCGACGAGAATGAGGGAGGCGGCAAATGGCCGTTCTCGGTGGTGGTCTCGCTCGCCGACGGCACGGTGCTCCTCGGCTGCTGCCGTGAACCAGATCAAGCCACCACGACTGGGGACACCCAGCTGGGTCGTATCGATTTCCCAAATCCCGGGTCGCCGGAGGCGCAAGACGAGTTCATCCGGGGAGTGCTGCTGCTCCACAGCTTCGAGTACGAGGATGCTCGCGAGGCCTTTCAGGAAGCCCAACGCATCGACCCCGCGTTCGCCCTCGCCTTCTGGGGTGAGGCGATGACCCATAACCACCCGCTCTGGGCCCAGCAGGATAGTGAAGCGGCTCTGGCCGCGATGGCGCGGCTTGCACCGACCACGGAGGAGCGGCTCGCCCGGGTGTCGACCGATCGCGAGAGGGGGTACCTCGAGGCCGTCGAGATCCTCTATGGCGAGGGTGACAAAGAAGCCCGCGACCTGGCCTATTCACAGGCCATGGCCCGCCTCGCCGAGCGCTATCCCGAGGACCTCGAAGCGCGGAGTTTCTATGCTCTCTCTATCCTCGGAACCGTCCGCGCCCGCGATTTTCGGACCTACATGCGCGCGGCGGCGATCGCAGAGGAGGTCTTTGCGCAGAATCCCCAACACCCCGGCGCCGCCCACTATCTGATTCACTCCTACGACGACCCCGTCCATGCGCCTCTCGGGCTCCGCGCCGCACGTGCCTACGCCGGGATCGCACCAGCGGCCTCACACGCCCAGCACATGATCTCCCACATCTACACCGCCCTCGGGCAGTGGGACGAGGTGATCGAGGCCAACCAGAAGGCGGTAGCGGTCTCGGAAGATCGCCTCCGCAGAAAAGGACAACCGCTCGCTCACCGTAGCCATCATGCGCTTCTGTGGCTCGAGTATGGCTACCTGCAACAGGGTCGATTCGAGGAGGCAAAACAGACTCTCGCGACCATGGCCGACGACGCCACCGCCAGCCCCGACCTCGGCAATCTCTGGCACTACGCCCAGATGCGGGCCGCCTACATCGTCGCCGATCCCGGCCGCGCCGACGCCACCCCGCCCATGGAGCTGGCCGGCGTCGCCCTGGGGGCGGTGGCCGCCGATGCTCTCGCCACCGGCCTCGAGGCCCTCAGCCGGGGAGATCTGGAGGCGGCCGGCAAAGCGGCGGACCGGATGAGAGTCGCCTGCGAGACTGCCGAGAAGACAGCCATCGAAGAGGGCAAAAACGTCTATGACGGAGCCAACGACGAGAGCGAGCTCATCGTCGCCCGCATCATGGAGCAGGAGCTCGAGGCTCTGATCCTCTTTGCCGTTGGAAAGACCGCCGAGGCACTGGCGCTCCTCTCAGAGGCCACCACCGCCGAAGAGGCGAGGCCGCTCGAGTACGGGCCCCCGTCGGTCGTCAAACCGAGCCACGAGCTGTTGGGTGAGATGCTGCTGGCGCTGGATCGACCCGCGGAGGCCCGGGTGCAGTTCACCAAAGCGCTCGAGCGGGCACCTCGTCGCACCCTTTCCATCGTCGGTCTGGCACAGGCCTCCGAGCGAGCCGGTGACCTGGCAGGCGCTGAGGAAGCCAGACAAACCATCGATGAAATATGGAAGAACGACAAGTTGGAAATCCCCGCAAGTGGTCCGCTGGCCTCGGTGGTAAACTAGGCGGGTCTGCAGCCGATCTGGGACAGAACCTCAGAGCCGGATCCGTCCCAGACGACCACAATCTCTTTTGTTGGAGGGTAAGCGAATGCGGAAATGGTTTATAGGATTTGCCGTAACGGCCATGGTCCTATCTGTGGCCGGCATGGCGGCCATTGCGGGTGAGGCTCCGGAGACGGCAACGATCGACGACTGCATGGACAAGAAGGCGGCGGTCGAATTCCCGCACAAGGCCCACTTCGAATTGACGGAGTGCACGACCTGCCATCACACGACCGAGGGCCTGACGGCGGATGCCGACCTGGCGGTAGAGCCGTGCAGCGCCTGCCACATGGAGCCCGAGGCGGAGACGACACCGGTCTGCTCACAGATGAGTCTCAAGAAGAATCCCTACCATGTCACCTGCGTCGGCTGTCACAAGGAATCGGGCAAAGAGACTGCCCCTACCAAGTGTGACGACTGCCACCCGAAAGCCGAATAGCTAGCGACAAGTTCAGCTCTCTAACCCCTCCAGCAGAAGTCGGTTTGCCGATTCTCTGGAGGGGTTTTCTCTATCTCGCGCCGCCTCCGGCCCGAGGGCTGCTAGGCTCTGACCGTAAGGAGGTGCGGCGTGATCGCCTTCGCCTTTGCGTTTCTGGGTCTGATCCTGGGCCCCCATCAGATCGCGTTTGTCGTCGAGGGAGATGTCGCTCTGGTTCGAGTCGAGCTCGACGGCAATCTCGTGGCAGAGCTTACCGGGGAGCCCTGGAGCCTCGAGTGTGACTTTGGTCCGGAGCTCCACCCTCACGAGCTGGAAGCCATCGCCTTCGATCCGCTGGGTCGTGAAATCAGTCGCGCCCGCCAGTTGATCAATCTGCCCCGAGAAAGGGCGGAGACGGCACTCATCCTGGAGAGTGATGGCGCAGGCAACGCCGAGACGGCCAGGCTCATCTGGCAGCACATCGAGTACTCCAGCGCCGAGCTGGTCGCCTTTCGTTTCGATGGCGCGGAGCTGCCCCTCATTGCCCCCAACCGGGTCCGACTTCCCGAGTACGACCCATCGAAGCTCCATCTACTCGAAGCGGAGCTCCGATTCCAGGACGGCGCCCACTACCGGGCAGAAATCAACATCAGCGGGCGCACCGGTTTTGGCGCCGATGCGGAGCTTACGGGTCTCACCCTGGTCGCACCCCCAGGCTCCCAACTCGATGTGCGGGATCTGGTTGGCTGGTTCGAGAGGAATGGCGAGGTGGTGGAGGCCACAGGCCTCGAGCGGGCTCCGGGCAAGATCGTGATGGTGGTCGACGAGACCGCCATCCCGGCGCTACGCCGGCTCGCCGTATTCGGATCGGCGCTGACGACTAACAACACCGAGCTACGCCAGGGAGAACAGCTCAGGTTTCTCTTCCCCAATGTCCGCCGGACGGCGGCCAAGGGAGTTCCCAGCCGACTATTCTCCATCTCCCAGCCCTTCTCTGCCGAAGACGGAAGCATCCCCTGGATTCTGACCCGTCTCCAGCCACCCGAGCCCTCCCCCGCCCGCAGGGTGAACGATGCGCTCGCGGTCGCCGCCGTGGAGGCAGCCGCCGGCAACCGACCCCGTGCCGTCGTCCTGGTTCTGGGCAAGGAATTGAAAGACACCAGCGCCTACGAGATCGGTGAAGTCGAGACATTTCTCCGCGAGATCAGGGTCCCACTGTTTGTCTGGTGGACCGGCCAACCGCTGTCGAAGACCGTCTCCGAGGACAAGAGACCGCTGACGGTAAACACTCCGTGGGGCAAGGCTAACGACATCTCGAGCCCCAATCGGATCATTGATGCCACCGAGACCCTCCGCCTCGAGTTGGACAGCCAGGTGACGGTCTGGATCGATGGCAGCCACCTTCCCCACGAGATCGAGCTGACCAACAGGGCCCGGCGCGGCTTCCGCTTCGCGGAGTAGGTGCCGGGATGGACGTCTTCACCACCGCCTGCCCGCGGAACTGCTACAGCACGTGTGGGATGCGAGTGACGAAGGAGGACGGCAAGCTCCGTCTCCTCGAGGCCCATCCGGACAACCTAGCAACCTCCAAGGGCCTCTGTCTCAAAGGCCTCAGCTACATCGAGCGGGTCTACTCGCCCGACCGGCTTCACCACCCCCTGCAGCGGCAAAAGGACGGCAGCTTCGAGCGCATCGGCTGGGAAGAGGCGCTCGAAACCATCGCCCTGCGTCTGGAGTCGGTAAGGGAGCGCTACGGCCCGCGGAGTGTCTTCTTCTATGCCGGCAGCGGCACCAAAGGGCTGATGAACGGGGTCGCTCTCGACTTCTGGCGCCTCTTTGGCGGCTGTACCACGACCTATGGCGATCTCTGCTGGCCGGCGGGTCTGGAGGCGACCCGTCTGACGCTTGGCGACAACAAGCACAATGCGCCGTGGGACCTCGCCAACGCCCGCTTGATCGTGCTGTGGGGCAAGAACCCGGCCGAGACCAACATCCATCAGATGAGGTTTGTCGAGCAGGCGGCCGAAGCGGGTGCCCGGGTCGTGGTCATCGACCCCCGGCGCACCCAAACCGCCGAAGCGGCCGAGCTGCTGATACAGATCAAGCCGGGCACCGACGGTGCGCTCGCCCTGGGGATCGCCCACCTGCTGATCCGCAACGGCGGTATCGACGAGGACTTCGTCGCCGATCATGTCCTGGGGTTCGAGCCCTTTGCCGAGATGGTGACGGAGTATGCCCCCGATCGGGTGGCGGCAATCACCGGCGTGCCGGCCGATGTCGTCCAGCGGCTGGCAGACGACATGGCCACGGTCGCACCCCTGACCATCTGCGCCGGTTTTGGCATGCAGCGCTACACCAACAGCGCCCAGACCATGCGAGCGCTGATAGCGCTGCTGGCTCTCACCGGCAATCTCGGCAAGCCCGGGGCCGGGTGGGTCTACGCCAACCTCCAGAGCCAGATCTTCGACGCTCCCGGGGATCCCCTGGCCTTCTATCCGCCGGAACGTGACGACGACCCGATCCGCATCTCGGTCTCCACCTCGCTTCTTGGACACCACCTGCCAAAGCAACAGGACCCGCCCATCAAGATGGCCTGGATCGAGCGCGGCAACCCGGTGACCCAGAATCCGGACACCCACCGGGTGCTGGAGGCGCTGCGGGCGCTGGAGTTCCGGGTGGTGGTCGATCAGTTTCTCACCGACACCGCGCGTGAGGCCGACATCGTGCTGCCGGCCAAGACCCTGTTCGAGCAGACCGATGTCATCAACGCCTACTGGCACGCCTACATCCAGATCAAACAGAAGATCATCGAGCCCCCGGGCGAGGTCAAGCCCGAGTCCGAGGTCTACTACCACCTGGCGGGCCGCCTGGGATTCGACGCGGACGAGATCCGCCGCTCGCTCCCAGCACCCACCGACGCCGCCGTCGAGGAGTATCTGCGTCGCCGTCTGGAGCCGTTCCCCGAGCTCACGTTAGAGGGATTGCGCGATAGTCCGGTGCTGGCTCCCGGGCACCAGGAGGTAGCCTGGTCGGACCATCTCTTCCCGACACCGTCGGGCAAGATCGAGCTCCTCTCGGAGGAGGCTGCCAGCCGCTGGGGCGCCGATCGCCTCCCCCGCTTCCACGACCCGGTCGAGTCGCCGAGCGCTTCTGCCGAGGGTAAGGTCCGCTACCCGCTCCACCTGCTCACCCCCAACACCAAGGACCGCATCCACTCGCAGTTCAACAACCTGCCCTCGATCCGGGAGCTGAATCCAAAGACCCTGGTCCACATCCACCCGGCCGACGCCCGCCCACGGGGCATCGCCAACGGTGCCCGAGCCAGAGTCTTCAACGATCGCGGCAGCGTCGAGCTCGAGGTGCAATGGGACCACGGGGTAAAGCCGGGGTGTGTGTCGATCACCAACGGTTGGTGGCTCTGCGAAGGTGGTGGAGTCAACCGGCTCTCCGGCGCCCGCGAGACCGACATGGGACACGGTGCGGCCTTTCACGACAACGCGGTCGAGACCGAAGCCCTGTGAGCGAGCAGGCGCTCTTCACGCTCGATCTCAATCGCTGCACGGGCTGCTCCGCCTGCTCGATCGCCTGCCGGACCGAGAACGACGTCGGCTCGGGGTTAGGCTGGCGACATGTCTACACCTTCAACGAGGCTCATCTGCCCAACGCCGGTGTCTTCCACTTCTCGCTCGCCTGCAATCACTGCGCCGAGCCCGCCTGTCTCTACGGCTGTCCGGCCAAGGCCTACACCAAAGACGAGCGCACCGGGGCGGTGCTCCTCGATCACGACCACTGCATCGGTTGCCGCTACTGCTCCTGGGTCTGTCCCTACGGCGCCCCCCAGTACAACCCGTTGACCCGCGTCATGGAGAAGTGCACCTTCTGCTCTCACCGGCTGGCAGAGGACCTCGAGCCGGCCTGTGTCACAGCCTGTCCGGTGGACGCACTCGGCTTTGCCCACCGGGGTGAGCCGGATACCGCCCGACACCCGGGATTCCCCGATGTCGGTCTGCGCCCAGGGCTCCACCTCACCGCCAAACGCCGCCACTCGGCACCGCCCGAGATGACGCCTCTGCCGGAGAGCGACTTGGCGGACCTCCCCGCCGCGCCGTCTGCTTCGATCGAGCTCGCCGACGAGTGGCCGCTTCTGGCCTTTACCCTTGTGGCCTCCATCTTGGTGGCCTGGTTTACCGCCTCAGCGGCCGGCAGCCGCCCGCCGAACCCGATCGCCTTCGCTCTGGTGGCAGGGAGC
The DNA here is from genome assembly GCA_049678185.1 of Thermoanaerobaculia bacterium. Lineage (GTDB taxonomy): Bacteria > Acidobacteriota > Thermoanaerobaculia > Multivoradales > JAHEKO01 > M0029. The sequence continues at coordinate 20,465 of JBAUDS010000090.1, forward strand.
GCGCTGGCGGTCAGTACCCTGCACCTGGGTCGCCCGTTGCGGGCCTGGCGGGCGGTGCTCAACATCCGTCACTCCTGGCTCAGCCGCGAGGTCGCCTCGTTTTCCGCCTTTGCAGGTCTGGCGCTGGTCTCGACCACTCTCGGTCCGTTGCCCCAACCTCTTCAGTGGTTGACGGTGGCCTTGGGCTTTACCGCCCTCTTCTCGGTCGACATGGTCTACCGCGTACCCGGTCAATCGGAACCCGCGGTCCCACACAGCGCCATGACCACGCTGACCGCGGCCTACCTGCTCGGGCTGATGATCGGCGATCCGATCCTGGCGCTGGCGGCCGGGAGCATCAAGCTGGTGCTCTACGGGGTGCGAGTCCCGCGCCAAAGGTTGGGATCGTGGCCGGCAATCCTGCGGATCGCAGGCGGCTTTCTGCTCCCGCTCGCCCTGTGGCTCCTCTACCCTTCAGGCCCTGTCGGTCTCCTGCTCGCCGGACCGCTCCTGGGTGAGCTGATCGACCGCATCGAGTTCTACTCCGGTCTCGGATTTCTGAGCCCCCAGCGACAGATAGACCTCGACCTGGAGGCGATGACCCGACCCACGCTCTCTTGAGCGAAAAGGTCGATTCCCTCTGCGACACTGGTATCCTGTCGGGCGACCAGAATGCGTCGACAAGGACTCCTGCTCCTCCTCTTGACCGCCACTGTCGTGGTGGCGGTCCAGACCCGAGCCTTTGGCTTCTTCCCGCAGGCCTATGCCCTGCTGGGGCGGTTGGTTCTGTTGACTCTCGAGCTGGGACTCTTGTCCCTGGGTCTCGTCGGCTGGGGAGCTCTGGTCCTCCGTCTATTGCGCATTCGCGAGCCCTCCTATCTCTCGGTTGCCTGGGGTCTGGGGGCGATCTGGACAGCGACGGTGATGGGGCTCACCTCCTATGTCTACTACCCCCGTCCCTGGCTCACCCTGACCTGGCTGGTCGCCGGATCGCTCGCGGCGCTCGCCCTGCGCCGGGGGTTGAAACGCGACACCTGCGAGCTCGATCTGGGTCGCCTTCGCGCCTGGTTTCCCATCTTTCTCTCCATCCCGGTGGTGATGGCGCTGGTGCCGCCGATCTCGCTCGACAGCCTGGTCTACCACCTGGCGGTCCCCAGCCAGTTCGCCCTTGCCGGCCGCGCCTTCGAGATGCCGTGGAACGCCCACAGTTACTTTCCATTGCACGCCGAAACCCTGTTTGGATTGGCCTTGCAGCTGGGCGGGGGAAGACTGGCGCAGCTGGTGCATCTGCTGGCCATGATTCTCACCCTGGTGGTCACGGTGCGGCTCGGCACGCGGCTGTTTTCACCCCGCGCGGGGGCCTGGTCGGCTCTGCTGCTGCTCAGCACACCGGTACTGGTGCTCATCGCCGGCTGGGCCTGGAACGACTGGTTCGTGCTGCTCTATGTGGCCCTGGCGCTGGAGAGCCACGCCGAGTCGAAGCGCTCGGCGCCGCACTATCTGCTGACCGCTGCGTTTGTCGCCGGCAGTCTGGCGGTCAAGTACTACGCGCTGCCCCTGCTCCTGCTGTTGGTGGTGCCGATCCCGCGACCGGCGCTCCGCCGTCTCTCGGCCGCCGCCGCCGTGGTGGCCGCCGTGGCGCTCCCCTGGTACGGCAAGAACCTGCTCACCAAGGGCAACCCACTCTACCCGCTCCTATCCGGTCAAGGAGCGTCTCAGTCGCTCATTTCCTATCGCGGTGGCGAGCCCTTCTGGGAGCGGATCAGCGCCTACATCGGTCGTCTCGACCTCGTCGACGAGAGCGTCGGTGTGCTGCTGCTCTGCCTCTTCCCACTACTGCTGGTGCTGCCCAAGAAGGGCGACCAGAAGCTCCGCGTCTACTGGCTGATCTTGCTCGTCTACCTGGTCGTCGCGCTCCTCGTCAGCCCGACCGTGCGCGTCTTCTCGCCGCTGCTCCTGGTCCTCGCGCTCCTGGCCGGCGGCGCGATAGTCCAGTTGCGCACGAGGCGCGTCTGGCGAGTCATCGGGCTGGCGGCGGTCACCGCCGCCCTGGTGGTCAATCTGGCGCAGACTCTCTGGGTCGTCCACCGCTACGAGCCGCTCGAGGCGGCCTTTGCCTTCACCAGCGATCAGGAGTATCTGGAGACCGGTCAGCGGTACTTCACAGCCTTCCAGTGGCTCAATCAGCAGACCGCACCCGAGGATCGGGTACTGGTGGTGGGTGAGAGTCGTATCTACTATCTCAACCGAGTCGCCGTGGCGGGTACCTATCTGGATCCCCACCCCATCGCGTCGTTTCGGTCACCCGGTTGCGATCACGCTTGTCTGGCGAACCGGCTCTGGTCGGCGGGCATCCGCTGGATCTACTTCGATCCGACTCAGTACGGGGTTCTTTCCGCACCACGTGAATCACTCTCCAGTGAGCTGCTCTTTCTCGTCGCCGACGAGGAGGCTCGCGCCTTCGCCGCGCTACTGGAGAATCACACGGAAGAGAGGCTGCGCATCGGGGAGCGTCGGGTGCTGGCGCTCATGAACCCATCCGGGTCCGACTCGTAAGAGCTCGGGCCTCGATAGGATAGGGGCATCGTTCGGGTTGTGAAAGGAGGAGTGATGGACAAGAGTTGGTTACCTACCGTCGCCGGGGTCCTCGACATCATCGCGGGCGTGTTCGCCCTCGTCACCTGCTTGGCGATCAGTTTTGGCAGCTACATAGTGGGCAGCCTCCCCGAGGCAAACGACTTCCCTCTGCCCGCCGTGGTCACGCTATTGAGCACGCTGTCGTTCGGCTTCCTGATCATCGGTCTGCTGGCCATCATCGGTGGCACCTTTGCGTTGCGCAGGACCCGCTGGGGCTGGGCTCTGGCCGGATCCATCGCTGCCACGCTGGCTTTCCCGCCGCTTGGCATCCCGGCGATCGTGCTCACCGTCCTGGCCGAGCGCGAGCTTCGACAAACCGGCTGACGACCTCAGGGGGTGCTCATAGTCCAGGCGGTGGTGTCGCCCGACTCGAAGCCGTCGGCCAGGATCTCGAGTGGACCGGCATCGACCGCCAGCGCCGCGATCTCGCCGGCGGTGAGCGCGCGGTCGAAGAGAAACACCTCGTCGATGACGCCCCGCATGCGGTAGTCCCAACGCTCGACCAGAGGGTCCCCGGTGCCGATGTAGTAGTCGTGGGGGGCCAGATCGGCAAGCGAGCCGGAGAAGGCCTTGGGCGACGCGCCCACCTCCAGACCATCGACATAGAGCCGTAGCTTGGCGGCGGCGGTATCCGCCACCATCGCCACGTGTCGCCAGACTCCCGGCGCGAGCGGTGCCGACTCCACCGCTTTCCGATCCCCATCGCTCTCCTCCACGACCGCCCTGAACTTCCCGGTGTGGGCGTAGTAGAGCCCCGTTCCCTGCCGGGTGAAAATGCTGTAGTAGGTGTTGTTGTCGGCGGTATTTGGCGGCAGGTCATGAGCCTTGACCCAGGCGACCATGGTGTGACTGCCGCCGGTCACCCCGGCGAGGACACCTGAGCCGGGGATGGTCACCAGGTCATCCACCCCGTCGAAGTCGAGCGCTCCACCGATCAGGCCACTCACCCAGGTGGCGGGGTTCTTCCCCGGATAGACGAGCGAGCCGGGCTGGCCGAAATTGGAGGTATCCCGAGCTACCGTGCCGCTGCCGTCATCCAGACGCCAGCAACCGACCAGACCCTCGGCCGAGGTGAAGGTGTAGTCCATCTCGAGCAGAGCGGCGGTGTTGGCATTCTGGGCGCGGTCGCGGATACCGGTGACCTCGAGGGCGTAATCCTGGCGCTCGGCCTGTGGAGAGGTGGTCAGGGTCACCGTCCTGGTGTCCGGACCGAGCGTCGCAGCCGTCACGGCAACCCCCAGATTGATCGCGTAGCTGCCGGTGTTCTCGGCACTCGACTCCTCCACCGGTTCGTCGAAAACCACGACCACGCTTTGCGGATGGCCACTGGCGGAGACGCTTGCGAGCGCCGGTGGCGAGGTGTCGCCCTGGGTGGTCACCATCTCGGCGCCGCTCTTGGGTCCCTCGGTGCCGTGATAGTTGATCGCCGAGACCCGGTAGCTGTAACCGGTCGACTCCTCCAGGCCGCCATCGGTGTGGGTCAGACCCTTGACCACCGCCACGAGTACGTTGTCTCGAAACACCTTGTACTGGACGATGCCGGTCTCGGAGTCGGTGGCCGCCGTCCAGGTGAGCTCGACTTCTTTATGGCTCAGAGCGGTACCGGTGACGACATTGGGCGCCGAGGGTGGCGTGAGATCGGGTGAGCCGACCGGCGCCAGCTTGACGCCGTAGGCGCTGCCGTCGGTCTTGCGGTAGTACATGAACCAGGTGGCGGCCCCGGCATCGAGCCGCACGGTGGCCATGCGTACATCGGGAAACTTGTAGGTCTCTACCGGGGCGCTCAGCTGATCGGGCGCGGCCGGCGAAAGGGTCCGCACCCGGATCTCGGGCGGCTGGCTGCGCACGTCGTTGACAAACAGTGCCCAGGTGCCGGTGTCGATCTTGGCAGTACCACCGGTCCCCCACCCCGGGATGGTGCTGCCGCCGTCGCGGGCGGCGTCGGCCGAGCCGAGCAAACTCCGCGACGTTCCCCAGGCCGCCCCGAGCTTGCCCGACTGGGGGGTGCCGTTGGGTAGGTAATAGACAATCCACTGGCCGTCGTCTCGAATCGCGGCGATGGGAAAGAGCTCGTCCCCCGACCCCCAAACCGATGAGTCGTCGTGGTCGAGAACGACTCCCTGATCGGTAAAGTCGAGACCGTTGCTCGACAGCGCCAGCCGTCCGTCGGCGTTGACTGTGGTGGCGCTCTCTTCGGTGTTGGCACCGTAGTAGAGAACGATCTCGCCGTTGGTGTCCAGGACCGCAGCGCTCGACACCGCACCCTCCTCGCCGCTGTCATTTGGAAACCAGGCGACGACCGGGTTGCCTCCATGCTTGGTGAAGTTGATGCCGTCGGGGCTGGTGGCCACCCCGATCGACCGCCAGGTCACCGAGTCATCGACGATCCGGTAGCAGCAGGTGCCGTTGTAGTAGAGATAGGTGGTGCCGTTCTTTTCGACCGCCGAGGCGGAGAAGGCGCCAAAGAGCTGGAAGTCCCAGTCGCCCAGCTCCCCGGCGGTAAAGATCGTCCCATAGTCGACCCAGTCGGACTGCTCGGGGATGGCGATGGGTTGGGCCACGGCTGCCGACGGCAGGCCAGCGGCGCAAACCACGGCAAGGGCCAGGGCGACAGGCAGCGGTCTCCACATCTGGTGGATCCTACCGCCATCCACCCCGCCTCAGGGCTTGTCTTGCGACCAGCTCGAGGTATTCCCCGACTCGAAGCCGTCGGTGAAGATGTGTCGCCCGAGTACGGAGCCGTTGCGGCGCAGGTTGCCGCGGCCGGTACCCCAGAGCACCCGGGCATCGGCGGTGGCCGGCAGATCATAGGCCACAAAGCCGGCGTGGGCGGTATTGAGCACCAACTCGAGGTCAGAATCCCCGTCCAGATCGGCCAGCGTGGGCGCCGCCAGACCACCGCTCCAGTCGGGGCTGCCAAACGCCACCGGCAGGCTCAGCTCATGCAGCGGATTGCCCAGGTAGTCGAGGATGTGCAGCTTGCCGCCGGCGTTGGAGCCCTTCTGGCCCCAGGAGGCGAAGATCACCTCGGCGGTGCCGTTGTTGTCGAGGTCGGCCACCACCGGCTCGGAGGCAAAACGGTAGAACCCCTCGGCCGGCTTGTAGACCGAATAGGGCCAGTTGCCATGCTCGGTCTTGTCGAGCCAGAAGGCGTGGACTCGGCCGTCGTAGGAGGGGAAGACGATCTCCAGGGTGCCGTTGCCGTCGAGATCCGCCACCGCCGGGTTGGGCTGATTGCTCTCGATGACGTGCCAGTCCTCGGCGATCGGGGCTCCGGTATCCACCGGCACGGTGCGCCAATCGAAGGTACCCGACTGGAACCGGCTGCGGTCGGGGTGGAAGATGAAGACTCCGGTGTATTTGCTCAGGTAGGGGTTCTTCGAGCAGTCGTAGGTGTTGCCAGTGACCACCACCTCCGGGCTGCCGTTGCCGTCCACATCGGCGAGCACCGCGGGACCGGAGGCGAAGTTAGTGCGGAAGCTCTCGGCGCGGACACCGTTGCACTGGCCCCAGCCGCGGAGCTCGATGTCCAGGCTCTCCCAGACGCCCACCAGACCCCAGGTCTTGCCGTCGTACATCGAGTGCGCCGGGACATGGCTGGCGTCCGGTTCGTAGGTGCAGATGTAGTGCACATCCGAGGGGACGACGATCTCGCTCCAACCATCACCATCCAGATCGCCCGCCGCGGCGTTGTCGTTGTAGACCCCCCAACCATAGCCGCCACTGTCGTTCTGCTTCAGCCGTGGCCAACCCGGGCGCAGAGCCCCGTTGTGCTCGTAGACCCACGTGTTCTGGTAGTTGTCCCCCTCGCTGACGACGATCTCCAGCGTCCCATCACCGTCGAGATCGTCGACCAGAAGGCCGCGCAGCTCACGGTTGGCCGGCTGCCTGGGCCAGCCCGCCTCGAAGTAGCCGTTCTCGTTGTAGACCGACACCCAGCCGCCACTGTGAGCGGTGACGATCTCGGGCTTGTCGTCGCCGTCGACATCGGCCACCACGATCCCGGGCCAGGTGCGACCGACATTGGGGGTGTCGGGATAGGGCGGCTCGGAGCGGTCGTGACCCGAGGCCACCCGCCACAACAACTCGCCGGTCACTCCATTGAGGGCGACGACCGAGTAGGCCGAGGCGATCACCTCCATCGAGCCGTTGCCGTCCAGATCGGCCACCGCCGGCGACGAGTACCACCCGGTCTCGCACCAGGAGCTGTAGCAACCGGCGTACTGCCACTTGAGCACCGGCGCCTGGACCAGACCGCCGGTCGGCAAAACCGGGGACACAATACGGGTTTTCCGGTGCTCTCGAGGAGCATCTGTGGAAAGAATATCCGTATTGTGTCCCTGTTTCTTGGGCGCATCGGGAGGAAAATCGGCGACGGTTTCGCCCACGATCCAGCAAGCGACGAGGAGGGTGACGGCCACAGGAATCAGAGGTCTTCGAAGCATGTTCCCCAACAAGTCTAGTGGCCGGGTCTGCTCCATTCCTGTGGAAGCGGTCACAAGCCCGATGAGATCGGGCGCCTGTGAGCGGATAGAAGATGTTGACATTCCCTAGCGACTAGCCTGCTAAGACGCCTAGAGTTAGAGGGTTGGAGCCCATGGGTGTGTGGAAGCGTCTCCTCTTTTTCTTCGTCCTTTTCGTCGCCGCGCTTCCGGTCTGCAACTCGCGTCCCCGCTCCACCGACCTCCCGGCTGCCAGCCCTCTCGACCGTGAGACCACGCTCTGGGCTCCCCATCTCGAATGGAGCGCGGAGAATCCCACCTTTAGCGGCAACCCCTTCGACCTCGTCGCCACTGTGACCTTTGGCCACGCCAGCGGCGATACACGGACCACGGAGATGTTCTACGCCGGAGGGACCACCTGGAAGTTCCGCTTTACCGGCACCCGGGAGGGCGTCTGGAGCTTC
>JBAUDS010000091.1:0-4203 GCA_049678185.1 Thermoanaerobaculia bacterium
TTTGACCTTTTGCTTGGCGACGAGGGCGTCGATGAGCTTGATGGCGGTTTCCTGCTCATCGCGGTCGAGGGTCTCCAGCGCTCGGAAGCGCTCAAAGAGTCGGACATTGCCGATGGCGAGCTCCTGCTCGCCGGAGCGGTCGCCTCGCAGCAGCGCATCGGTAGTGGCACGTAGAGCGTGTGCGAGGGCGAGCACGGTTTCAGCGGAAGGTGTGCTGACGCCACGCTCGAGTCGTCCGAGCTGACTCAAGTGGATACCGACCATGTCGGCGAGCTCCTGCTGGGAGAGGCCCCGCCTCTCGCGTAGATTTCGCAGCCTTCCACTGAAGCTTTTCAAGAGATCCTGGACTCCCGCCTTGGCCGTCTGGTTTTGCCGTCGCATGCGGCCAGTGTAGGCCGGGTTTTGGGTGGCGGCGGTTTGAGGCGGCTGGCGTTGACAGTATAGGCTATAGAGAGCTATACTGCAACACGCTATCAATGCGCCATTCGTCAACCCTCTTGACAAGCATCGCCTGAGGAGCCCGCGATGACCCGGATCCCAGACGCAGAGCTCGAACAGCTAAAGCGGCAGGTTAGCGTCGAGCGGCTGGCCGCGGCTCGCGGGGTGGAGCTCAAGCGGCACGGCAAGGACCTTTTGGGCTTGTGTCCTTTCCACGACGACCACGAGCCGTCGCTGGTGATCTCACCGGAGAAGAACCTCTGGCACTGCCTGGGGGCGTGCCGGCAGGGGGGCTCGGTGATCGACTGGGTGATGAAGGCCGAAGGAGTCTCCTTCCGGCACGCGGTCGAGCTCTTGCGGAAGGATTTTCCGTCTCGAGCCGTCTCTCAGAGAAAACCTCCGAAGCACTCCTCGGTGCCGAAGCTGCCGTCGCCGGTCGAGCTCGAGACCGAGGACTCAGAGCTCTTGGCCCAGGTCGTCGGCTACTACCACGAGACTCTGAAGGAGAGCCCCGAGGCCTTGGATTATCTTAAGAGCCGCGGTCTCGCGGATCCCGAGCTCATCGATCGTTTTCAGCTCGGCTACGCCAACCGGACTCTGGGCTATCGGCTGCCGTCGCGGGACGCGAAGGCGGGTCAGGAGGTCCGGCAGCGGCTCCAGAGAATCGGCATCCTGCGTCAGAGCGGCCACGAGCACTTCAACGGCTCACTGGTGATTCCGGTCTTCGACCGGGAAGGCCGGGTGGTCGAGATCTACGGTCGCAAGATCCGGCGGGATCTGCGGAAGGGCACTCCCTGGCATCTTTATCTGCCGGGTCCCCACCGCGGGGTCTTCAACCTCTCGGGCCTCGCCTCGTCGAAGGAGGTGATCCTCTGCGAGTCGCTGATCGATGCTCTGACCTTCTGGCGGGCCGGCTTCCGGAATGTGACGGCGAGCTACGGCATCGAAGGATTCACCCGGGAGCACGAGGAGGCCTTCGAGGCGTGTCGCGTCGAGCGGGTCTTGATGGCCTACGACCGGGACGAGGGAGGCGCCCGGGCTGCCAAGGCTCTGGCCGAGAAGCTCCTCGCCCAAGGGATTGCCTGCTTCCGGGTCGAGTTTCCGCGTGGTATGGACGCCAACGAGTTTGCTCTCAAGGTCTCACCGGCTGAGAAGAGCCTCGATCTGGTCTTACGCAAAGCCGTCTGGATGGGGGAGGGCGAGCCCCCCGAACAACAGCCTCTCACCCTGGAAGCAGCTAAAGAAGAAAAGGGTGGGCCGACCCCGATCGACCCCGGGACCGAGGGCGTGTCGTCCGAAGAGCCCTCATCTCTTCCTTTAGTCGCTCAAGACTCTCCCGCATCACTGGTGCCGACCTCACCCCAGCCTGAGCTCTCAGTCGAGGTCAGACCCCAGGAGGTGGTCTTGCCCGTCGGTGATCGCCGCTATCGGGTGCGGGGTCTGGAGCGCAACCTCTCCTACGATGTTTTGAAGGTGAATCTCTTTGCCTCTCGCGGGGAGGGCTTCCATGTCGACACCTTGGATCTCTACTCGGCGCGTCATCGGGGGCAGTTTGTGAAGCAGGCAGCGATCGAGCTCGGGGTCGAGCCGAAGGTGGTCAAGCGCGACTTAGGGCGAGTGCTCCTGAAACTCGAGGAGCTCCAGGACGAGCAGATCCAGAAAGCCCTGGCCCCGAAGGAAGCGACCCCCGTCGAGCTTTCAGAGAGCGAGCGCCGGGAGGCTCTAAAGCTTTTACGCGACCCCGAGCTCCTCGAGCGGATCCTCGCGGATTTCGAGGCTTGCGGCATCGTCGGTGAGGAGACCAACAAGCTCACCGGCTATCTGGCTGCGATCTCACGCAAGCTCGATCGTCCCCTGGCGGTCATCGTCCAGTCCTCCTCGGCGGCGGGTAAATCCGTCTTGATGGAGGCGATCTTGGAGCTCGTACCACCGGAGGAAAGAGTGGCCTATTCGGCGATGACGGGGCAGTCGCTCTTTTATCTCGGCGAGGCCGATCTCCGGCACAAGGTCCTGGCCATTGCTGAGGAGGAAGGCGCCGAGCGGGCCTCGTACGCCTTGAAGCTTCTCCAGAGCGAAGGGCAGCTGACTATCGCCTCGACGGGGAAGGACCCTCAGACCGGCCGGCTCGTGACTCACGAGTACCGGGTCGAGGGTCCGGTAGCGATCTTTCTCACCACCACCGCGATCGACGTCGACGAGGAGCTTCTGAACCGGTGTCTCGTTTTGACGGTGGACGAAGACCGGGAGCAGACGCGGGCGATCCATCGCCGGCAGCGCGGCGAGCGGACGCTCGCGGGGCTCGTGGCGGGAGAGGATCGGCGGCGAATCCTCCGGTGCCATCAAAACGCCCAGCGGCTCTTGAGATCTCTTCCCGTCGTCAATCCCTATGCCGAGCGCTTGACCTTCCTCGACACCCAGATCCGCACCCGGCGGGATCACGAGAAGTACCTCGCTTTGATCGACACCATTGCGCTTTTGCACCAGCACCAGCGGGAGGTCAAAAGGGTCGAGCGTCACGGCAAAGCCCTCGAGTACCTGGAGGTCGAGCTTGCCGACATCGAGATCGCCAACCGCCTGGCCCACGAGGTGCTGGGTCGCTCCCTGGACGAGCTGCCGCCTCAGACCCGGAGGTTTCTCGGGGTGCTCGATGAGATGGTGAGCCGCGTGTGTGAGAGCCAAGGGCTCGAGCGCGAGGACTTTCGCTTCATGCGGCGGGAGGTCTGCGAGGCGACGTCGTGGTCCTACGACCAGGTGCGGGTGCATCTCGATCGTCTGGTCGAGCTCGAGTACGTACTCGTCCACCGCGGCGGCCGCGGTCAGAGCTTCGTCTACGAGCTTGTCTACAACGGCCAGGGCGAGGGCGGCCAACCGTTTCTCACCGGTCTTCTCGATTCGGCGGCTCTTCGATCTACGACCGGAAGTTTGGGGGGCCCGGAGAGGAGTTTGGGGGGAGAGAAGAGGGAGTTTGGGGGCCCATTGGGTGGCCAATGGGCCCCCCTTGGGGGGTCTTTGGGGAGCGGCGATCAGCCTGTCGCCACGGGGGTTTCCGCTGCATCTCCCGCGGATCCCTCGGAGAGCACGTCCCGGGTCGAAGAAACCCCCGCGCGGTCGTACACGGCCGCGGGTCCTCCCCCTGAGCTTTTCCCTTTAGCTGCTCGGCCGGCCCGGGAGGGGTGAGATGTCGCGCTGGCCGGAGCGGCCACCGGTGGGGGACCCGAGTGACCCGCGCGGCTTCGAGGTCTTGATCGCCCGCTATCTCGAGTGGATCAGTGTCCACAACTACTCGCCCAATACCGTCGTTTCGGCGCGACGGCTTCTGCGTACCTTTGCCGAGTGGTGCGAAGAGCGCGGGATCGTGCGCCCGGCCGATGTCTCGCGCTCGGTCGTCGAGCGCTACCAGAGATACATCTACCACTACCGCCGCGACAACGGCCGCCCGCTGGGCTTCAAGACCCAGATGGGTCGCCTTACCCATGTGCGCAGTTTCTTCAAGTGGCTGACCCGGGAGCGGTACCTCCTCTACAACCCGACCTCGGAGATCATCCTGCCGCGGAGGCCGCCACGGCTGCCGACCGAAAGCTTCACGGTCTCCGAGGTCGAGCAGATCCTCCGCACACCCGACCTTTCGACACCTTTGGGATTGAGAGACCGCGCGATCGTGGAGACCCTGTACTCGACCGGGATGCGTCGGATGGAGCTCGTCAACCTCGATCTCTACGATTTCGATCGCGAGCGTGGGTGGGTGACGATCCGGCAGGGCAAGGG